>JAYVXI010000170.1:0-15102 GCA_043785305.1 Limnoglobus sp. | reverse complement strand
ACGGGAGTTCACGTCCATGACGACTCGCTATCTCGACGATGCTATCGACATCGATTTCCTCATGGCGGATCTGGCGTCCGATCCGTGCGAGCGGACCGACGAACTCGCGATGCCAATGGAGGTATTCGAGACGCGATTCCAGTCCGATACGCCCATCGAGAACAGTTGGCCGCAACCGCGCCGCTTGGCGCAAGAAGACCCGACGCTGCGGATCCCGTACGAGGCGATCCCGTGGGATGCGCTCGCGAACGGTGCGATTCTCGAAGATATTATTGCTGTCGTGCCGATGGCGATTGTAGCCATCGGCAACGATGGCCACGTGCGGTTTTGGTCGGCGGCGGCCGCGGCACTGTTCGGGTGGACGTCCGAGGAAGTCGTTGGGAATTTACCGCCGTTCTTGCCCGCCGACTTGCAGATGGAGCATCATCGCTTCCTCGCCGAAACCCGCATCGGCACCCGCATTCGCGATGTCGCCACCGTGCGCCGCACGAAGTCCAACCGGCGGATTCCCGTCATCGCTTCGGCGAGCGCCGACGCCAGCGGCGCGATCGTGTTCGTCTTTCGCACCGTGGAAAATGAACCCAAAGCGATTGCGAGCGAACGCGAAACGACGCACGATAGCGACGACCGTTCGCGAACCTACGAGACGCTGGGGCGGATGCTGACGGGAGTCGTTCACGACTTCCACAACGTGCTGTCCGTGATCGGCGGGAATGCGGAACTGATCGCCGAGCAGGTGCCCGAATGCGAGCCGGTGCGGAGCCATGCGGAAGTGATTCGCGCCGCCGTCCGTTATGCGACGAATCTCAGCAAGCGCTTGCTGGCGTTCACCGAACCGAACCGCAGCGAACCCGCTGCCGTCGATATCAGCCACGTCGTGGCGGGGCTGGAAGTCCTCGTACAAGCCACCGTTGGTTCGTCGATCCGCTGTCAGTTTCACCTCGCGAACGAGCTACCGTTGATCTGGGTCGAACCGTCGCGCGTCGAACAGATCGCGATGAACCTCGTCGCCGGTGCCCACGATGCGATGACATCGGGCGGTCAGCTCGAAATCCGCACGAATACGGTAACGATTCGTGCGGGGCGTCGCGGTTGGCCCGAAGACCTGACCGCCGGTGCGTACGCCTGTTTGACGATCGCCGATACGGGGACGCATACCGACGATCATTCGATGGTACGGATGTTTGAAACGGAGAACCGCACTGCGTCCGCGCTCGCCACGGTGCGCGAGATCGTGCGGCAATTTCGCGGCCACGTCGAAGTCGAATCGCAACCCGATGTCGGCTCGATCACCCGCGTTTATTTCCCCGCGATTCCGACATCGGACGATCACACCGACCCGATGATCGAACTCCCCGTAGCCAGTTCCGGCGACACGATCTTGCTGGCCACCACCGACACCGCCGCACGCGAAGCGGCGAAGGAATGCCTCGAAGCGATCGGCTATAACGTCGTGGTTGCGGCGTCGCTCGACGACGCCCTGCGGCTGTTGAAATCCGAACGCAGCGCGATCCATGCCGCCGTCGTCGATTGCGTCTTGCCGGGCGGTGGCGGTCATCGCCTGATCGAGCGTATCCGTGCCATCGACAACGGCATCCGCTTCGTCATGCTCTCGAAGTATCCGCTCGATTCCAAGGAACTCCCACGCGGCGTGGCGTGCGTGCAGAAGCCGTTCCCGGCACACCATCTCCTCGCCGCCGTCTGGCAAGTGCTTCGCACTTCGGTTCTCGCATGATGGACCTCCTATACTGAACCGAATGTTTTTACGGTTCGCGTTCGGAGTGACACGATGTCGATCGCTTCTTTTGCCTCATGGGGGATCTCGCACCCCGGTGTGGTTCATGCCAATGCGTCGTCGTCGGCACTCGTCGAAGCCGCCGTGCGGCGCGGCGAAGGTATGCTGACCGATGCCGGTTCGTTTGCCGCGCTCACCGGACTACGCACCGGACGTTCGCCGAAAGATAAGTTCTTCGTCCGGGAAGCGAGCGTTGCCGACCAGATCGATTGGACCGCAAATCAACCGATGGAACCGGCGACGTTTCAGAGGTTGCACGACCAAATCCGTGCGTACTTGCAAAACCGCGAGTTGTTCACCTTCGAGGGTTATGCCGCCGCCGACCCGCGTCACCAACTGAAGCTCCGCGTCGTCGCCGAGAAAGCCTGGCACGCGCTGTTCGCACGCTGTCTGTTCCTGCGAACACCCGCTGCGGGTTCGATGGCCGATGACGAGCCGTGGACGATCTTGCACGCTTGCGATTTCCACTGCGACCCCGCCCGCGATGGCACGAATTCCGAAGTCTGCGTCGCGATCTCGTTCGAGGAAAAACTCGTCCTCGTTGCGGGTACGCACTATGCCGGGGAAATCAAAAAGTCGATCTTCAGCGTGCTGAATTACCTTCTGCCGCAGCGCGACGTCTTCCCGATGCACTGCTCCGCGAACATCGGCGAAAGTGGCGACACGGCACTGTTCTTCGGCTTGTCCGGCACCGGGAAAACGACACTCTCCGCCGACCCCGACCGTCGTCTGATCGGCGACGACGAACACGGTTGGGGTCCGGACGGCGTGTTCAACATGGAAGGGGGATGTTACGCGAAAACGATCGAACTCAGCGCGCGGGGCGAGCCGCAAATCTGGAATGCACTGCGCTACGGTAGCGTCCTCGAAAACGTGCCGATCGACCCCATCTCGCGCGTGCCCGATTTCTTCAGCACGCAGTACACCGAGAACACTCGTGCGGCGTACCCGATCGAGTTCATTCCGCGTTGCGAACTCAGTGGCCGAGGCGGCCACCCCACGAACATTTTCTTCCTGACCTACGATGCGTTCGGCGTGCTGCCACCGCTGTCGCGGCTCAGTCCCGATCTGGCAATGGAGCATTTCCTGCTCGGCTACACGGCCAAAGTCGCCGGCACCGAAACGGGCATCACCGAGCCGACCACCGAGTTCAGCACCTGCTTCGCGAAGCCGTTCCTGCCACTGCCCCCGAAGCGCTATGCCGCACTTTTGAAAGCGAAACTCGAACAATTACACGTACCCGTTTGGCTCGTGAATACGGGCCTCAACGGAAGCGGTTCGCGTATCTCGCTGGAACACACGCGCGCCGTGTTGAAGGCCGCTCTCAGCGGTGCCTTGAACGATGTGGCGATGGTCACCGACCCGATCTTCCGCGTGCAAATCCCAACGACCTGCCCCGGCGTACCATCGAACATCCTCTCGCCAATAACGAGCTGGCCAAGCCCCACTGCCTACGACGCGCAAGCCAATAAACTGCTCGCCTTATTCAAAGCGAAAGCGAAGGCGTACGTTTAACGAGCCGCCGATTCGCCGCCACTTCGTACAATTGTTCGCATCATGCCGAGTGCGACTGTGCCCGATTTCGTCCCGTCTCGCAACGGGTTTGCGTTCCCGAACTGGTTCCCACCTGGGACGCCGGTGCTGGAGGTTCCGACACCGCTCGGTCGCATCCCGATCGGCGATGCGAACGGCGGCGTTTGCGGCGGAATGGTGTTCGCAGCAATGGACCTGCACCGCTTCCGCATCGCCCCGCCACCCGAAGCCACGCCACCGGTTTTTCGCTACCTTTGCCATCGCCTCATCGACAGTTTCAACCTGCCGTTCGGCGTGTTGAAATACTACGACTGGATGCGTCGCCCCGGAAACAGTCGCAGTTTCGGCGGTGTCAAAGTTCAAGATGGCATTGCATATTTAACGATTGAAAATGAATGGCCGCGCATCCGTGCCTCGCTCGATGCCGGCCAAACGGTGGCACTCGGCTTGGTCAAAGCGCACTCGTTTCACCCCAAGGAAATGGGCAAGAATCACCAAGTTCTCGCGTATGCCTACGAGACGTTCGAAGCGAGTGGCGACATTACGATCCACATCTACGACCCGAATTATCCGCTCGAAAACACCGCCACGCTCATTATGAATATCCAGAACCCCGACGCGGATCGCCCAGTCATCCACAGCCGCGAAGGCCCCACCGTCCGCGGCTTCTTCTACACCGAATACCGCCCACCATCGGACCCGCCGACATTTGCGAATTAACCGCGACGCGCAGTCTTCGTAGCGGAGCGCGCGTGCGTCACCCACCACCTCGCTCCAAATTCCGGAACGATAAAAATCTGCTAATCGTCGACCACTTCGGCTTCGCTTTCGTCGTCGGGGATCATCCGTGCGAGTCGGCGTAGCAGGAGTGGATGTGTGGAGGGTCGTTCGGCTTTCTTCGTGTACTTGCTCTCTTCGACCTGAATCGACTGCCGTTCGAGCGACGGTCGGTTCACTTGCGAGTAGAGGTGCGGGCCGACGAGTAGCAGCGTCAATGCGTCGGCGGCCGCCTCTTTGCCTACCACAGCCGCCGCCACGGCATCGCACGAAAGTTCGTCCAGACGCGACAACGGCTTATACACCGCACGCAATCGCGAGCGAATCAGCGTTGTATGACCGAGCGCATGATGCGCCATTTCGCGTGCCAGGATGAACCGTAGCGTGTCCATGTTTTGCGTCATCTGGCAACCGTGGATCACGTCGTCGACGAGGATCACAAACCGCTTCCCGCCGTGCTTGATCGCGAAGGCATTCTGCGTGTTCGATTCGAGGATGTACACATCGGGCAGATCGATATCTAGCGATTCGGCGATATCCTCGGCCATTTCATAGATGTCTGGAAACTGTTTCGGTCCAACTCGCAGGGCAGAACCCTTGATGTTCGCCTCTGCAATGCTCTGCCGAATGTAATATAGAATCATGTAGATTATCGACGCGACCAGAGCCACGATCAGACCGATACCGTAAGTTAAAATCGTTAAAATGAAAGTAGAAAAACCGGAAACGAACCAAGCAACAAGAATGCGCAAACTCGTTCCAGGCTCGATATAATCGGCCGCATCGACTGCCTTAATTTTCGCCATCGGCGTACCTCATTATCGGTGAATCGTTGCACTTCACAGAGAGTTTATTCATCCGACCGGATATTCAAACGCAATCGTGTCGCGATTGCCAAACAAAAACCCCGAACGTCGTGTTCGGGGTCGTCGATCCTGTAGCGACCGTTCTACCATTCTGAGATGGACTATCCCTTTGCGATCATGAACTTCAACAAGTCCACGCAGCGGTTGCTGTAGCCCCACTCGTTATCGTACCAGCTAATCAACTTGAAGAACTTGCTGTTCAACTCGATGCCGCTACCCGCATCGAAGATACTGCTGTGGTTGTCGTGAATGAAGTCGCTGCTCACGACTTCGTCGGTCGTGTAGGCGAGGATGCCCTTCATGTACGTTTCGCTGGCACGCTTCATCGCTTCGCAAATTTCCTTATAGCTCGTCGCCTTGACGGTCTTCACGGTGAGGTCGACCACCGAGACGGTCGGCGTGGGTACGCGGAACGCCATGCCGGTGAGTTTACCCTTCAGTTCGGGCAGCACCAGCGCGACGGCTCGTGCGGCACCGGTTGCGCTCGGGATGATGTTGATTGCGGCGCTACGGCCACCTTTCCAGTCCTTCTTGCTCGGCGCATCGACCGTCTTTTGCGTGGCAGTGTAGCTATGAACCGTCGTCATCAGGCCTTCGTCGATCCCGAAGCCTTCCTTCAACAACACGTGAACGACCGGCGCGAGGCAGTTCGTCGTGCAACTCGCGTTGCTGATGATGTGGTGCGTTTTCGGGTCGTATTTTTCGTTGTTGACGCCCATCACGATCGTCAGGTCTTCGCCCTTGGCAGGTGCGGAGATGATGACTTTCTTCGCCCCGGCGGTGATGTGCCCTTGCGCCTTGTCGGCATCGGTGAACAGCCCCGTCGATTCGATGACGTAATCGACGCCGAGCTTGGCCCACGGGATCGCCGTCGGGCCTTCCTTCACAGCCAGGCACTGGATTCGGTGCCCGTTGACGACGAGGACATCGTCCTCGGCGAGGGACGGCGACGACTTTTCGCTGTGGACGGAGCCGTTGAATTTCCCTTGCGTGGAATCGTACTTCACCAAGTAGGCGAGGTTGTCTGCGGGGACGAGATCGTTGACGGCCACGATGTCGATTTCTTTACCGAGGAGGCCTTGTTCGACGAGCGCCCGGAACACCAATCGACCGATGCGACCGAAACCGTTGATACCGACTTTCACAGCCATGGACGTTCGTCTCCGCAATGGGGAAGCCCGCGACCGGAGGCCGGAGCTTTGCAAAAAGTAACTTTCACGACTAATTTATGGATGCGCGCAAAGGTTGACAGCGCCTACGGTGTTTCAGCCGTGGCAAACGTGCCAAATGCACCTGCGATTTCCGCAACTTTCATTGCCGATTATGCCGATGATGAGGATTAACCGGCGGTCGGTTGGGGTGCGGATATGCTCAAGCGTTTGGAGTTGATTGGCTTTAAGTCGTTCGCCGACAAGACGCGGTTCGATTTTGCGCCGGGCGTGACGGCGGTCGTCGGCCCCAACGGCAGCGGCAAATCGAACATCGTCGATGCCGTCAAGTGGATTCTCGGCGAACAGTCGGCGAAGAGCCTACGCGGCGGCGAGATGGCCGACGTGATTTTCAACGGCTCCAGTACGCGCAAAAGCCTCGGCATGGCCGAGGTGACGATGACCTTCGACAACTCGAAACGCCAACTCCAATTCGATGGTGATGAAGTCCAACTGACGCGCCGCGTCTACCGCGACGGCCAGGGCGAGTACCTCATCAACGGTACACTTTCGCGGCTCAAAGACATCAAGGAAATGTTCCTCGGCAGCGGCGCGGGACAGGGCGCGTACAGCATTATCGAGCAAGGCCGCGTCGATGCGTTGCTCGTCGCTTCGACGAAAGATCGTCGGCAAATCTTCGAGGAAGCGGCGGGGATTAGTCGCTTCAAATCGAAAAAGATCGAGTGTTTGCGCAAGCTCGAAAAAGTAGATGCAGACCTGCACCGCGTCCGCGATTTGTTGCAAGAACTGGAAAAGACCGTTCGCACTTTGAACGCACAGGCGGCCAAGGCGCAGAAGTATCAAGAGTATCACGCGCAACTGCGTACGCAGCGAATCGCCTTGGGTTTAAGCGAATATCGCGAACTCGCCGAGACGGTGGCGTACCAAGAAGCGTTGCTGGCGAAGTTGCGGGTGGAGGTCGCCGATGCCACGATGCAAACCGCAACCGGCGAGACGACAGTCGGCAAACTCGATTCGGATTACGCCCGCGCCGACGATGCATTGCGCGAACACGAGAAGCGGCTGAGCGAAGCCCGACAGCAGATTGCGGAGTTCGAGGCCGCGGTGAAATCGCAGCGCGAACAGGCCGCAAACCACGACGCGGAATTGTTGCGGACGGGGCAGCAGCGGATCGCGCTGATGGTCCGTTTGCGCACACTGGAAACCGAAACCGCAAAGGCGACCGACGAAGCCACACAGGCGGCGGAACTCGTGCGCGCGGAGCAGCAACGCGCCGACGATGCAGCCACGGCGCTGAACGCGGTAATCGCCGCACTGGCGCAAATCGGGAAGCAGATGCAAGCCGACCGCGAAGAGCAATTCGCGCTCGTGGGCCGCGCTGCCCAGTGGCATTCGACCGCGCAAATGACAGGCTCGCAAGTCGAGCGATTGCAACGCGAACGGACGAAAAAGCGTGCCGAAGGCGAGCGAGCGAGCGCCGAAGCGGAGGCGATCGGCCGCGTGCTGGCGGACCTTTCGCAGAGCGATGCGGACGTGCAGCAGAAGCTGGCTGCCGCGAAGCGGGCACTTCAAGAATTGCTGCAAAAGCAGGCGGAATTGCGCCGACAAGCCGAGACGCTGCAACCGGAACTGGACGATCTGCGCGAGCGCCGCAGTGCCTCGCGGGGCCGTGCGGAAGTGCTCGACGGCCTCGAGAAAAACCTCGAAGGTATCGGCGCGGGAGTGCGTGCGGTGCTGGCGTCGCGCCGGCAAACGCCCGCGATTCTCGGCCTCGTCGCGGACCTGCTCACCGTACCCGGCCACGTCGCGCCGCTCGTCGATATCGTCCTCGGCGATGCCGCGCAGCGGTTCGTGTTGCGGGCCGGAACGGACATCGACAACATCCTCATCGAACTCGGCACGCTACCCGGCCGCGTCGGGTTCGTGCCACTCTTCAATATCGACCGACAACGCGATGTCACTCCGCTACCCGAATCGCTGTTACACGTCGTCTCGTTCGAGCACCCGGACCTCATCGGGCTACCCGAACGGTTGCTCGGCAACGTGCTGTTAGCCGTCGATTTGGCGCACGCGCGAAGGCTGTTGTTCGACCATCCGCGACACCGCATTGTCACGCGAACGGGGGAACTCCTCGAACCCGATGGCACGATTGTCGTCGGCCCGCCACGAGGCGAAAGTGGCATCCTTTCGCGGAAGAGCGAACTGCGCGAATTGCGGATTCAAATTGCCACGATGGACGTGCGAATCGCTGCAATTGAAGGCGAACAGACGCAGTTTCGCTACCGGGCCGATGCGCTCGATGCGCCGATCGGCGGACGCGAAGCGGAGATCGGCGCACATGCCGGCGAGGCGGGAAACTTGCGCGAACGGATCGTCGAACAGCAACAGAAGCAGTCGCGGTTAACCGAGTTGGCGGAGTTGGTAAATAGCGAGTCGATGATCCTTTCGGGGGAGATTCAGAAAGCGGAAAAGTCGTGGCAAGCCGCGCTGTTTCAGGCACAGGAAGCCGACCAAGTGGCATTGGCGGTGAAGTTGCGTTTGGAGAATGCGGATGCGCAACAACGGGCATCGGAAAAGGAGCGCGAACAACGGCAAGCGGCGGACACTGCCACCCAGGTGTCACTGACTCGCGTGAAGCAACAGTTAGCGGGGCTACAGGCACGCAGCCACGAGTTGGCGGGTGAGTTGCGGCAACGCAAAATCGATGCGCTGAACATTGCAAATACCGAACGCAGTGCGCGGTGCCGACAGACGGAAAACCAATTGGCGATCCTGCGGGCGACGGCCTCGGCGGCGGTGGCGTACGCGGAGAAAGACGTACAGCAAGCGAGCGTCCGCGAGTGGGCGGCACGCCGCGATACGCTTCGCACGCAGCGAGATTCCGTGCAAAGCGAACTTCGCAACGTACGCGATTCGTGGAAACAACAGCAAGACCACGCCCACGCGCACGAACTGACGGTGCGCGATTTGCGCAACCGACGCGACACGATTGCGGCCCGCATTCAGGACGATTACCAGATCGATCTCGCCGCACAACTGGCGAGTAATCCGGAACAGCCACACGCCATCGTCGGGGACGATGCGCAAGATGACATCGAAGAACTGAAGCGAAAGATCGCGAAACTCGGCAGCGTCAACCTCGAAGCGCTCGAGCAATTACACATTGAAGAAACCCGCGAGAAATCGATCCGCAAAGACTATGACGATCTCATGGGGGCGGCGAAATCGCTATTGGAGATCATCGAGAAGATTAACGTCGATAGCCGCAAGTTATTCAACGATACTCTCAATGTCGTACGTGTCCACTTTCAAGACTTGTTCCGCAAACTCTTCGGCGGCGGCATGGCGGACATCGTCCTCGAAGACCCGACGGACGTCCTCGAAACGGGTATCGAGATCACTGCGAGACCGCCGGGGAAGGAACTGCGCAGCATCTCGCTGTTGTCCGGCGGCGAGAAAACGCTAACGGCGGTGGCGCTGTTATTGGCCATGTTTCGCAGCAAACCGAGTCCATTCTGCTTGCTCGACGAAGTCGATGCCGCACTCGACGAGGCCAACACCGCGAGACTCGCCGAGGTCATCAAGGACTTCCGCAGTACCTCGCAGTTCATCATCATCACGCACAAAAAGCGAACGATGGTCATGGCCGACGTCCTACATGGAGTCACCATGCAAGAAAGTGGCGTGAGCAAACAAGTCGCCACACGCATTGACGATTGGCCCGATGAAGCGAGCGACGTGAAAGTCGCCGCATGAACAAGGTTGAAGGGTGAAATATGAAGGATGAAGGAAGGAAACACCGATGGGATTGTCTGCTGCGCAGATTCGCGTTTCGCTCGATGCGCTGACAACGATCGAGCCGCGGTTTGGCATCGCGATTGCGCAGATGGGTTATCCCGAGCCGCGCGTTCGTGCGCCCGGTTATGCGACGCTGTTGCGAACGATCGTCGGTCAGCAGGTGAGCTTCAAGGCGGCCGATGCGGTCTGGAAAAAATTGGAGGCTGCGTTAGGCGATGTCACCGATCCGCAAACGGTCGTGGCGGCAACGTTCGACGAACTTCGTGCCTGTGGCTTGTCTCGCCAGAAACAGGGTTACGCACGCAGCTTGGCCGAACATTTAATTGCGGGCGAACTCCCTTTGGATGCGCTGCCCGCAGACGACGAAGACGCAATTACACTGCTCACGAAGGTGAAAGGCATCGGGCGTTGGTCGGCGGAGATCTATCTTCTGTTCGCCGAAGGCCGCCCCGACATCTGGCCCGCCGGCGATCTGGCGGTGCAAATCGACGTCGGCCACATCCTGCAATTGCCGGAGCGGCCCACCGAGAAACAGCTGCGGGCGATCGGCGAAGCCTGGCGACCGCACCGAGGGGCCGCCGCCATATTTGCGTGGCACCATTACATGAAAGCGACGATTCCAACCGCCGAGTGAGATGCTGTCACCGCGACTTGCCGAATTTCGCGGGAAGCACAACGGCCCAACCGGTGGCGTCGCGGTGGAGCGTGATGGTGTCTTTGAAACTATGGCGGTGCCTGCCTGCTCCCGAAAGCCAGACATTGGCAACTGCTTCCGCAGCGTGCTCGTCGCACGTGTGAATGTGTACGGTTTTCGCTTCAAAACCAAGCCCGCGCAGGTATTCCTTCGCGAGTTTGGCGAACTGTTCCGGAGTGACCTTCGCTTTCGATTCAGGAGCGAGTGCCGCATAGGCTTCGGCGAAATCTTGCTGAATGAGTGCTTGAAAGTAACGCAATGTTGCGGCTTTCGCGCCGGTTCCATTCGTAGAATCGGGTGCCGTACCACAGCCTGCAATTGCCGCGAACAGCAGACCGATTATCGACGTGCGTATGCGGCTCATGGGTAGCTCGCGTCGTAGTCGAGAACCTGCTTGTCCGGATACATATCGACGATGGCGGCGTCCCATTTGAGCGTCGCGACGTGGCCATCGAGGTAGAGATAATTCGCCACGGTCGTGTGGCGTTCGTGCGCGATCCACGGCTTGATGATACCCGTGCCGAGCCAGATGTCGTAATCGTCTTGCCGGGGGTCTTCACCGCTCAAGGCATTGAATGCGTTGGCGTTGCGTTCGGAGAAACAGACGAACTGCGAAGTCCCGACTTCGTTTACGAACCGCATGAGGTTCCATTGCCCGTAACGTCGGCTCTTGTGGCTGAGAAGCGAGTTCATGAGGTAGCTGGTGCGGTTCTCGACGCCATCAATTCCACCCGTGTCCGGGTCGACGAATGGCTTGCGTTCGGAAAGGTCGTTTGGGCAGCGGTAGATTTTTTCACTCGGTAGGATGATGCCATTTTTCGAGAGGCTTTCGTTCGCTTCCTGGGTGCCGCCGATGAACGGCATCAGCTTGTCTTCCCAGTAAATTTCCGCGAACGAATTCGTATGCACCGTATTGGAAGCGACGTCGGCATCGTACGGATGGTGCAAGAAAAACTTCCCGTTCGTCGCGTCGTAACACCCGTGAACGGCTAGGCCGATTTGCCGCAGATTGTTCTGGCACTCGGCCCGTCGCGCCGCCCCGCGCACCTTCTGTACCGCAGGCAGCAACAGCCCAATTAGGACGGCGATAATCGCGATCACCACGAGGAGTTCGATGAGTGTGAACCCCAACGACCGACGGCGGAGCGGAAGCACCATGGCAACACCACACAGCAGTGAAATTGTTACAGAATCACAATTGTAATACGATCGGGGGTGCGTAAAGCAAGCAACCTGACGGATCACTCTCCGCGGTCCAATGGGCGGCGTGACGCTCATGCCGCCTCGATGTTCGTCGGATCCCGTTGAAACTCAGACGCCACCTGGGCCGTAGCGGCTCGTCGCGATTCCTCTTCCAACTCCTTCGCAAACTGAAGATCGCGTTCCTCGGCACTCGGCACCACGTTTGCCGTCGGGGTGGTCGATTTTGCCCGCGAGATTCGATACCGAATGAGCTTATCGCTGGCGCGAATGCTCACTGCGGATTCTTCGCCGCGAAGCTGTTTTCGCAGTGCCAACACCGACTCGGCTGCCGCTTCGTCGAGAAACTGTTTCTCAAACTTGCCGAACAATTCCTGCCACTCGTTCGCGTAAACGCGCGGCCACTTCTTCACCGTTTGCACTGTCCGTTGCAGAGCAGTTGCAATCGTTTCCCAAGACGACCCCGCCGCTTTCATTTCCGCCGCTCGTTCGCGCAACCGCTGTTTCCGCAATGATATTGCCACGATAACACCTCTCACTCCAGTTGACCGATGAACACTCCCGTGCAAAATAGAAGCTGTCAAATGTTCAGTATAATATTTCATATCCACGACTGTGAAAGGTTAAACGAATGGCCCCCGCAGCGCGGCGAAACGAATCCCGATTTGGCCTCACCCATACGAAAACCAACTGTCAAAAAATCCAAGGCGATCTGACCTAAGTCGGAATTATGCGACGTGCGCAGACATACCTAAAAGTGTCTCCAAATGACATAGAATTGTCGCACTCGGTCGATTTCGTGTCGTACTCGGTCGATTTTGTGTCGTGCTCGGTCGATTTTTGATCGCCACTTGCGGCGTGTGCCAATGGTATGGCCATCGACGTAACCCACAAAATGAGTTCAAGTTACGGCAAAATACCTCGAAACAGATCGGCGATTTGCGATCGAAAAGTGCCGTTTTGAGACGAAAAAACGCCCAAAAAAACGGTTTTGGAGCCTCCGCAATTGTGACTTACGTCGATTTTGGAGGTCAAAAAATCACTTTCCGCCGACGAATGCGCCGCCGCCGAAGTTGACTTCAAAGGGAAAGAACTCGCCGAGGGGCTTCGCGTTCACGCCGCTGAAGACGCGGACGGGTGCGGCGAAATCCGGCCCTGGGGCGCAGATCACATCGAGGATGCCATCGCCGTCGACATCGTGGGCCGCCACGCGGATGCCGCCGCGGAACTTCGCTGGATACGGTACGATTTCGCGGATCATTTTCCCTTGTAGCGCGTCGAACACCCGCACGACACCCGGCCCGCCGACATCCGAACCGACGAGGATTTCCGCTCGGCCGTTCTTCGTGATGTCCGCCGTCGACACGAAACAACCGCCCGTCCAATTGCGGTCGTAGGCGAGGAAATCGGCGAGAATACGGCGGTTATTCCCGCTGAACACGCGGATGCGCGGCTCGTGCTGCGGGCCGGGCGCGGTGACGATGTCCGGCAAGCCGTCGCCGTCCACATCGCCGATCGCGACCCGCACGCCACCGCGATAGTTTTGGTCGTACGCGAAGAAACTATCGAGTTCCTTCCCCGTGGAAATATCGAAGGCACGCACGTGCGGACCGGCCCCAACATCGCCACCCGTCACGACAATCGCGCGGCCATTTCGCTGCATGTCCGATGCCGCAACGAACACGCCGCCCGTCCAGTTGCGGTCGTACGCCAGGAACTCGGAGGCGAGCCGCATCGTCCGCCCATCGAATACGCGAACGAGCGGCGGCATCCCGATCGTGCCCGGTGGCGCGCCGCCCGGCGCGGTGATAATGTCCGGGATGCCATCGCCATTAATATCGGCCACGGCGACGCGAACGCCGCCACGAAAGTTTTGATCGTAGGCGAAGAAATCGAACAGCGGTGCGCCGCGCAAATCCGAGTAAACGCGAACCCGTGGCCCGCCGCCTTCGCCCGCACCGACGGCGAAAATGCCTCGTTGCGTGAAGCCGAAGCCGGGGTTCGGCAGCGGCAGCGTTCCGGGGTTGCCGCTTTGTTGAAGTTGCTCGCCGAGGCTTTGAAACAAGCCATCGACGCGCGCGGCTTGCAGTCGTAGTGCGGGATGCAATCTCACACCCGCCGTCAAACCTCGCGTGACAATCGCCCATTGTTGGGCGGCCAACTGGTAATCGTTCCCCGCTTGCAACACCGTGCCGCCGCTATCGAGGTTCCGCCGCATTCGGTCCAATCGCGTGCCGAAGCCACGCAGCGCCACGTCCAGTTGGCGTTCGTATAAATTGCCGCCACCGAGCAAGTTTTGCGCGAGCGCTCGCAGTTGTTCGCTCTGATCGATCACCGCAGAAGTCGAACGAATCAGGCGGGCGAGTTGGTCGTCGGGCGAGGTACCTTCCACGCCCATTGCCGCGTGCAACTGCGTGTCCGCGTATTGCGCACGCGCGATCGCGTCGGCCAAACCTTGTTGCGGTACCATCGATTGCGCGATCATTTGCAGTAGCTGTTCGACGCTCTGATCGACCGACTGATCGGCGGCCAGCAACTGGTTGCGGTCGGCGTTTCCCTGGGCGAACCGGGTCAAATTCTGCGCGGCCCGCACCGCGATGTCGGCTTGCCGCGACAACGCGAGTTTCGTGGCGAACGGCGCATTACTCTGGCTGATGCCCGCACGCACCGATTGAATTTCCGATAGTAGTTGGTTCGCGGCGAGCGACACGTTCGAGCGAAAGAATTGATCGGTAGTCACGCCGCCGAACCCGCCCGGAAAGCGGCCCGGCGCGGTGAGGTTACCGGGAAACGGCCCGCGCAACGGCGGCACTTGCGCGAGTGCGATCGTACCAAATGCGAACAGCGCAACGAACAAAACGTGCTTCACGGAAACCCCTCCAAACGGATGTGTGCCAATCGTGGCAGGGGTATTCTATCAACCGCCACTCACTGGAGGGATGACGGCTATCTCGTCGCCCGGCACGATCTCGCGATGATCGTCGGCGATGTCGCAGTTCACGGCAATCGCACTGCGCGCCAACAACGACGCAAGCAAAGGGAACGCCGTACGCAGTCCCTTGCGAACATCGGCCACGGTGGCACCGGCTGGCAGAGCGAGTTCCACGCGATCCGCACCCGCAATCTCCCGCGCCGCCGCGAACAAGTACACGACCGTCATTCTGGGTGCCCCTTAATTCTACTGTATCGTTATCGTTTTTGCTCGTTCTTTAATGGTGGCGGCAGGTTACGTCTGCGATAGCGGTAGTAACGTGCCGATTCGATTCGCTG
>JAYVXI010000169.1:0-15171 GCA_043785305.1 Limnoglobus sp. | reverse complement strand
TCTCCAGCCCTGCCCGACCCGGCCCCGAGGGCCAACCCGGTGAGGACCACGGCCAGAACGCCCAAACGCCAGCCCCGAAAGAATTGCCCGATTCGCATTACCGACCTCCTTGAGTAAATAACCCGACACTCAGCGGCCACGTTCCCGCCGCTGGTGTAAGTAGGTCGATCACCAGCCGAGTTGCTTACACCGACTTTTTTATCCCGAGAGGAAATCGATCGGCCGGTCAGGACTTATCTTCGAGCTGGTCCAAGATTACCCCGGACGTGGTTGTTCGTCTCGCTGGGCATGACGGCGCGATCGCCGATTCTCGGCGTGGCCAGGAACTCGGAGTTCGACATCGAGGGGAAGCGGGAGAAGAAGGACAAGTAGCGGTGGGGTGTGGCGTGCGGTTCGTCGCGATTCGGCTCAGGGGTTCGAGCCGCACGTTTGAGCGGGAAGCTGTGTTTTCGCATATCGACCGAATGCGCTAGTGATTTTAAATCTTCCCTTCGACGCCTTGCTGGTGGAAGAAGTGTTCGACTTTGTCCTGGTTTTCGAGCAGCCAATCGATGCTCGGTTCGTGTCGCATCGCTTTACGAATCACTTTCGCAGTCGCTTCGCGATGGACCGCGAACAGAGCCGCATGATCGACTTCACCCGTTGGGACATCGAGAATCGACGGGTCGAGCCAGACCGAATAGATGATGCCGAGGTCGTTCGCCTTCTCCTTCGGAATATCGCCCGCACGCACGGCATCGAGCACGCCATTCGCAATCGCCGCTTGCACCGTACCCATTAGGATGTTCGTATAGCGGGCGTCTTTGACGGTCACTTTGCTCACCATCAGCGTCGCCGGCCGGACTTGGACATCGCTATTGAGAATGGCAAACACCTTCGTGTGCCCCTTCACTTGATCGCCGAGTAACGTCGCGAAGGCATGGCCGACGGGGCCATCGAGTTCGCCGATCACCACCTCCGGCTCCGCACACAAATAGTCGAGCGCCCCCTCGACGAGCGCCTCGCCGGTCCGCATCACAATTCGCTCGGCCATGATTCGCTACTCCCAAGTGCCTCGAGTTCGTTCCCGTCATTGTGCAAAGTGATGAGGTGGCGGGGTAGGTTTCCCATTTTCAAAACAGTTCGCGGATTGGCTCGCCGCCGTTCGGTAGTAGGTTGTGCGGTCGCCCCGATGGATCGGGGTACGTTAAATCGGGCGACATGCCGAAGTGTTGGTAGATCGTGGCTGCCAAGTCGCCGGGCGACACGGGGCGTTCCTGAATCTGCCCGCCGTCTTTGTCGGTACTGCCGATCACTTGGCCGTGTTTCAACCCGCCACCGGCCAGCAACATCGACATCACGTACGGCCAGTGGTTGCGGCCATCGGTGCTGCCCTGCGTGCCGACTTGGGGTGTGCGGCCGAACTCGCCCATCGCGATAACCAGCGTCGATTCGAGCAAATCGCGTTCGCGTAAATCGGCAATCAGCGTCGTGAACAGGTGATCGAACAACGGCAGCAGCGGCCCTAATCCCCGTTGAATTCCCCCGTACGGTGGAATGTTGTCGCCGTGATTGTCCCAGGTGCCCGACGCCGAGTGATAGCTCAGGTCGAGTGTAACGAACGCGGTACCGGCTTCGACCAAACGTCGCGCCATCAAGGCTTGCTGACACCACAAATGATAGCCGTACTTTTCGCGTGTGGCCTGCGGAACCTTGGCAGGGTCGAGCGCATCGCGTACGCGGCCGGAGGTCAGCATTTCGACGACCGAACGACCGTATTTCCCGAGTGCGTCCATCGAACCCGACTGGTCGATGTCCGCACGTAAGCGGTCGAAGTTTTTGAGTAATTGCTGCCGTTCGTCGAGGCGATCCGGGGAGATTCCGACGGGTAACTCGAACATCTTCCCACCCGACACTTTGCCCGAATCCTTGCCGATGTCGTTGTAGATCGGCAGTTTGGCGGCATCGTTCGCCAGGAAGGGATCGTACTGTTTCCCCGCCATCCCACCGAACGCGATATGCGAACGAGCCTTGGCGAATGCCGCGTAGGCAGGGGCGGCCATGTGGTTCGGGCCGTGAAACTTCGACACCAGCGAAGCAATCGCGGGGTAAGTGTGTGCGTCGGGGTTCGTGCGCGGTTCGGCGAGGTGGTTCGCCGTCATCATGACTGTGTTCGGCGTGTGGTTACTGTGACGGCAATCGACGGATCGAATGATCGTACACAGGTCGAGGATACCCGCGAGTTTCGGCAGATGTTCGCAGAGCCGCACGCCGGGCAGTTTCGTCGCGATGGTGCCGAACGGGCCGCGATTCTCGATCGGGCGGTTCGGTTTCGGGTCGAAGGTATCGATCTGGCTCGGTCCGCCGGTCATCCAAAGGAGAATGACGCTCTTGCCCTTGGAGGCCGCCGATTTCGCGATGGCGCGCTGCTGCAACAGTGCGGGCAGCGACAGCCCCGCGACACCCGCAAGCCCGGCTTTCAGGACGTTGCGCCGCGTCGCCAGCGTCAACCCTTCGCGGATCGTCGGCGCGTAATCGTGGAACGCATGAGGGTGAAGGTGCATCGCAGACCCACGGAATGATATTAAAGCGACGGTGGGGTAGGACTGTTAGCATATCACGACCGGATCGTCGGATGCAACCGTTTCCTGCGCCGTTCTGGAATCCCGGGATCATCCCGGGATCGGTAAAGAACCTGCATCTATCGAAACTAGCGATTCTCGCGTTTCGTGTCACTCTCGATCGGATGATGATAACGAATCGACCGATCCCAGGAACTCTCGTTGTGGCAGACTTCATTCCCCATTCTTAAAAAATTAGTATCGAATAATGCGAGATGCATCCGCCGACCGAAGGTTCTTCCCAACATGAGTGCAACCACCGATCATCTGACGCCATTCGCGCGACTGCTCGATTATCTGAAGCCGGAACGCCGCGAGTTGGGGATGGTGCTCGTGTATGCCATCGGCGTCGGCGTGTTGAATCTGGCGGTGCCGATCACCGCAATGGCGGTCGTCAACACGGCGGCGTTCTCGAACCTCGTTCAACAACTTCTCGCTCTTTGCGTGGCCCTACTCGTCTGCCTCGTGATCTCCGCGCTCTTGCAGCTATTGCAACAGATTGTCGTCGAGTACATCCAGCGGCGCGTGTTCGTTCGGGTGGTGGCGACACTCGCGGATCGTTTACCGCGCGCGGAACTCAAGGCGTTCGACCAACAATACGGCCCCGAGTTAGTGAACCGATTCTTCGACATTCTGACGATTCAAAAATCCGCCTCCACGCTGTTGATGGATGGCGTGTCGTTGTTTCTACAAGTGATGATCGGGCTGACCTTGCTCGCGTTCTATCACCCGCTGTTGCTCGCATTCGATGCGGTGCTGATCGTGGGGCTGCTGTTCATGACGTTCGTACTCGGGCGCGGGGCCGTCGGTCGGGCGTTACGCGAATCGCGGTCGAAGTATGCCGTCGCCGGATGGATGGAAGAGATCGCCCGCAACCCGATCGCGTTCAAGCTCAGCGGCGGGCCGGAGTTCGCGAAAGCGCGTGCCGATCAACTCACTCGAGATTACCTCGCCGCGCGGGCCTCGCAATTTCACGTGTTGTTGCGGCAGATCGGTTTCGCACTGTTTCTCCAGGTGTTTGCCAGCACGACACTTCTGGGACTCGGTGGCTACATGGTCATCCACGGGCAACTCACACTCGGGCAACTCGTTGCGGCAGAGATGATCGTCACGCTCGTCGTGGCCTCGTTTGCGAAGTTCGGCAAACATCTCGAAAGTTATTACGACCTGCTCGCGGCCGTCGATAAAGTGGGCCACATGCTCGACCTGCCGGTCGAACACGACGGGATCAGCCCGCACGAGGGCGATATGCACGGCGCGAAACTCGAAGTCCGCGACTTGACGTTCGCGCACACCGACGCGCAATACGCTGTCATTCACGATTTGTCGTTCGCCATCGCACCGGGAGAGCGGGTGGCCATCGTCGGCCAAAATGGAGCCGGGAAAAGTACGCTCGTCGATTTGCTATTCGGAATGCGAACGCCACAATCGGGTTGGGTGAAAATCGATGGCATCGACGTTCGCGATCTCAAATTGGATGCGTTACGGAAGCAGATCGCGATTGTGAAAGGCGTCGAAATCTTCGAGGGTACGATTCTCGAAAATGTCTGCGTCGGGCGAGCCGATGTCACGTTGGCCGACGCGCGAAACGCACTCGACTCGGTCGATGCCCTCGAAGCGATTCTCGCGTTTCCTCGGGGCATTCACACGCATCTTACGGCGGGTGGCAATCCGCTTTCGCTGGGTGCCGCCGAGCGGGTCGTGTTGGCGCGTGCGATTGCGGGACGCCCGCGATTCCTCGTCCTCGATGAGACCCTAGACAATATGGATCGCGAAATTCGCGACCGGGTCTGGGCGGTCATCCAAGACAAAGACGCACCGTGGACATTGCTCGTCATCACGCACATCGACGATGTGGCCCAGCGAATGGATCGGCAGATTCGGCTCGAACGAACACCCGTAACCTCGCAGGAGTTTTCATGAACACTTTGGAACATCCTGCTTCGACGAATGCGATGAGCGAGGCAATCACGCCTCGCTACATTCTGTGGCTGTCCCGGACCGTCTTCGCCTGCATTCTCGTATTGCCGTTCGTCTTGATTTTTACGCCGTGGGTACAGACCGTACACGGCACCGGGCGTGCCGTCGCGTTCAACCCGATCTATCGGTTGCAGTTCGTCTCTTCGCCGATCACGGGCCGCGTCAATCGCATTCTGGTCATGGAAGGCGACCGCGTCAAAGCGGGGCAGCGGATTCTCGAACTCGTCGATAACGACCCGAACCTCGAGCTGCGATTGATCGAAATGGAGGCCGCCGTCGTCAACCGCGTGACCGCAGCCGCAGGGCGCGTTCGCGAGATCGATTCGCGTATCGGGAATCTGAGAATCTCGCAGAAGTTATCGCTCGACATTGCGAAAACTTTTATCGCGATTCAACAAGAACGGTTGCAGACATTTCAACAGGAGCTCATTTCGCAAAAGGCCGCATTGGAACAAGCCGAGTTTGCGGCCACACGTGCGGAAGAGCTTTTCAAAGAGAAAGTCGGCTCGCGGGCGGAACTCGAAATCGCGAATCGGAACTTCGTCTCGGCGAAAGCGAACGTCAAGGCGGGCATCTCCCGCGTCAGTCTCGGCGAGCAAGAAGTGAAGGCCGCACAAGATACGACGAGGCGGATTCAGGCCGACACCGATGCGTCGATCAACTCCGAAAATGCGGTGCGAAAAAAGGCCGATGCCGAAGTCGCGGCGGCGGATCGCGACCTCCTGAACATGCAAGTGCAAATCGCGCGGCAACGGGCGCAGTACGTCGATTCGCCGTGCGATGGCACGATCTTTCGCATTCTGGCGAACGCCGAACAGGGCGGTATTTTCGTCTCGAATGGCACGCCACTCGCAACGATCGTTCCCGACATCAAACCTTCTGATGTCACCGCCGATGTACCCGTCACCGTTGCGGCGGGCGGCGCGATCGGCTGGCGACATTCCACGTTGACGCCCGACAATCGCCCCGGTATTGTCGCCGAACTGCTGATCGACGGAAACGATTTGCCACTAGTTATCAAGGGAGATTTGGTTCGACTCCAGTTCGAGGGTTGGCCGGCAATTCAATTCGTCGCCTACCCGGATGCCGCCGCCGGAACTTTCGGTGGGCGAGTGTTCCTCGTCGATCCGACGGCCAACGACAGCGGACAGTTTCGGATTCTCGTCGAACCCGATCCAAACGACCGACCCTGGCCCAATGAAGAACTCCTCCGGCAAGGCGTTCGGGCACATGGCTGGGTGATATTGCAACAAGTGACGCTCGGTTGGGAACTCTGGCGCGTTCTCAACGGTTTCCCGCCGATTCGCGCTCCGGAAACTTTGAAAAAGCCATCTACACTCGGTCCCGTTCGTTAGGAATGCTCACGATGGCACGGACGCACGGGCTGGTTGTTGGGGCCATTGCCATCGCTTGCGGTTGTGCGAGCGTGCAATCGCCGATGCCACCCGCAGCCGGTTTGAAAACGTCGATTGCCCTGCCGACACTCGCTGCGCTTCCTGCCGTGGCGGAACTTCCCGCGCCGCCTTCGCCCGTCAATCTTTCGAGCACGCCGCTTGCGCTCGATGATGTACTCCAGAGTGTGAACCAGCATTTTCCACTGTTGTTCGCCGCCGAACGCGAACGCGATATCGCGCTCGGCCAACGTCTCGCGGCCGAGGGTCAGTTCGACCTCAACCTGCGTTCGCGCGGTACGAATCAGGAAGGTTCGTTCGGCAACAGCCGGTTCGATTTTTCGCTCGAACAACCGATACCGCAATGGGGCATGACCGCGTTCTCCGGCTATCGTTTCGGCTACGGCGACTTCCCCGTTTATTACGGCGACCGCAAAACCGCCGACGGCGGCGAGTTCCGTACTGGCGTGCAAATCCCGCTCCTGCGCGATCGTTCGATCGACCGACGCCGGTCGATCCTTCGCCAAGCGCAGATCGGCGAACCGCTGGCACTCGCGACCGTGCAAACGGCACGCCTGGGTGCGTTCCGTTCGGGGGCACGTGCCTATTGGGCGTGGGTTTCTGCGGGGGAACAGTATCGGATTTCCGCCGGCCTTTTGAAGCTCGCGAAAGACCGTCAGGAGTTGTTCGAGAAGCGGACGAAACTCGGGGCCGATCCCGAGTTCATCGTCATCGAGGGACGCCGCACCGTGGCCGAACGCGAAGGCACGCTGATCGCCACCGAACGCCGATTGCAACAAACGTCGTTCGACTTGTCGCTGTTGTTGCGCGACGCGAGTGGCAACCCCGTGGTGCCGAACGCGAGCCAACTGCCGACGAACTTCGCCGACACCGTACTCGCACCATTCGACCCGAATCGGCTGGCGCAAGACCTCATCAACGCCGTGGCACGACGCCCCGAGTTGATGCGATTTCAATTACAAAAAGAGCGTCTGACGGTCGATCTGCAACTCGCACGCAATCAGCAACTGCCGGGGTTGAACGCAGGGATCGCGGCCTCGCAAGATGTCGGCGGCGGCAAGAAATCGTTCACGGGCAAGGACATTTTCGCATCGGATCGCACGAACGCGGAAGTTTTCCTGGCGCTCGATCTGCCAGTCCAACGCCGCGATGCGTTCGGGCGAACACAGATTGCACAGGCGCAACTCATGCAGGTTCTCGCACAGGAACGATACGCCCGCGATGTGATTGTGGCCGAGGTGCAAGATGTCGTCTCGAACCTCGATCGCACCTATCAGCGGTTGCTCAAAGCGAAAGAAGAAGTTGCGGTGGCGGACCAGGTGGCGATGCTCGAACGCAAGCGGTTCGACCTGGGAACGAGCACGTTTCTCGAAGTGAATTTACGCGAACTGTTCGCCGCGGGTGCGCGGGCGAAAGTCGTCGATACACTCGCCGAATATCAGCGAGCGCTCGCCGATCTGCGAGCCGCAACTGGCGAGGATTCGTTTGCAACGCCGTAACTATCGTCGCCGACGCGATACGCTTCGCATGGCGCGATCGCAGATCCGTTCGGTGGCGGCATTGCTCGATTCCTGCCGCCAGCGCGAAACGATACTCGACACCCACTCGGATTGGGACTTGGCGGCATCGTTGAGCCAGTTGCCGACGGAGTCTTGGACATACTTTTCCGGGTCGGCTTTCAGCGGTTCGAGCAACGGCAGCCCCATCTCCGGGTTGTGCTTCAACTGCTCGATGTGGGTCGCCCAAACGCCGCGTGGCCGAGTCGCTTCGACGGCGTAACGCCGCAAGTTCACCGACTTCTCCTTCGTCCACGGTTTCAGTGCCGCCACCGCGTTTCGCACGTTCATCGAGATGTGGCGGCGCATCGGAATCCACGCCCATTCGCGAACGCCGAAGTGCGCATCGTCGGCGAGTGGGCGCAGCAGGTCGAGGCGTTCTTTGAGCCGCAACTTCGGCGTCAGCCCGATCATATAACACGCCCAACCGCGTACGGTGTCCGACGGGTGTGCGATTAGGCTCGGAAGGCTTTCGATGCCGCGATGCAGCAGTAGAATCTCGCCGAATGCCTCCATCCGTCGCGTGACGCCGAGGCTCATCGCGCCGTCGCCCGCCTCGAATGCCTCCGGGGGCAGTTCGGGAAACGTCGTTCGCAATAGCACCGAGAAATCGACTGCGAGGCCCTCGGACAGCGACGCACTCGGTACGGTCCCGGCGTTGAGATCATCGAGCAAGTCCTCTGGGATGTCGGCGATTTTCGAGTGGCCTTTACGGGGAACTGTCATGCGTGTGTCATCCCTACGAGGATTGCCTTCATGAGGGCGACGGTAAATGCGGGGAGGTCGTCGGGTTTTCGGCTCGTGATGATGTGGCCATCAACCACGACTTCGGCATCGATCCACGTCGCGCCGGCGTTCGCGACATCGTCTTTAATCGCGTAAAAACTGGTTGCGTTGCGGCCGCGCAGTGCGTTCGTCGAACAGAGCACCCACGGCCCGTGGCAGATCGCTGCCGTCGGTTTCTTCGCCGCATCCATAGCGCGAACGAGTGTCAGCATCGCTTCGCTACGGCGGATGTAATCGGGGCAGAACCCGCCCGGAATCAGGATTGCGTCGAAGTCCGTGGCCGCCACATCTTTCGCGGCCACGTCGGATTTCGCCGGATAGCCGAGCTTGCTGGCGTAGGTTTTCCCCGCCTCCGGTGCGACGAATGTCACCTTCGCCCCCGCCTCTTTCAGGCGGTACACGGGGTACCACACTTCCAGTTCCTGGTACTGTTGTTCGAGTAGCACCGCCACGCGGCGGTCGGTCAGGTTCATCGCGATGCCTCCGAATTCGGGAAGTGTCATCTTCGGTTTCGGAGGCGAATTGTCGATGCAATTCGGGCGTTACTCGACCAGCTTCCGCGTTTTCAGGTCGTATTTCCTGCCTGCGGATACTTCGACGTAGACCAGTTTCGCGTTCGCGTCGTAGAACGCGACTTTCCGTCCCACGATTACACCATGGGCTGGAGTAGCAGCCCCTTCAGGGCTGAGGTTTGCCAGTTCTTCGATCCTGAAGGGATCGCTCACGTAGCCCATGGTGTAACCATGGGGTTGGGCCGAACGCATCATCAAGGGCTGATTTCCCAATCAATCGTCGATCACTGCGGGGATCTTCGTCGGCTTGTTGGGGTTTAGCGGCGCGGGCGTGTCGTCTTCGGCTTCGATCGTGATTAAGTCCTTCGAGGCGTTCGGGTCGAGTTCGACTTGCAGCGGTTGCGTGTATTCCTGGCCATCGACGTTCAACACGACGCGATAGGTGCCAATTGCCCCACGGCTGCCTGGGCCAACGGGCCATACGACGCGGTGATAGTCGGCGGTTTTTTCGGCCTTCGGGAAGTCGATGACGCTCTTGCCGTTGACATCGACGACCTTGATCGTCAGCTTCTCTGCCGGTTTCGTTAGTAAGTATTCGATCGTCGCGCCGCTACGCGGATTCTGGCCGACGAACTTTCGGTCGCTACTGCTGTACGGCGATTCGCCACCGCTGCCGGTCTTCCAACGTACTGCCGTGGCGGGGGCGAACAGCGTCGCTTTCGCCTTCATCGCATCGGGCTTCATCTGGCGAAGGCTGGCAATGTCGATCACCCAAACACTGCGCCCGTGAGTCGCCACGACGAGTTCGCTCGCCACGGTCGGTTGCGCGAATTCATGCACCGCCACGGTCGGCAGATTCCCGCCGAGCTTGGTCCAACTCTGCCCGCGATTCGCACTGACGAACGCACCGAACTCGGTGCCGCAATACAGCATGTCGGTGTTGACGATATCCTCTCGCAAACAGCGCGTGCTGCCGAATGCAGGGAGGTTCGCCACGATCGGCTTCCAGGTTTTGCCGAGGTCTTCGGTCACGAAAATGTACGGCTTGTCGTCGTCCGAACGGTGGGCATCGAAGCAGGCGTAACAGCGGCCTTCTTTGTCCTTCGATGCTTCGAGTGTCGCCACGCACCGGAATCCCGGCAACCCGGCGGTCTTGATCGCTTCGGTGACGTTCGTCCAAGTTGTGCCACTATCTTTCGTGACCCAGACGAAGCCATCGTCGGTACCGGCCCAAACGACATCTTGATTGACCGGCGATTCGCTGAGTGCCGTCGCGCTACCGGCTTTCGTGCGGGTAATTTCCGGCGAGATTTTGCGAAGGTCCGCACCCTTCTTGACCGAACGCCAGACGTATTCGCCCGCCGAGTAAAAGATACTCGGGTTGTGGCTGCTAAGGATGTATGGCGTGTTCCAGTTGAAGCGCTGGATCGGGTCGCTTTGCTTCTGTGGCGGGCGAATGAATCCGCGTTCGCCAGTGCGGAAGTTGCGCCGGCTCATCATCCCGCCTTGGCTTTCGGTGTAGATCAAATCCGAGTCGGTCGGATCGACGCGGCAGACGAAACCATCGCCGCCGTTGACGTAAACCCAGTCTTCGTTGACTGCGCCGTAACTGCGCAGCGAGTTCGACGGGCCACCCCAACTGCCGTTATCCTGCAAGCCGCCGTAGACGCGATACGGGCGTTTGTTATCGACCGCCACGTGGTAGAACTGGCCGAGCGCGACGTTGTTCAAATGGTCCCAATGCAGGCCCGCATCGTACGTGACGTAGTATCCGCCATCGCAACCGATAATCAGGTGCTTGCCGTTCTTTGGGTTAATCCAGAGTGCGTGGTGGTCGACGTGAACGCCCTTCGCTGGCCCCGCACGAAACGTCTTGCCACTGTCGGTCGACTTCCACAAGCCGGTATCGCTCGTGACGTAGACGACTTTGTCGTCGGACGGGTCGACGCGGATCACGCTGAAATACATCGGCCGGGGGTTCAGGCTGTTGATGCGTTTCCAGGTGTCGCCACTATCGGCGGAGACGTAAATACCGCCCGTTTGGAAGCCGTCCTTGCCCTGTTGTTCGATCGCGTTCGGTTGCTGGCCGCCCAACCCGAGCGCGTACGGTTTGGTCAACGACGGGCCGCGCGTTGCGGGTGTTCCAAGGACGATTTCAAACTCTTTCTTTTCGGTGCCGCGAAGCACGCTCAGTTTCAGTTTGTCGCCGGGCTTGCGTTCGTTACCCACGGCTTCGAGATATTCTTCGGGCGACTTGACTGGCTTTCCCTCGACGGCAACGATCTCATCGCCTTCCTTCAAACCGGCTTTATCGGCGGCCCCGCCTTCGATCAGCGTGCCGATCTTCGCACCTTTCTCGCCCGATGCCAGTCGGTAACCCGCACTGACGCGCGGCCCGCGACTCGGACCCGTACGCGGATTGATGCCCGTTCCCACGGGGCGATTCGCGAGCACGACTTCGAGTACGACCTCTTTACCGTCGCGCTTGACGGTCAGCGCGAGTTTGTCGCCCTCTTTCTTCGTCTGAATGACTTGAATGAGCGATTCGTAATTTTCGAGCTTCTTGCCATCGGCGGCGATGACGATTTCGTTGGCCTTCAGGCCTGCCTTCGATGCGGGGCCATCGGCGGTGATTTCGGTCAGCTTCGCGCCACCGCCTTCGACCGATTCGCCGACGATGCCCATGTAAACTAACTTCGGCGGATCGCCGGTGCCGACCTTTTCGGTGTCGACGATCGCGTAAATGAGGCCCTTCGTTTTGTTCGAATAATCGAGGCCGATGCGCCCCGTCTTGACGGTCGGCAGGCCGTTGCCCGCGTTGGTCTTCGGGTCGTTGATCTTCTTCCAGGCTTTGCCACCGTCGACCGTTTTCCAGATGCCGCCACCGGGGCCGTGCGTGATGATCGGCCCGTACGTATCGGGCACGGGAGCCTCGCCGAAGAAGCCATCGAACTCGTCGCGTTTGCGTTCCCAAAGTGCGGCAATGAGCGTTTCGGGGGCGTTCAGATCGAGCCGCATATCGATAACGCCGGTCTTATCGTCGACGACCAGCACGTTCTTCCACGTCTTGCCACCATCCTCAGTTTTCCAGACGCCACGCTCGCCACCGACACCGTAAAGGCGACCGAGTGCCCCGACGTAAACGATCTCCGGGTTCTTCGGGTGAATGAGAATCTTCCCGATCTGGAACGACTTCTTCAGCCCCATGTTCGCCCAAGTTTTACCGCCGTCGATGCTCTTGTAAACGCCATCGCCGTACGAAACCGAGTTGCGCGGATTGGCTTCGCCGGTGCCTACCCAAACGAGGTCCGGGTTGGTTTGGCACACCGCCACATCGCCGATTGAGACCGTCGTTTGCGTATCGAACAGATGGTCGAACGTGGTGCCGTTGTTCACGGTCTTGAGCAACCCACCCGAAGCCGTCGCCACGTAGTACGTCGTCGGGTCCGCATCGTACACCGCGAGTGCCGTGATCCGCCCACCCATGTTCGCGGGGCCGATGCAACGCCACGCCATTTTCTTCAGGATCGACTCGGGCAGCGTCCCCACCGGGGGTTCCGGAATCGTAGGCGTCGCCGGTGTCGCGGGTTTGGTCTTCGCCTCCGCGAGCTTCTTTTGCAGGTCGGCAATCTGCTTTTCGATCGTCTCGATGTCTTGTTTCTGATCCGAGCGAACGGGCAAAGCGACCGCGAGGGCGAACAGCATCGCCAGGATGCTAACGCCGACAAGTTTGCGAAACGGTAGATAGCGATTCACGGATGGATCTCACGAGGTTCGAGGGTCGTGCGTTTTGGGCATCTGGGCAAAGCGGAGAAAGAGTACCCATTGCGGCGATTGTAATGGCGCTTGCCGAAAATTGCCACATCGCGGCGAGTGGGAGTGCATGTTTTGCACGAAATCGGCCCGCAAATCTGGAAGGCGGACATTACTTTGTAGGCGAAGTCGTGCGACTTCGATGGATGAGTGATGGTTACACCGCCAAGATGTGTTTCCGTTCGTCCACTTTGCTCGCATTCCCTTCTCAGCGGCACGTTTGGGCGATACCATGCGAGTTCGGTTCGTCGGTCGGTGGGACGGTCGCTGGCCATTCGTGGCGAGAGGAAAGTCCGGGCTTCATAGGGTGCAGTGGTGGGTAACTCCCACCCTCGGTAACGGTTGGTACTCCCGGTGCCAATCGCCAACGGGCGGGACAGTGCAACAGAAAGTAAACCGCCTCGCGGAATGCGGAATGCGGAATTCGGAACTCGGAATGAAGACGCTTGGCGTCGATTCCGCAATCCGCATTTCCCATTCCGCATTCCGCAGGTAAGGGTGAAACGGTGCGGGGCGCAAGCCCTTAATGTAAGAGCGCACCAGCGGCGGGGTGACCCGTCGGCTAGGCAAACCCCACTGGAAGCAAGGCCGAGCAGAGGTGAGGATCGACCCGATCCGTTTGAGCCTCGGGTAGGCTGCTCGATCGCACGGGTAACCGTGCGGCTAGAGAAATGATCGTCATCACCGCAAGGTGGGACAAAACCCGGCTTACAAGCCGACCGGCGAACCGAATCCGGGATCTTTCACACACGCATCAGGACGCAGTATGCCGCGGCTCGTACTGGGTAGTCGAAACAAAAAGAAGTTGCGCGAACTGGTCGAACTGCTATCGGACCTCGTCGAGGTCACCGATCTTTCGCCGTACGCAAACGCCCCCGCGGACATCGAAGAAACGGGCACCACCTTCGAGGAAAACGCTCGCCTGAAAGCCACGACGCTCGCGCCGCTGTTGGGGGAATGGGTACTCGGCGAAGATAGCGGCCTCGTCGTACCGGCACTCGGTGGGCAGCCGGGGATTTACTCCGCGAGGTGGGCAGGCGAACACGGCAACGATGCCGCAAACAACGCGAAATTGCTGCAAGAACTCGCGAATTTTCACGGCGACAAACGCGCCGCATACTACGTCAGCACCGCCGCGCTCGCCGACCCGACAGGCGCGGTCGTTGCCGTCGTCGAAGGTCGCTGTTGGGGCCGGATCGCGATGGAACCGAGCGGCAGTGGCGGTTTCGGTTACGATCCGCTGTTCGTGATCCCCGAGTATCATGCATCGTTCGGCGAACTCTCGAACGCGGTCAAACACGCGCTCAGCCATCGCGGTCGCGCCATCGGACTGCTTCGCCAAACGATACGGCAACGCTTATTAACAGGGTGAACCCGCGATGTCACTCAACGAACTCATGTCGGACATCATCGCGTTTCGGCACTATTTGCAGTCCGAACGCGGCCTCTCCGAGAATACACTTCTCGCGTACAACCACGATCTCGAACGCTATGCACAGTGGACGGTGATCGCGAAACTGCCGAACTATCTCGCGCCGACACTCAGCGATTTGTCGCGCTACATCGCGTTCATGCACGAGGAAGAACTCGCCGCCCCGAGCATCGCCAGGCACCTCGCCGCACTGCGAATGTTCTACCGGTTCCTTCGCCTCGAAGAAAAAGCCGACCCTTCTAGCGTTGAACTATTAGCATCGCCGAAACTCTGGCAGCGCGTGCCGCACGTGCTATCGCCGGAGAGCGTCGATGCGTTGCTGAACGCACCGCGTGCGGGGGATCGCTTCTTCCTGCGCGACCGGGCATTACTCGAAACGCTCTACGCCACCGGTTGCCGGGCGTCGGAGGTCGTCGGGCTGAAACGGCACGATTTGTACTTGGATTCGGCGTTCTGCAAATGCTTCGGCAAAGGGAGCAAACAACGTGTGGTGCCGTTGGGTAAACCGGCAATTGCCTCGTTACGGGCGTACCTCGCCGATGCCGCGACGGCGGGTGGCGAAGAACATGTCTTCACGTCGCGTTCGGGGCAACCGCTTTCGCGAATCGTGCTGTGGATGCTCGTGAAGAAATACTGTCTGCGTGCCGAACTGCCAATCACGGTCAGCCCGCACACGCTACGCCACAGTTTCGCCACGCACTTACTCGCAGGTGGGGCCGACCTGCGTACGGTGCAAGAATTGCTCGGACATGCCTCGATCCAGACGACGCAACTCTACACGCACATCGACCGCACCCGCTTAAAGGCGATTCACAAGAAGTTCCACCCGCGCGGGTGAAACTTCGTTGGTTGTACTTCACCCGGTCGGAAAATGACACGTTGCCAGTCTCACAATCCATTCTTGTTAGTCCGACGCGCTAGCGAGGGATTACCATCGTTTCTAAGATGACGTGCCTTCTCGCGGGTTCCCCTCGCTGGCGCGTTTTGAAGTTGCGCTTTCCGTCGCGATGCACGGTGTTTCTGAGCCGATTCCCCGCAAGGGGTCGGGTGATACGTAACCACCCCGTAGTGACTTTGCCA
>JAYVXI010000168.1:0-4940 GCA_043785305.1 Limnoglobus sp. | reverse complement strand
GAGTGCGTCGAATCCGCACCCACACGAATTGCGACAGTCAAAAAATCGGAGGCGATTCGACGTAAGTCGACTTTTGCGACGTGCGCGGAGTGTCGTGAAAGTGTCGCCAGGTGTCGTGAGAATGTCGTGGTCGGTCGATTTTGTGTCGTGGTCGGTCGATTTTTGGACGGTAGTTGCGGCGAGTGCGAATCGAATGACCCTCGACGCAAACCACGACAGGAATGCAGGACAACGCAAAAACTCTCGAAACAGATCGGCGATTTGCGATCAAAAAGTGGCATTTTGAGACCGAAATATACCCCAAAAACCGTTTTTGGAGTGTCCGCAATTGTGACTTACGTCGATTCCGCGAGTCGGAAACTGTCAGTTTCGACCGCGTCAGGTATATTAGCTCCGTTCGCCCCTTCTCTATTGCCGGGGACTCATCGTGTCGATTGCCGTCGAATGCCCACACTGCGAATCTCGGTTTACCCTCCAGCCGGAACTCCTCGGCAAATCGATGCGTTGCCCCGATTGCCGCGATGTCTTTACGGTAGCGGAAGTGCCACCAGCACCGGTGGAAGTGCCTGCGTTGCCACCACTGGAACCGTTGCCTACGTTGCCGTATCTCAGCGGGTCGGTGAACGATTTCGTGCCGCTTTTGGAGATCGCTGCGCCGCCGAAGCCGGTGGTGGTTTGGCCTTACGAGAAAGTCGAACCGGCATCGTTACCGTACGTGTTGGAACCGGACATCGTGCCGTCGGCACCGAACCTGAAGCCGCCGCCGATACCCGCAATGATCGACGCGGAGTTGTTCGACGACCTGCCACCCGGTCCGAAAATGGTCGACTGGAACGATGCACCCGCCGGGCCGAAAGTCGTCGACTGGCGAGACGAAACCCCGAAAGTGCCGGTGCTGAAGTCGGTGAAGGAACGTCCCGTCGGTCGCGACGACTTCGACCCCGACGACTTGCCGAAAGCATCGGGCGCGGGAGTCGGGCGCTGGGGGTTAATCCTCGCCGGGCTGATCGTGACGATCTTCGGCGTGCTGATTTACGCGGGCGTTTCGTACTACCGGAACGAACTCCGTGCGGAAGAGTATTTGGCGAAAGAGGCCGACGACGAATTCAAATTGTCCAACCACGCGAAGTCGGCACAACTTTACGAGAAACTGCTTACGGACTACCCCGTCAGCGAAAAGAAGGACACGTACCAGTTCTTCGCGAAGCTCGCCGCACTACACAGCGCCGTCACGGGCACGACGGTTCGCGATAACCCGGCGGACGGCATCGCCAAGTTTCGCGGCTTCCTTACCGAATACGGCTCGAACGCGATGGCGAAGCCCGATGCCTCCGGATTTGGTCACGAGATTTTCGAGGCGGGGCGAAAGCTCGTCGATGGCATCGTCGAACATGCGGATGAACGCCTGAAAAAGTACGTGGGCAAGCGCAAGAACGCGGGTGGCTTGGACGAACTCGACGGCGCGGAGAAAGCGGTCGAGGAGGGGCGCTCGCTGATCCCGCTGGCGGAAAAGTACAAAATCAAAGAAGTGAAAGCACTCGACGAACCGCGCAAGCTGTTCGACGAACTCGCGAAAAAATTCGCCCGCGAACGCGAACGCCTGGCGGTATTTGCCCCGTTTCGCGACTTGCCGACGAACCCGACCGATCAGCGGATCGCGGCATTCGCGGGGGTTCTGAAACGGGCACGATTTGAAGCCGATTCCGAAGGTCTGGAGATTATCGCCGACGCGAAGGCGGCCCTCCGCCGACTGATTCAGCCGGTGCTCGTGGCGCGGCTGCCGGTGCCGTACCCGAACGATTCGTCGGGCGGGTTGTTGTTCGTTGCGCCACCCGTCGGGCAGACGACCGCGCCGTTGATCCCGCTCGCACCCGATGCGATTACCGAGACGTTCTACGCGGTGGCGCGCGGCATCCTTCATGCATTCGACGCCGACACCGGCACGCTGCTCTGGGCGGCGCGGATTGGCCGTTACACCGATGTGCCCGTTCGCGTGCCGTTGGCCGAAGGCGGTGGCGAACTGGCGATTGTGCCCACCGAGATCGACGGGCAATACGGCCTAACGGCACGGCTCGCACGCACGGGGCAAATCTGGTGGTATCAACCGCTCGAAGCCGAGTGTGCGGGTCGGCCAATCGTCGTCGGTTCGCGGATTTACGTGCCCATTCGCGACGAACTCGGCACCGTGATCGAACTCGAAGCGGTGAGCGGAAATCGCCTGAGTCACATTCAACTCCGGCAACGCATCGGCCCTGGCGCGGTACGCCAACCGGGTACGGGAATGCTGTACGTGGCGGCCGAAGCGAGGCGCGTGTTCGCCATCGATGTCGAGCCGCACAACGCCGAGAACGACCGCCTGCCGATGCGTTGCGTGCAAGTGCTGGCGACCGAACACCCCGACCTTTCGCTGCGCGTACCGCCGATTATCACCGGCCCCATCGGCGAAGAAAAAGCGAATCGGTACATCATTCTCACTCAGAACGATGGCACGCAAGCGACGAAGCTGCGCGCCTTCCCGCTGACGACGATAGAACGTGGCAACGCCGCCGATGGCCCGCCCGAAATCACGCCGGTCGCCACCACGACGCTCTCGCTGCCGGGGCACGTCTGGTTCCCGCCGCACACCGATGGCGAGCGCGTCGCTGTAGTCACCGATGCCGGTGCGTTTGGCTTGTTCGGTACGAATCAGCTGGGAAACCAGGATGCGGGAATGTACGCGATCCCCGGCCCGCAACTGCCCGTCGATGCGAAAAACCCGAGCGCGGGACAGATTGCCATCGCGGACGATGACACCTTCTGGACGATTAGCCGATCGAAATTATTCCGGATGCGGCTCGGCTTCACCGCACAATCTGGCCTGCAAGTGACGCCCGCCGGGCTGCCCGTGCCATCGGGCGTGCCGATGCAATCGCCGCAATGGAATGCACGGCGCGACACCGCGTTCGTCGCCGTGCGTTCGGAAGAATCCGATGGCATGCGCGCGATCGCCTTCGATGTCCGCGATGGCCGCCCGCGCTGGCACCGCAAACTCGGCGCGATCCCAAGCGTGCCACCCGTGCCAACGGCGGCGGGGGCGATTCTCGTCGACGAAGACGGCGGCGCGTACGCTCTGCCCCTATCTGCGGCCAACGGCGCGAACGATGCCACGAAGCCGATCGAACCGGCCTGGATCGTCGCTCCGCCCGTCGTTTCCGGCACCGCCCCGGCGAAAACAGCGACTTCGCTCGATGGTAAAACGACGTGGATTCTCGTTCCCGAAAAGGAACCCGGCGAGAAAGCGATCCCGCAACTGCGCGTGCGCCAAATCGTGGAAGGCAAGGCGAAAACCGATGCCCTCGCGCCGCTGCCGGATCGCCTCGCGGGGTCGCCCGTTGCCGTTGGCGCGACCGTCGTGTTTCCACTCGCCGATGGCTTCCTGTATCGGTTTGAACCGGGTAATCCAAAGCTCGTACAGGGGCCGATGTGGCGTGGCGACGGCGCAACTGCCGACGCGATTTGCTATCTGACGCCCGTTAGCGATGAGGAGTATTTAAGCACCGACGGCAACAAGAAAGCGGTGCGAACCCGTTGGCCGAACACTGCCGGTGCCGAGTGGAAAACTGTTGCCGGACCGTGGGTACTCCGCGAGAAAATCATCATCCCGCCCGCCATCGTCGCCATCGGCGATACCTCAAAGCGGGTGTTGATCGCCGATGTCACAGGAAGTGTTTGGATGTTCGATGCCGACCAGACCGGCGAGCCGCTTTCGCGTTGGCGCGGCAACGCCACCGAACCCGTGGCGAACGAGGTGCGCATACCTGCCGGGAAACCGACGGGACGCTTCCTAGTCAGCATGAGCGCCGATGGCGCGCCGTTCGTGATCTACACAGTGAACGATCGTCACATCGTCGGTTTGACGCCGAACAGCGAGACCGCTGCGTGGGTGATTTGGCGGACGAAAGACGACGATTTGCTCGGCATGACGACCGCCCGCGACGCCATTCTAACGACCGATGTTACCGGCACCGTGACCGCCTACCGTAGCAAAACCGGCGACAAGATCGGCAGCGTCAAACCCGAAAGTCCGAACATCCACCCCCGCACGCACGCCATCCCGTTCGGCCCCGGCAAACTGCTCATGCCCGCCTCGGATGGCTCCGCCGTGATTCTCGGCAACCCCGCGTGATCTCCAGAATCGACGTAAGTCAGAATTGCGGACGTTCCAAAACCGGTTTTTCGGGTGTTTTTCGGGTTTTTGAGGCCCCAAAAGTCGCTGTTTCGATTGCAATTCACCGATCCGTTTCCCGTATCTCGAACTCATAAATGGGGTTGCGCCGAGGGTCATTCGACTAGCACTCGGCGCAAATACCGACCGAAAATCGACCGAGTGCGACACAAAATCGACCGACCACGACATTCTCACGACACTTGGAGACATTTTCACGACACTTTGCGCACGATGCGAATTCTGACTTACGTCAAATCGTCTCCGACTTTTTGACTTCGCGAAATCGTGTGGGCGCTCTGCCAGAAAGTATTGAATCGAACGATTTTGCATTTACCAAAAGATTCTCGTTCACAGACGGTCATTCGGGTTGTTACAGTAGCACCAATTACAAATTGCACGTCGGGGGAGTCTCATCGTGAAACGCTATTTGACCACCTTTGTTGCCGTCGCGATGGTCGTTGGCTTCGGGCTGACGATTGGCTGTCAGCGTGCGGTCGAACCGGGGATTGACCTTGGGCCGCCGCCGCCCGAAGTGCCACCGGAGGACTTGGCCGCACTCGTCGAGGGCAACAATCAGTTTGCGCTCGACTTGTACAAGAAACTTGCGGAAACGGAAAAGGGGAACATCTTCTTCTCGCCGTACAGCATCTCGTCGGCACTCGCGATGACGTACGCCGGGGCACGCGGCCAAACCGCCGAGGAGATGGCCAAGGTACTCGGCATCACCAAGTTG
>JAYVXI010000167.1:0-39921 GCA_043785305.1 Limnoglobus sp. | reverse complement strand
ACAACGACGACTTCGAGCGAATCATGCAAGTTTTGAACGGCTAATCGTGGAACTCCCTCGCTTGCGCGCTTGCGCGTCGGGCTAACGAATCCGATCCTGTTAGCCCACGCGCAAGCGAGGGATTGAGCTTTCCTCAAGTAGTGCAACACATTGTTCGCACTTATTGTTGCTTCTTCTTAGCGACTTTGCGTGGCGATCGATTTGGTAACACTTTGGATGTTTTGGTATCATCGGTGGATGCTGGAGGATTTGAAGCCTTTGCTTGGGAATCAGCTATTTGGGCACGAACAAAAAACTTGGTGCCCTCCTTCGACAACTTCAATCGTTGCCAATTTGCGGATGCGGGAGACTTTCCGTGTTCGACAAGACCGAATGCGGCGAGTGCAGAAGCTACATCGTAGTATAGGAATCCCTCCAAGTCGTCTGCTCCATATGAGTTGGCAACACCGCGAGCTAAATCATTGACAAATTGAAGTGATATCGAAAGAAGTGATACTGAATGTGGTTTCTTGACTCCAGTCAGTGAAGCGGGAACGATGACTGTTTTATTTCGCAGTGAGTCCAATAGTTCTTCAAACAGAGGATGTGACGCGGTTGCAGTCTCAGTGCGCGTTTCCAAACGTTCCAATTCGATACGCAATTTGGAATTTTCATTGGAAACGCGTACAAGTTCGTTCGCGATGTCAACAGGTGACTGTATATCAGACGAGGAAACCCAACCAGAAAGTTGACGTGTATTTGCAATTTGCGGAAGCGTCTCCAAAATCGCCAATTTTACTTCAATCGTCTGGGCGTAGAACGCACATAAATTGGATGTAACGCGGCAACGAAAGTCGCGATACAGAGATTCATTATTTGATTCAATTACAGATGTACCGAACTTTCGTACTTTTTCCTCGCGACCAACATCTGTCAGCACAACAGCAAACAAAGTTTTGCTGATGGAAAGTGCGTGATCATACTCTAGTTCAGTGTAGCTTTTCCTGGACTTTGGTTCGATAGAACCATACCTGCCGCCGAGTATTAACATGAATATGTCAGACTCGTCGATCCACCTCCGAATTACATCCATCTGCGATTGATCGCCAGCAGTGAACAATTCCATGCCAGCAGGAATGTGGCCGGCCTTTAGAATTGCCTCAACTGCTGCCTGCCGTTCTTCACGTAAGTCCTCGAACGTCGAAGAAATGAAGACTTGGTATCGTTTTCGCATTCGCATTAATGTCTCGAATCAGGGTGAACAGTCAGTTGATAGAATTTTTTCCCGTCTATTTCGACTGGTCGTTCTGTCCATTACAGGATGATTTCTATTCAATCAAAAATCCCGTCATCGAGTGGGAACGTATTCTCTTTCGTAACTTCAGTCATATTCAACTTTCATTGAGAAGCAATCAAAACAATTATGCCAAAAAAATATTGAATTCTTAATTTTCAAAACTGCCGAATGAAGTAGCTGGACCGATTGCGGGCCAAGACGCGGCTATCATGCTAAAGCATTCGCACTGAAGTAGCTTAGAGGCAATCCGAGAAGAAAACCATTAAAATCATCGTATTCTCGCAATGCGCGAATGCCGGATTCGAGAATGCTTAACGAAAACGAACCTCCTGCCATAATGCTCAGACCAGAGTCGGCGACTTCCCAGAGAAAAGTTCTCTGGCAACCTCTTGGCGAGATCACCAGAAATTTCACCGTAACCGATGTCCGTGGGGCTTTTTTATGCACGAAGGACGATCGCGAATCAAAGCGAAATACTACCGCCACGACAGTCAAGTATTCATTCAACGGCGACCGTTTTGTTAGCCTCTTCAAAACGGCATGAAGGCAAGTTCGACCAGCCTGAACTCGTTTGACATCCCGCTTCGTTGCGATTAGGATCGTGGGTCTGCTGAGTTCTGGAGGTCTGCGATGCGACATTTCTCGTTGGTCATTCTGATGCTGATCGGGTTGTGGCTGCCGTTGGCGAAGGCGGACGACTGGAGTTTCCAGCCTGTTGTGCGGCCTGCGGTACCGGTTGCGCCGGCGGAGTGGAAAGCGTGGGTGCGTACGCCGATCGATGCGTTCGTGTTGCAAAAATTGCTGATAATCAAGCTAAAACCGTCGCCGGAAGCGGAGCGTCGCGTTCTCGCGCGGCGGGTGAGTATCGACCTGACGGGGTTGCCGCCGACGCCGGACGAACTCGATGCGTTTGCCAATGACACGTCGAAAGAGGCCTACGAGAAACTCGTCGATCGGCTGTTGGCGTCGCCGCGATACGGCGAACGTTGGGCACGCCACTGGCTCGATGTGGCACACTACGCCGACTCGCATGGGCAGGACCAAGATCGCTTTCGCCCGAATGCGTGGCCGTACCGCGACTACCTGATTCGCGCGTTCAACGCAGACAAACCGTATGCGAAGTTCGTTCGCGAGCAGGTCGCTGGCGATGTGCTTTTCCCCGACGATCCGCAAGCACTTGTCGCAACGGGATTCCTCGCGGCGGGGCCGTGGGACGAGAGCGGGCTGCGCGACATCAACGAGAATTCGCTCGATCGGCAAATCGCCCGCAACCTCGACCGCGATGATATTGTGACGACGACGATGACCACGTTTGCGGGGCTAACCGTGCATTGCGCGCGTTGCCACGACCACAAGTTCGACCCGATCACGCAGGCCGATTATTACGCGATCCAGGCTGTGTTTGCAGGCGTCGACAAAGCCGAACGCGCCTACGATGCGGACCCCATCGTGGCCAAGAAACGCACATCGCTCGTTGCCGACCTGTTGCGGGTTCGCGGTCTCAAAGGTACGGCCGATGCACAACTACTGACAGCCGAGCGTCAGCGGGAAGTCGTGGCATTCGAGAAGGCGTGGCACGAGAAGGAAGGTCGCTGGTTCACGCCCGAACCGGAGACATTCACATCGAAGCACGGCGCGACACTGAAGCCGTTGCCGGACCGTTCGATTCTCTCGGGTGGAACCGCACCCGAGCGCGACACCTACACCGTTGCGATGTCGACGGAGCGCGTGGCCATTACCGGGTTGCGGCTCGAAGTGCTGGCCGATGAATCGCTGCCGCATCACGGACCGGGCCGACAGGCGAACGGCAATTTGCACCTGTCTGAACTGCGCGTGAAAGTGTGCGCGAAAGGCAAACCGGATCAGACAGTCAGCGTGAAACTGAAGTCCGCGACCGCCGATTTCGACCAAGCCGATTGGGGCATCGCGCGGGCTATCGATGGCAACATCAGCACCGCGTGGGGCATCTACCCGGAGGTCGGCAAACCGCACCATGCGATCTTTGAATTCGACAAGCCCGTCGGCTTCGCCAGCGGCAGCACTTTCACCGTCGAACTTGATCAACTCCACGGCGGCGGCCACCTGATTGGCCGCTTCCGTTTGAGCCTGACGACGAACCCATCGCTTATTTCCCCCACGGCGAATCTTGCCCCGATACTGCTGATTCCCGTGGCGAAACGAACGGAGCTGCAACGCGCGGAAATCGCCCGTTCGCTCTGGGAAACCCGCATCGAACGCGAGATGGCCGCGCTGCCCGCACAGGCGAAAGTGTACTGCGGCACGAACCGCTTTGCGGCCGATGGTAGCTTCCGGCCATCGCTGACTCCGCGGCCGATTCACTTGCTCGTTCGCGGCGAAATTACCAAGCCCCGTGCGGTCGTGGCACCCGCCGGGGTGCAGGCAGTGGCGGGGTTGAACCGGCATTTTGCGTCGCGCGATTTGAGCGACGAAGGCCAACGCCGCGCGGCACTCGGCGACTGGCTGGCCGACCCCGCGAACCCACTGACGTGGCGCGTGATCGTCAACCGCGTGTGGCACCATCACTTCGGGAAAGGCCTCGTCGATACGCCGAACGACTTCGGCAAAATGGGCGGCGCGCCATCGCACCCCGAACTCCTGAACTGGCTCGCAACCGAGTTCCGCGACGGTGGCGGTTCGTTCAAAATGCTGCACAAAATGATCGTCACGAGCAGCACCTATCGGCAAGCCGTACGGCACGATGCCGCTGCCGATGCGAGGGACGGCGACAACCGGTTGCTCTGGCGAATGAACCGCGCCAAGCTCGATGCGGAGAGCGTTCGCGATACGGTGCTGATGGTCAGCGGGCAGCTCGACCAAACGATGTATGGCCTTCCCGCAAAGCAATTCGCGACGAAGCCCGGCGTCCACGTGACACCGCAGGCCGACTACGACACCTTTAATATCGATGCCCCCGAGGCGCGGCGACGCAGCATCTACCGGTTCATTTTTCGCACCCGCCCAGACCCGATGCTCGAGGCGCTCGACTGCCCGGATGCATCGCAATCGGCACCCGTGCGATCCGCGTCGGTGAGTGCCCCGCAGGCGCTCGTGTTGTGGAACAACAAGTTCACGCTACGGCACTCGGAGCACCTTGCGGCACTGGCGGTGAAGGCATCGGCGGATGTTTCCGCACAGGTGCGATTCGTCGGCCGGCGCGTGTTGGGCCGCACACCGACGACCGCGGAAGAGGCGGCGTGGGGAGCGTATGCGAAGGCACACGGGCTGGCGAATTTGTGCCGCGTGTTGTTCAACAGCAGCGAATTTCTGTTCATCGATTAAGGGGCACGCAAGATGCCAACGCGACGCGATTTCCTGGCGGGCGGGTTCGGTGGGCTGGCGCTTTCACACTTGCTGGCGAACGCCAGCGAAGCGAAGCCCGAGTTCAACGGCGGGCTGCACCACAAGGCGAAAGTGCGCCGGGTAGTGCAGGTGTTTCTGAACGGCGGCATGAGCCAGATGGACACCTTCGACTACAAACCGACGCTGGAGAAGCGCCACGGGCAGATCGTCGATGTCGGCCTGAAAGCCACCGCGACCGGCACGCCGGGGCCGCTGATGAAATCGCCGTTCGCGTGGAAGCAACACGGCCAATCCGGGCGCTGGGTGACAGATGTATTCCCGCACCTCGCGAAGCGCGTCGATGAGATGGCGTTCCTGATGGCGATGAGTTCGAAATCGAACGTCCACGGCCCCGCGAGTTACCTGCAAAACACCGGCTTCCTCATGCCCGGCTTCCCGTGTACCGGCGCGTGGGTCGGCTACGCGCTCGGCCGCCTCACCGACAACCTGCCGTCGTTCGTGGTACTGCCGGACCCGCGCGGTTTACCCTACAACGGTAGCGGAAATTTCTCGTCGGGCTTCCTCGCGGCATCGCATCAGGGCACCGTGGTCAACCCCTCCGCCGCCGTGCCGATCCCCGATCTCGCGCCGTCGTTGGCTGCGAAATTCGTCACGCCTGCTTCGAGTAACGACGGCTTGAAATTGCTTCAAGAAATGAACGGGAAGTACGCGAACGAACGCCATGGTGACAGCCGACTGTCAGCCCGAGTCGAGAGTTACGAACTCGCCGCGAAGATGCAACTCGCCGCACCGGAAGTGTTCGACCTGACGCGCGAATCGAGGAAAATCCACGACCAATACGGCACGTCCGGCCCGATTCACGAAGGCGGCTTTGCGCGAAACTGCTTGCTGGCAAGGCGAATGCTCGAACGCGGCGTGCGCTTCGTGCAAGTCTGGAGCGGCGAGGGCGGGCCGAAGAACAACTGGGACAACCACACGAACATCGCCACGGAACTACCGCCGATCGCGCGGCAAGTCGATCGCCCCGTTGCGGCCTTGTTGCAAGATTTGAAAGCCCGCGGCTTGTTCGACGACACGCTCGTGATCTTCACGACCGAGTTCGGGCGGATGCCATTCACGCAGGGCGGCGTCGGCCGCGACCACAACGGCGGCACTTTCGTTACCTGGCTCGCGGGGGCCGGAATTCGCGGCGGCACCGCCCACGGCGAAAGCGACGAGTTCTCGTATCGCGCCGCAAAAGACACCACCGATTGCTACGATCTCTCCGCCACCGTGCTGCACCTACTCGGCATCGACCACGAAAAACTTAGCGTCCGCCACGATGGCATCGACCGCCGCCTCACCGATGTCCACGGTCACGTGATCGAGGCGATATTACAGTGATGGTTGTTCGAGGAGTCTTTCGCTCAATTGTGTGGGATTTCCACGCGGCACCAGCCGAGTTCCAGAAGTGTCGGCATGTTCTTTTCGGTGATGAAGTAATCGGGGTTTAGCGAATAGATCACGTATCGACCGCGCTTTTCATCGCGAACGAGTCCCGACGCCCGGAGTACGCCGAGGTGATGCGAGACGTTGACAATTTCGACGTTCAACAACTTGGCCAATTCGGTGACGTTTCTCGAACCGCTGCGGAGATGATCGATGATCTGAATGCGATGTGGCTCACCGAGCGCCGCGAACACGATCGCACACTCGTTCATGAGCTTGGAACCAATCGGTTTTGCTGAAGGCATATCAAATCATCTCCGTCGGCCGCATTGTGGTAATGCGCACGGTGGGCCGTCGCCTCGGCAATTCGTTGCGGCAGCGACGCCCAATTTCGGACGAGCCGGTAGGCCGAAACCGCGGCGAACCGACTGGCTTTGGCAGTTTGGGCAGACGAGCGCCGGCGCGTCCGCAGAACGCGCCACCAGCACTTCAAAGGAATGATCGCACTCGGCGCAGTCGTACGGGTAAAGTGGCATCGCGGGAGGGATCCTGTTAGGTGGTTCGTTTCCGTTTATAGATTTCGCTCGCTCGCATCAGCACGGCTTTCTCTTCCGATGTCAGGCTGTCTTTGCCCGAGCGCGCGACTTTTTCCAGTGCCAAGTCGAGCTTGGCTTCGAGTTGTTCGTCGATCGGCGAAGTGGCTGCAACGTTGGCAACCACAACGACGGGCATACGAACCTGCGACGTATCTTCTTCTTCGGCAATCGGCGTCGCAATGCGGAGTCGCGGCGTGTTGTAATGCTTACGAGACGCTTTCCCCGCGCTGTTCGAGAACCAGTTTGCCGTCCGCCAATCGAAAGAATAGTGCAGGAAGCCGAATGCGGCTCCGCCGAGTACGAGCACGATACCGGAGACGTCGCCCATGCCGCGCCCCCGTTCGTTCGATGCCGCATTGGCGAACCAAAACAAGTTAAATAACACGATCGCCATCGCGATATGCTTGACCTTCACTGGGATGACAAACCAGATGCGGAAGGTGGTGTTCGGCGACAAACACGCGAACCGAACGAGGCACGCCGTGACGATGGCCGACGAACCGACGTACAAATTGGGTAGCGGTAATTGCAGCGGATTCACGACCAGAAACGCAAACAATCCGAGTTGCGTGCTGATCGCCGCGTAGACGACGAACGATGCAAATTCACTCGTGCCGAACGTCCCTTCGATCGACGAACCGCAGTAGTACAAGACGACCATTGCAAAAACGAACGGGATGAAACTGCCGATGCCCGTCTGGTGGAAGATCGCCGATGTGACGATTCGCCACACGTGGCCTTTTTCGAGGATGCGATCAATCGATAGACCGAAGGTTTCGCGCAGTGGGTCTGGGCCGAACGCATTTTTAGCCGCCAACACTTGCAGTGCGTACGTCACGCACAACACGATAACCAAGATGACCGTGGCCCGGCTCGTCGACCAGATTCCGTCGTCGTGGTCGAGTTCTCGAATGTAGTCGCGATCGTTCAGGCCCATATCGCGTACTCCTCGGCAAAAGCGTTAGCTACAGTTTATCGAACCGATCTCCGACAGCAAACCGAGACTCGCCAACGAGTTGACCCGACGGAAGCCGCACTGCTGGTAGTCGGTGATGATCTCAGCCACCCTTCGCGAACTTGTTCATGAAAGCGGTCGCTTTCGGGTCGTCTGCAGCCATGCTCGCTTCGCCATCGACAATAATGAAAAACAAGCGTTTGTTGGCGAAGAACGCCCAACAGACTGAAGTTTTGCCTTCGTTATCATTGACGAAATGTATGGCGGGAGTACCGTTCACTGCCGATTTTGCACTCGAACGGATTTTACCGACGAACGGACCATAACTGCCAGGCTTTGTTCTTGGTAATGTCGCTTCAATAAAGTTTTCCGCTGTCATTCGATCTGAATCCGGGTGGGCTGGTGGAAGCTCAACGATGACGAAGTATTTCCGGTCTCCGCTCACTCGAGACCATGCGAAAAGTTCTGATGTTGGCGTAATCAGCCCTGGTTTGTCTTTGTTCAATGATTCCCGAGTCTCCTTCACCGGCTCACCATCGGGGAATGCCGTTGTGAAGCTATTGTCCGGTGCTCGGAACTTGGTCCAACCACTTGATCCGCGTGTGGCGAAAAACACACCGCCGCCGATTAGCAACAATGCCACGACACCGGCCCCAATCCACAGGCCAACCGGTTTGCCTTCTGTAGGCTTTTTCTTTACCTTGCGGGCTTTCTTTTTCGGCATCTCCTCGTCGTCGTCATCATCGACGACTACGACGGCGCGCGACTTCGGCTTGGTTCGTACCGCTTCTTCGATGACTTCAAAGCCATCATCCGCTTCCGGTTCTTCGACGAAGAATGCCTTGGCGCACTTCGGGCACTTGATGCGTTTGCCGATGGCCGTGTCGGGTGCGTTCATTCGGGCCGAACAGGCGGGGCATTGAATTTGCGGCATGGGTGTCTCTGGTGATGTGTCACTGTGGTAAGACGGGCGGATCGTTCTCGATTTACCATCCGCAGGGAAACCGGAGAACACCCCTACCCGGAAGGCCGATGAACGCGCAAGATAACTCTGTAAGTTAACCTACCAATAATCCACGCTTCGCTAACTCTCTCCAGGTCGAGGTTTATTGAATGAGCCTTCCTAATGGATCGGCCGGGGTTGCAACCCCGACGCTCGATCGTGCTTCGACGAACGGTCACCACCATAGCGTTTTGGAAGTCGAATCGGTCACCATCCGATTCGCCGGGGACTCTGGCGACGGGATGCAGTTGGCCGGGACGCAATTCACGAACACCGCCGCCGCACTCGGCAACGATATTGCGACTTTCCCAGACTTCCCTGCGGAAATTCGTGCCCCCGCTGGCACGCTCGCAGGCGTATCAGGCTTTCAGGTTCACTTCTCCAGCACCGACATTCACACCCCCGGCGACGCGCTCGATGCCCTCGTCGCGATGAACCCGGCCGCACTGAAGACGAACCTCCGCGACCTGAAAAAGTCCGGCATCTTAATCGTCAACTCGGATAGCTTCGGCAAGGGCGATCTCGACAAGGCGAAATACCGCGTCAACCCGCTCGAAGACGGATCGCTGAAAGGCTACCGCGTCGTGTTGGTTGCAGTCGCCAAACTCGTTCGCGAAGCGGTCGCCGAGTTCAAACTGACACCGCGCGAAGCCGACCGGTGCAAGAACTTCTTCGCATTGGGCCTCGTTTACTGGCTTTACGAACGGCCACTCGAACCGACGCTGAAGTGGATTCGCGAGAAGTTTGCGAAGAATCCGCAGTTCGTGAATGCGAACTCCGCCGCACTGAAAGCCGGTTACAACTACGGCGAAACCGTCGAACTGCTGCCCGTTCAGTACAAGGTGGCAAAGGCGAAGATCGCGCCGGGAACGTACCGCAAGATCACCGGTAACGAGGCAATGGTCATCGGCCTCGCGTGCGGTGCCGATGCTGCGAAGAAGACGCTGATTTACGCGAGTTACCCGATCACCCCGGCGAGCAGTATCCTCGAAGGGCTGGCCGAACTTCGCCGCTACAACATCAAGACGTTCCAGGCGGAAGACGAAATCGCCGCGTGCGGTGTGGCGATCGGGGCCAGTTTCGGCGGCGCGATCGGCATGACGGGCACCAGTGGCCCCGGTGTCTGTTTGAAGGCCGAAGCGATCGGCCTCGCAGTAATGACCGAGTTGCCGCTGATTATCATCGACGTGCAACGCGGTGGCCCCAGCACGGGACTGCCAACCAAGACCGAGCAAGCCGACTTGCTGCAAGCGATGTTCGGCCGCAACGGCGAGTCACCCGTGGCGATCCTCGCGGCGGCATCGCCAGCCGACTGCTTCGACATCGCCTATGAAGCCGTGCGAATCGCGACGCGGTTCATGTGCCCCGTGTTCATCTTGTCCGATGGCTACATCGCCAACGGTGCCGAACCGTGGAAACTCCCCGATCTGTCGAAGCTGAAAAAGATCGACATCGTTCACCCCACAAAGCACAACAGCGAAGGTTGGACTGGCGCAGGCCACGAGAACGGCGCGGAAGAGGCGTCGAAGTTCTTGCCGTATCGCCGCGATGAATATCTGTCGCGACCGTGGGCGATTCCGGGCACACCCGGATTGGAGCACCGCATCGGCGGGATCGAGAAACAAGACGTGACGGGGAACGTGAACTACGAACCGTTGAACCACGAGCATATGGTTCACACCCGCTGGAAGAAGATCGAGAACATCGCCGAAACGATTCCCGAGTTGGAAATCGAAGGCGATGCCGACGCCGAAGTGCTCGTCGTCGGTTGGGGCGGAACGTACGGTTCGATCACCACGGCGGTCGAACGGATCCGCAAACAGGGCAAGAAGATCGCACAGGCGCACTTCCGTTACCTGAACCCGATGCCGAAGAACACCGCCGAAGTCATGGCACGATACAAAAAGATCCTCGTGCCCGAGTTGAACAGTGGACAACTGACGTGGCTGCTGCGAGCGAAGTACCTCGCACCCGCCGAGGGGCTGTGCAAGATCCAGGGCAAGCCGTTCCTAATTAGCGAAATCGAAGCTGCGCTCGCGAAAATGATGGACGCATAACTATCGACTACCCCACCGGGATAAACCCGGTGGCTCGTATCGCCAGACGAAACACTACGCATAGAGGATATTTATGTCTGCGACGTTGTCTCTCCCTACGTTGACGCCCAAAGACCTCGCATCCGATCAAGAGGTCCGTTGGTGCCCCGGTTGCGGCGATTATTCGATTCTCGCCCAGATGCGCAAAGTGCTGACGACCGTCGGCGTGCCACGCGAAAAGCTCGCGTTCGTCTCGGGCATCGGCTGTTCGAGCCGCTTCCCGTACTACATGAACACGTACGGTTTCCACACGATCCACGGGCGTGCGCCGACGTTCGCGACGGGTCTGCGCCTCGCGAATCCGGAGCTGCAAGTGTGGATGGTCACCGGCGACGGCGATGGTTTGTCGATCGGAGGTAACCACCTGATTCACTGTCTGCGCCGCAACGTGGACATCAAGATTTTGTTGTTCAACAACGAAATCTACGGCCTCACGAAAGGCCAGTATTCGCCCGCATCGCGGCTCGGCACGAAGACGAAAACCAGCCCGCAAGGTTCGTTCGAGACACCGTTACGCCCGCTGACCACGGCACTCTCCGCCGAGGCCACGTTCGTCGCACGCACGATCGACGTCGATGTCCAGCACTTGACCGCCACGCTGCAAAAGGCGGCCGCGCACAAAGGCACTGCGTTCGTCGAGATTTACCAGAACTGCAAGATCTTCAACGATGGCGTCTTCGAGTACGCCACCGATAAAAGCGTGAAGAGCGACAACTGCCTGTTCGTCGAACACGGTAAGCCGATGATCTTCGGCAAAGACAAAAACAAGGGTATTCGCCTCAACGGCCTGAAGCCCGAAATCGTCGACGTCGGCAAAGATTGCGGCATCGACGACTTGCTGATTCACGACGAGAAGTCCGAAGAACCGACATTGGCGTACCTGCTCAGCCGCATGTATCGCCCCGAGTTCCCGGAAGTCTTCGGCGTGTTGCGGAACGTGCGAAAACCAACGTACGAAGAACTCCTCGACGGCCAGATCAACGAGCAACTCGCGAAACGTGGCAAGGGCAAGATCGAAGATTTGTTCGCCGCCGAAGATATTTGGACGGTCGAGTGACCGAGTTTCGCCGTGGGTGCAACGCCCACGGCGAATCGTTTTCGTTTCGGGGATTGCAACGTCATGAAGCACTTCGTTTCGCATCTCGAAGCCGCGATTGATGGTACGCGGTTGCCATTTGGCACGATTCAGAATCTGCACGAAGGCCGCCCAATCTGGGTGCGTTACGATCTCGACGCCATTCGCAGCGCCGTCACACCGGCGGATATAGCCAAACGCCCACCGTCGCTCTGGCGATACCGCGAACTCCTGCCGTTGCCGCTCGATGTCGAGCCGGTGACACTCGGTGAAGGCATGACGCCACTGCTGCCCTGCCCGAAACTCGGCAAGCAACTCGGGCTGAATCGACTGCTGATTAAAGACGAATCGCAGTTGCCCACGGGGAGCTTCAAAAGCCGTGGCATGACGGCTGCGATCAGCATGGCGAAGTGGCTTGGCATCAAACGGGTGGCACTGCCGACCGCGGGAAATGCCGGCGGTGCGGCCGCAGCGTACGCGGCCCGTGCGGGCATCGAATGTTTCGTGTTTATGCCCGAAGATACGCCGATCGTCAATCAGTTCGAGCCGCACATTTACGGTGCAAAAGCCTTCCGCGTCAACGGTCTCATCAACGATTGCGGCAAGGTCGTCAAGGACGGCACCGCAGCGATGGGCTGGTTCGATCTCTCGACACTGAAGGAACCGTACCGCATCGAAGGCAAGAAAACGATGGGGCTGGAACTCGCCGAACAACTTGGCTGGACGCTCCCCGATGTCATCCTTTACCCGACGGGCGGCGGCACCGGTTTGATCGGCATGTGGAAGGCGTTTCACGAACTGAAAACGCTCGGCTGGCTGGAAGCGAATACGAAGCTCCCGCGATTGATTTCCTGCCAAGCCGAAGGATGTGCGCCGATCGCGCGTGCCTACGAGAAGGGCGAACGCTTTGCCGAACTCTTCCAGAATGCCACCACCGCGGCGAGCGGGTTGCGGGTTCCCGTGGCCGTCGGCGACTTCATGATCCTCGATGCCGTGCGCGAAAGCGGTGGCAAAGCCGTCGTCGGTGCCGAAGCGAGCATCGTCAAATGGATGGAACGCGCCAGTAGCGCGGAAGGCATCAGCATCTGCCCGGAAACCGCTATTTGTCTCGATTCGCTGGAGAATCTGATTCGCGAGAATGTGGTTTCGCCCGATGAAACCGTCGTCGTGTTCAACACTGGCGCGGCCACGAAGTACCTCGAAGCACTGCCCGTCAATTTGCCGTTCTTGGACCGCAACCAACCGATCGACTGGGCGAAACTCACATGAAAGTACCGATGATTCCCGTGCGTGCGGTCGATAGCCACAAAGGCACGTACGGGCGCGTGCTCGTCATCGCGGGCAGCCGGGGTATGAGCGGGGCGGCGGTGCTCACCGGCTCGGCGGCGTTGCGATCCGGCGCGGGTTTGGTTACGGTTGCTTGTCCGGAAGCGGTGCAGGACATCGTCGCGATGGGCAACGCCTGTTACACGACGTTCGGCTTCAGCGGACTGTCAACACTCGTCGAATTGGCCGCGAAATGCGATGTTCTTGCTATCGGGCCGGGGCTGGGACTCGCACCCGAAACCGCGACGATGGTTCGCACGATCATCGACGCCTTTCCTGCAAAACCAATCGTGCTGGATGCCGACGGGTTGATGAATCTGCTCCCGCTGCCGGAGTCGATTCGCACCCGTGCCACGCCGATCGTTATGACGCCACACCCCGGCGAATTCGCACGTTTAACGGGGCGAACCGCGAGCGAGATTGCCGCCAATCGTGAGGCATTTGCAGTCGAATTTGCCACACAGTATCGCGTGGTGCTTCTCTTGAAAGGCCACCGTACGATCGTTGCGGATGGTACGCAGCTTACCACGAACGAAACGGGCAATCCCGGCATGGCCACCGGCGGCACGGGCGACGTGCTTACCGGTGTGATTGCGGCATTTATCGGCCAGGGTTTCTCGCCATTCGACGCCGCCGTGCTCGGGGCACACGTCCACGGGCGTGCGGGCGATCTCGCGGCGGAAGTCCTTGGGATGGTTTCGCTCATCGCCAGCGATCTGCTCGATTATCTGCCGAAAGCGATTCGCGAACGACAAATCTCGCCTTCATAATCGACGTAAGTCACAATTGCGGATACTCAAAAACCGTTTTTTTCGTGTTTTTTCGTCTCAAAATGGCACGTTTTGATCGCAAATCGCTGATATGAACGCGGCGATTTTGCCGTAACTCTCACTCAAGTCATGTTTTACGCCGATGGTTGTTCGATAGTTACGCGCCGTAAGTACCGACCGAAAATCGACCGAGCACGACACAAAATCGACCGAGCACGACATAAAATCGACTTCGCACGACATTCTCACGACACTTGGAGACACTTTCCAGTACGTCCGCGCACGACACAAAAGTCGACTTACGTCGGATCGCCTTGGATTTTTTGACTGCGGGGAATCGTGTGGGTGCCAGCCACATACATGGGCTGTCGGTATGGATTGAGAAACTGGCCCATGAGTGTGGCTGGATCAGTGGGCTGACACCCACCGCTCGCCTCCGAATGGATTGACCTCTTGGCGAGCGGGGGAGGTGACTCCTGTTCCGTCCTGCGTCGTGGGCAATCGGTATGGATTGAGATAATTGCACATGTGTGTGGCTGGATCAGTGGGCTGACACCCACCGCTCGCCAAGAATGGGAAAATCCACGAAACTGCAACCCGGTGTTGAACCGTTCGCTAAAATCAAATTGCGAAACCGACGCTCGCTGAGGCCACGCCGATGAGTATGCCAGGTACGATCTACCCCACGACGAAGCCCGAACGCACCGACATGCGTACGGAGCGACAGCCGCCCTACGCGGTTATCTTGCACAACGACGATTTCAATGGTGTGCAGTTCGTCGTCGGCGTGTTGCGAAAAGTTTTCAGTTTCACGGTCGAAAAGTGCGTGCAACTCATGCTCGAAGCCCACGAAAAGAGTCGCTGCGTCGTCTGGGTCGGCGCACTCGAACTCGCCGAACTCAAAGCGGACCAAATCCTCAGTTGCGGCCCAGACCCCGATCGCAGGCGCGACGGAGCCGAACCCCTTCGCGTCAGCGTCGAACCCGCAGCATGAGCGGTCGGCAATCCGCTTGCGCACGACGGTAGCAGAAACACGAGACTGACAAACCCCGGTCGCCAAGAATGGGAAAATCCGACACCCACACGAATGCGGTCAAGTAAACTGTTTCACATGAGGAACAGCGTCACCCCCGACCGCGATGAGTGCATCGAGCAAGCGTACTTCTTTCGCATGTGCCGCGAACGGATCGCGGACAACATCCCCGCACAAGAAATCCTCGCCCGTGCCGATGAGGAACTCCTCGCCACGACGAAACTGCCGATGGCGGTGCAGTTCCTGAGTGTGGAGTTACGCCATACGGGGTTGCTCGCAAGTGGTTTCGCCCGGTTGCCGCACTACTTCACTCCGTTTCAAACCTTCGTCGTCGCGCAGGCCGAACTCGACGGACGCAAGTTCTCGATGCCCGCCGCATTCCTCGTTCTCGAACGGGAAGCGGCTTACAAAGCGAACCAGCCGACACCACCGGGTTTGTTCGTATTTCACTTCGAGACGATCGCCCGCAACCGCCTCGGCTACGACGACGGCTTGAAAGCCTCCGGCGGCGATCCGTTCTTCGACGGCTACTGGAGCGATTACATCGACCTCGTGAAGCGCCAGGTCGGCACGTTCGATTTCAGCGACTTGGTTTACGTGCGTTCGGAGTTGTACATCATCGATCAGCGGCGTTCGCGTCCGAACTACGAACCGCCCGTACCACCGTTATTTGCCGAGAAGGAAGGGAAGATCGCGAAGGCCAGCCGTGGGCGCGACCCGTTGTTCCTGTTTGCGGCACTGCAACGGCAACTCGGTTACCCCGAGGTGCCGAAGCCGAAACCCCGCGATGATATTTCGACGCAGTTGGAGATGCTGAAAGTGAAGTTCCGCGACATGGATGCCCGGTTACGCATCGCGGAGTCCGAACTTCGCGGGACTTTCGACCCGATGAAGTTCGGCAAACCCGAGATGTTCCGCGATATTAAAGACGGCGAGTGAGCAACGGAATTTATCAAACTGTCCCATTTGGGCTGCGATCGAAAACGAAAAACAAAACATTAACCGCAGAGGGCGCTGAGTACGCAAAGAAGAAAAATCAAATCATGTGATGGTTCACTCTGAGTAGCACTTCGCTTGAATTTGAACCGTGCATGTATCCTAATTTTTACTTTGCGTTCTTTGCGGCCTCCGCGGTTAAAATTCTGCATGAAGTCACGCAGCCCATGTGCCATTCCAGTCAAATGGGACAGTTAATAAATTTCATATCCTAATCACGCCGACGGACGGACGCCACGGAAGGTTTCGAGGACGTCTTGCAGATCTTGCGTGATGCAGACTTCGTCGTCCAGGAAATCTTTGAGCCAGATGAAGTTGAGCCGTTGGCCCAACGCGACGAGCGGCAGCAGATCGCCGAGCCGAACGCGAACGCTCGGGTCTTGCAGCGGATCGACTTGGTCTCGTTCGTCTGGCGTGCGATACACCCGCAATTGTGTGACCATGATGCAACCTCCTGCGTAAACAAAGGGTCGCTCATCCACGACCCGCCCCGTGCAACCCGAGCCTTACCCCCGTGCCGGATTGCGATACTTCCGGTTTCGACTGTATTGAGGAATCGACTTCAGCGCAATTTCACAATGCGCCCGAAGTGAGGCCGACACTCGGTAAAATGTGCCGTATTGGAAAGTTGACAATGCGACCGGCAACCTTGCCCGTTGTAGCGACTGTAACGGCCAGAGGGCGACAATGCGAACGACGTATGCGGTACTCGGTGGGGGTGGCTGGGGAACCGCCGTCGCGATTCACCTTGCGAAACGCCCCGAACATACGGTGCGACTGTGGGCGCACACGAAGTCATCCGCCGACGCATTGCGAGACCGTCGCGAGAACGTACGCCAACTACCCGGCGTGACGATCCCCGAAACGATTTCGATTCACGACGACCCCGTCGAAGCCACGCGGGACGCCGACACGTGGGTGATCGCCATTCCCACGGCATACCTTCGCGCAACGCTCGCCCCGTTTACGGCACTCGCGAAACCGAACCTGCGAGCCGTCAGCCTCACGAAGGGAATCGAAGCCGATACGTTCCTTCTGCCAACGGAGATTCTGTCCGAGTTGCTACCCGGTTGCACGACCGCCGTGCTGAGTGGGCCGAGCCATGCTGAGGAGATGGCGCGGGGAATGCCAACATCCGTGGTAGTGGCGAGCCGTGATGCCGAGTTTGCCGTCGACACGCAACGCGCCTTTGGGACCGACCGCTTCCGCGTTTACACGAACCTCGATGTGAGAGGCGTCGAAATCGCGGCCGCGCTCAAGAACGTCATCGGCATTGCCGCCGGGTTGTGCGACGGGCTGGGCTTCGGCGATAACGCGAAGTCCGCACTGCTTACACGCGGGATCGTCGAGATGACCCGCTTCGGCGTGGCGCTCGGTGCGGACCCCGCCACCTTCGCGGGCCTTGCGGGCATCGGCGACCTCATCACGACGTGCTTCAGTAAACATGGCCGCAACCGCCGCGTCGGCGAACGACTCGCGAAGGGCGACACGCTCGAACAGATACTCAGTGGGCCGCAAGTCGCTGAGGGCGTGACCACCGCACGCAGCATCGAGCAACGCCGCGTGCAGATGGGCCTCGACCTGCCGATCATGTCGGGTGTCTACGCGGTGCTTTACGAAAAGAAGTCGCCACTGCTGGCGGTGCAAGATTTGATGTCCCGCCAAATGCGCGGCGAAGATGCGTTCGATTCGGTGGTCAAATCGGCCCACTCGCTTCGGTGAGAACGGCGGCGATCGCCAGGACTTCGGGCGTGGCGAGCGGGCGAGGTAGCGGGCGACATTCGACGAGCGTGATGACTTCGCCTTCTTGAACGATTTTGCCGTCTTGGTTGACGATCGAACGATGCCAGACGATTTCGCCGCGTTTACCGCGGCCGCGAAGCGTTTTCTCGACGACTTTGGTGCGAGTGTGAACGGTGTCGCCGGGGAACACCGGAAGGATGAACAGCCAGTTTCGCACGCCCAGAAGTGCAATCGTGCGGACGGGGGGCGAAAGGACGCTCAGGCCGCTGGCGATGCAGAACACGCCGATGCCGTGGGCAATCGGCCTACGAAATGGCGTACTGGCGGCGAATTCGTGGTCGATGTGAATCGGGTTGAAGTCGCCGCTGAACCCCGCGAAGTTCACGATGTCGGTTTCCGTAACCGTGCGACCGCCGGATTCCCATTCCTGACCGACGTGCATGTCGTCGAAGTAGAGGTGATTCTCGGAATAACCCATCTCGGCCTCAGCAGTACGCAGGTTCGTTCGATTCTATCCTAGCAATTCGGTTGTATACTTCCCGCTTACTCGAACAAACGGGGTCGAATACCGATTTCCCCGACTTCACGCCGATGCCTGCGGTAGAAGCGGTACGGGTTGCCGATCCTCTCCAACGGGACGCACTCCCACGTAAACGACCTCGGCATCCGTCACGGAAATCGTTTCCGAACCGCGTTCCGCAATCACGTCGATCCGCATCGTGATCGAGGTCCGCCCAATGCGTACCACCGTTGCCAAAAACTTGACGACATCGCCGATCAGCACCGGCTTCTTGAACTCGACGCGATTGATCGCCACCGTCACGAATTGCGCGCCCTTCACGCCGCCGCGAAGTTCGACTTCCCGCCGTGCGGCAATCGACCCCGCCATGTCGATATGGCTGAGAATGACCCCGCCGAAGATCGTGCCGAATGGGTTCGTATCCTTCGGCATCATGACGACTTGAATCGCAAGATACGGTTCGTTCACCGGTCGCTCCTCGGTTCGCGTTTCAGGGACAACCACCGCACCACGTCACTCACGAACGGGTGATCGTCGGGTTCAAATTCGAGCGTGTGGTGCGCGTCGGGGTAGTCGATGATCGTGCGCGATTTGGCAGCGAAGTTCAGGAACAACTTCCGCGTTCGCACGTTGTCGATCACGCGATCTTGCCCCGCGAGCAGCAACAGAGTCGGCACGGTCACTCGCTTGATCGCACGTTTCAGATACAGGTCCAACGACACACTCGAGAACAAAAATCGTGCGGTGGCTTGTCGCAAGCCGTAGCGATCGGTTTCGACGAACGTCTGCCATTCCGGCGACGACGTGAAGTAATCCGGGTCGTTCAACGGGATCGGGAACAGCTTCGTCGGGTCGCGGAGCCGCGCACGGGTGACCGCCAGCCGTTGCAAGAACGGCGCGGCGATTTTCGGGCACAACCCAGGGCAGAGCATCACGAGCGAATCGATCAGCCCCGGCTTGCGGTACGGCAACCCCGCCGCGAGCTTACCACCCCACGATATGCCCGCCAGATGAATCGGCAGCCACGCTTTCTCTTGCCGCAAGTCCAACAGAAACTCGCTGACATCGTCGAACAGTCGGCGAAAATTCGGGGCGTCGCCACGCCGCGACGTGTTCAGTCCGCAACCGCGCCGCTCCAGGAAATACACTTCAAAACCCGCGGCCGCGAACTTCGCACACGACCGCGTATACCAGCCACCGTGGCTGCGGATGCCGTGCAAAAACACGATCCGCCCAATCGGCCGACCGACGGGAAGGTAACGCCGATAGTACCAGACGTACCCGTCGGACGAACGGAACGTGCAGAGCGTCGCATCAGCCAACGACGACCTCCCGCCGAACCGACGCGGCTGCTAGTTTCGCGGCATCGATCGTTGCGCCGGTACCGGAGCCGATGAGCATCGGTGCCCAACCGCCACGGCGAAACGTGATGTCTTCGTGGCTCAATGTTTCGCGGACGAGGTGCCGATCGTACGAGCCTTCGAGATAGCGAATGCCCTTTACGCTGCTGGCGAATTGACGCCCTGCAGCCGAGAGAATCGCCGTCTCGCCGACCTGGCAGCCGAGTTGATAGCCGAGGTTATTTCGTACGGCTAGTTGCGCCAGACGCAGACTCGGAATGAAACCGCCACACTTCGAGAGCCGGATGTTAAACAGGTCGCACCAACCACCGCGAATCGCTCGCTCGGCATCGACTTCGCCGCACAGCGATTCATCGAGCATGATCGGCGTATGGATCTGTTTGCGAATCGCGGCCAGCGCTTCGACTGCTTCGTGCGGGATCGGTTGTTCGACACTCGTGATGTCGAACGCTTCGAGTGCGTGAATCCTGGCAACCGCGTCTTCGGCGGTCCACGCCTCGTTCGCATCGACGCGAAGATCCATCGATTTGCCGACGCGACTGCGGATGATCGCCAGCCGTTTCGCGTCGTCTTGCCCGGCGATACCGACCTTCACTTTGACTTGATGGAAGCCGTAGAAGCGCATTCCCCACGACAGCACCCGTGCCTTCCAGCCCTTCGCGGACAGGATCGCCCCGCTATACTGCACCCGTTCTTTCGGCTCGTAAAGTTCGGGTGCCAACCACTTCGTGACGTGCATCAGCGGTTCGCCGAAGCATCGGCCGTAGGCATCGAGGATTGCCAGTTCCACGGCACACCGGGCCGCATTCCCCTGGCAGCGCCGGTCGTCGCCGGGAACGTCGTTCAGGCGAAATCGCTCGGCGAGATCGACCGCTTCGCCAAAATTTTGCACCGGTTGCAGTTGGCGTGCGAGATCGCTTTGTTGAACGAGCGACATCGCGGTGTCGATCGTCTCGCCGGTGACGTAGTCGCGCGGGACACCTTCGCCGTAACCGATCGTGCCGTCGCCGAGGACGCAACGCACGACGAGGTTGTCGGTTTCCGTGCGGGAATGCGAGGCGTGCTTGATCGGCTTGCGGAGCGGAATGCGGACGTGATGAGCCGAGAGTTCGACGACGCGCATACGATTTCAGCCTTTACTGGCGGGTGTGTCGCGTTCCGTCGCACCGGCGACGAGGCGTTGGACGCCCTCCCGCGCAAGCCACAACCCCATGACCATGAGTAGGGCCGCACTGAAAACCGGCAACAGTTGGAACCAACGCCGTTCGGCGAACTTCGTCGCACCGGCCCGATGCGCCAGCACGACCCCGACGCCGAGCGCCACCAACACGACGGCCAACCCGAGGCTAAACGCGATGAGCAACGGTACCGCAAACGCCAACCGACCTGCGGAGATCGCCACGAACAACAACATGACCGCATCCCAGCACGGGATCAGCCCGCCACCGAGGCCGAGGAGAATCACCCGCAGCCAGCCGAACGATCTGGGAGAAGGATCGGGTTCGTGCGTGTGGTCGCAATCGGGGCCGTGATGGTGGTGCCCCGCACCGTAGTGTACGTGATCGGCTTTGCCGCGAATCCGCCGCGACAGTAGCCACAGGCCCGCAATCAGGATCAGCATTCCTCCCGCGAACTGGAGCCAACCCTGTGCCGTTTCGGGTACGCCATCGCGGTAGCACCACCAGAGGATGCACGCGACGCCGATCACCGATCCGGTATGTGCGAGTGTCGTCGTGACGCCCAGAACGAGCGCGTGTCGCATCGTGCCGCGCTCGCCGACGAGGTACGCCGCCACCAGCGTTTTGCCGTGCCCCGGCGTGAAGGCGTGCCCCATGCCAAAGACGAACGCCGCGAGCAACAGCACGCCGACACCAGAGTTCGAGTCGAACAGCGCCGTGAGGCCGCGATCGAGTAAATCCGCAACGAGGCCAGGCTTCTCGCCGCTGACAATGACCGGTTCGCCAATCGTTACGGGTGCTTCAATTGCGACGAGTTTTGCGGCAGCAGGTACTTCAATAATCGCGGAGGTGGTGCGGAGTTTACGCTCTTCGTCGGGCTTCAGATCGAGTTGCGATTTCCCGCGCAGGCCGCCGGGTTCTTCGAGGTCGTGGACGGTCAAACCGGGTTCGACATCGCACGTCAGCGCGATCTTCCCCGGCTGGCCGTCGTAGTTGAGGTCTTCAAAGCGGAACTTCGCTCGCACCCCCGGAAGTGGTGAAATGTCCGCACGAAACTGATAGCGAAGCCGGATGTGGTTATCGCCCTCGAACTCGATCTCGACCGGCTTATCGAGTCGGAACTTCAACTCTTTGTCGTCCAAGAATGCGATCAGTTCATCGGCGAGATACGTCGCTTTTTTCTTCGCGTAAACCGGCACGTAATCGCTGCGGATACTTTTGACGTGTGCGGTGTCGCTTGCCTTCAGGAACGTATTGCCGTCGATCATCATCGTCATCGCGTTGCATTCGACGGTATACTTCACGACCGTGCCAACCGCCGAGATGCGAACGTGTACCGTGCGGTCGCAACGCAAGTTCGGAAACGGGTGCGCCGACACAGGCCACGCGATGGCGAAAAGCAGCAGCGATAAGATTGCGCGAGTCATGATGGAAGTATATCGTTTGCCGATCACTTCTTCGCGTCGAACTTCGGCAGGTCGGCGGGTGGCTTCTCCGAGCCGGGCTTTCGCTCGATGGTTTCCTTGAGCTTCGTCGTCGTGTTTTGTGTGTCGCCGCCGGTGATGAGGTAAAACCCGGCCTCGTCGTTACCAGCGTCGATGTTCGTGACGGGGTTCGCATCGGCGGTGAAGCGAGATTTGGTAATCGCTTTCCAGTCGCCGCCTTCGGTCTTCACCCAGCCGTTGCCGTAGTGCGCCTTGCGGGCTTTCGTCGTCGAGATTTTATTGCGTCGAAAGTCTTCGACGAACGAGTAATACCCCGAGAGCGGTTTGCCACCGGCGATCGTGGAGAACGTGACGAGGTGCGTCCACGCTTTCTTTTCCGGCTGATAAAAATAGCCCGCGAATGCGGTGCGTTCGGGGCCGTCGGGCGTGCTGGTAACGAGGAAGCGATAGGTGGTGCCGATCTTCCAATCGAAATCGAAGAACGACTGCCCGCCGGTGCCTTCGTTGCCGAAACGACCGACGCGGACGGCATCGTCTTTGTGCAACATCTTCACCCGTTTTTCGTCGGGCACGGACTTCGGATCCTCGCCGGAGTTCGGATCCCAGACCGAGAAGAGCACGACTTTCTTGCCGTTCGCGAGTTCTTGGATGCCGAAATAGCCTTTGTTCCAACCGCACGCCATAAAGTACGTGCCATCGGCAGAATTATCGACGGTCATCTCATTGTAAAACGCGGTGCCTTTCGGAGCGTCGTACCCGAGGTGAACCGATCGACACGCAATGCCCTTCAGCTTCTCGTCGGCCATCGTCGTGGAACAAGCGAGGGCGAGCAAGAACAATGCGAGCGAGCGAAGCATCGGTAACTCACTTCTTCGGCGGAACTGGCACCGGAGCAGGCGCGGGTACAACCGCAGGTTTCGGCGGAACGGGCACGGGCGCGGGTGCCGGTGCCGCAACGACAACGGGCGGTTTGAGCTTATCGAGCTTGGCCTTCGCGGCGACGACTTCGGCGGTGGCTGCGGTGACAACGACTTGTGCTGCGTTGAACGCATCGAAGACTGGCTTGCGTGCCGCTTGTTGAGCCACGAGTGCTGCTTGCGCAACGGGGACTTTTGCGGCGGCATCGACGACGGCCTTGGCGGCAACGGGTACTTTGTCCGTGGCCACTTTCTGTGCGGCCGTGGTGTCGGTGAGAATCTTGTTCGCGGCGGCGAGTTCGTCGGCAGCGACTTTCGCGATGTCGGCGGCCTTCTTCGCTTGAATCTTCAACTCGGCGTTCGCGGCGTTCTTGTTCGCCGCATCGAGCAACTTCGCGGCCGCTTCCTGAAATATCTGCGAACCCGTCGTCTTCCCGGCTGCAACGGCCTGCGCGGCAACGGTCGCGTTCGTGGCGACTGCGGCGGCGGTCACTGCGGCATCGGATGCCACCTTCGCGGCGGCGGCGGCGGCGGTCAGGTCGACGATCGCTTTCTGGAATGGTGCGAGTTCCGCGTTTGCTTTATCGGTGTTCGCCTTGGCGGCTGCGAGTGCGACATTCGTTTGCGCCAGCTTCGCGTCACTGGCGGTTAATGCCTGTTGGGCCAGCACGATCTGCTCGGCGACTGTCTTCGGGTTCGTGTCGGCAGTGATGTACATTCGGCCATCGACCGCGATCCAACCCTTGACGATGCCCGCCCAATCGCCCGCGAACACCTTCGCATTATCGTGCGCGATCGCCACGCGCAAACCGAGGTCGGCGAATGCCTCGAACTGACGCTGTAACCCGCCGTTTTGGTCCCAGAGTTTCGTGATCTTGTCGCGACCCGTCGATACCAATCGGCCATCGTGGCTGAACCGCACACTTGCCGCACCGCCAGGGTGCGCGGCCCAATTCTTGGTGAGGTTGCCGTTCTCCATCTCCCACGTTTTGATCGTGGTATCTTCACTCGACGACGCCAGCGAGTTCGAGTCGTCGCGCCAAGAGACGTCGGTAATCATCGCGGTGTGGCCGCGCAGGCTGAAGTACTCGCGGCCCGTGTAGGATTCCCACACGAACAGCCCGCCGTTGCGGTCGCCCGTCGCCAACAACACGCCATCGGGCGAGAATTCGACCGCGCAGATCCAATCGGTGTGCTTCTTGATTTCCCGCAACACCGAGCCATCGGCGGTGCTGTAAATGCGGATCAGTTTCGAGGAACTCCCCACGGCGATCTGCGTTTGGTCGGCGCTGATGTCTGCCGCCAGGATCGCATCGGTTTCGATGCCGACTTCGGTAATTTTCTCGCCCGTCTCGACGTTATACAGCACGGCCTTGCCGTACTGTCCGCCCCGCCCACCGGCGGCGATCAACAGTCGCCCGTTGCGAGAAAATTTGAGGTCGTTAATCTGCCCGTGTTCGAATGGAATGTGGCCGACGGTGTCGCCCGTGTCCGAGTTCAGCAGCGTGATTTGTTTCTGACCACCGATTGCGAGGAGCGGTGCCCACGGCGACGCGGCGAGCGCGAGAACCGCACCGGGACGACGGGCCTTAATGCCGGGTTCGATTTTCAGTTTGCCTGCGACTGGCATCGGTGGCGGGCCTTCGGGGCGACCTTTGACGACGGACTTCAAGCCGATGTCGGTCTTCGGTTTGACCGCGACGATCTTGCTACCGAGGTTCTCGCGTGCGCCTTGCTCGATCCACAATCGCAACACTTCGATTTGGGCATCGGGAATCTTCTGGCCGCTCGGCGGCATCTTCGGCTCTTCCTTGTGCGAAGACATCGTAAACAATCGCGACTTATCGGGATTACCCGCCGCAACGACCACGCCAGACGAACCGCCCTGCATCGTGGCGGCGAACGTGGCCATGTTCAGCCCGCCCTTTTGCTTGTCGTTGCTGTGGCAATTGATGCACGACTGCTTCAGGATCGGCATCACGTCTTCGTCGAACGTCGGCTTCTTCGCATCGGCGAGGGCCAACGCGGGTATCAGGATTACAAGCGTCAAGCAGTAGCGGAGCATGGTAGCCTCGACGGTAAAAAATCAGATCCTCCCATGGTTTCACCATGGGCTACGTGAGCGATCCCTTCAGGATCGAAGAATATCCCGACCCTGAAGGGGTCGCTCTTTCAGCCCATGGTGGAACCATGGGGAGGGGGCTACAATTAGTGGTTGAACATGAATTCGCGGGTGTTCAGCACGGCCCAGAAGACGTCTTCGAGCGCGGCCTGCGGATTCTTCGCGTTGGCGATCATCGCTTCGAGGTTCGCTCGTTCGGCGGCGGTCGGCTGGCGACAGAGGCAGCGAACGTAGATCGTTTCGATGATCTGCCCGTTCGACTTCTTCTCTTGGAGCATCTTCGCGACGAGGCCGCCTTGTACGATTTTCGGGCTGACGGTGTCGCCGTTCATCAGGTGCAAACTCTGCGATAGCGTCGGTTCGAGTCGCACTTCGCACGCACACACCGTATCGCGAGTCGCCCGGCCGAACGTGGTCAGGAAGTACGTGCTCGTACCGCCGTCCGCGATCTGCACGGCCCGCGCTCCCGACGGTAACCCGGGGAACTTGTTCTTCGTTTCCGTCACTTGACTGATACAGTCGAGCAACGTTTCCGCACGAATCCGGCGAACGGCCCCACGTGCGAAGTTGCGGGTGTCGCCTTCGTTCGTCTTGGTCGCCTGCGTACTCAGTTGGTACGTTCGGCTCTTGCAAATGTCGCCGACGAGTTTCTTGAAGTCGTACTTGTAGCCGGTGAACTTCTTGCCGAGTTCGTCGAGGAGTTCCTGATTGCTCGCGGGGTTGCTGATCCGCACATCGTCGACTTCGTTGATGATGCCTTGGCCGAGGAAATGCCCCCAGACGATGTTCGCGAGGTTCTTCGCGAAGTACGGATTCTCCGGCGACGCCAGCCACTCGGCGAGTACGGCACGACGATCTTTCCCCACGACATCCGGCTCCGCGCCACCGAGGAACTTCGGCTTCATCGGGCGGGCGTACAGCGGGTGATTCACTTCGCCGCCACCCGCGTTGAACACGATCAACTCGCGCGGGTCGTCGGCCCCTTTCCGCCCGACCTGGCTGAAGAACGAGGCAAAACCGTAGTAGTCGTTCATCGTCCAACGGTCGAACGGGTGGTTGTGGCACTGCGCACATTGGATGCGCATTCCCATGAACACTTGCGCCACGTTCTCCGTGACTTTGACGATGTCGGTTTCGATCTGGTAGTAGTTCGTCGCGGGGCTTTTGAACGTGCCGCCGCTCGCGCCGAGGAGTTCCTTCACCCACTCGTTCGTCGGCACGTTGCGGGCGATCTTGTCTTGCAACCACGTGTAGTAAAGCAGCATCGATTTCGGGCTGACCTGCGTGATGCCACCGGAACGAATCTGAAGCAGTTCGGACCACTTCAACACCCAAAGCTCGGCAAACTCTTTGCGGTCGAGCAGTTCATCGACGAGCAGTTCCCGCTTGTTTGGTAAGGTGCTGACCATGAACTTCGCGTATTCTTCCGGCGATGGCACCACGCCCGTGACATCGATGAACAGACGGCGTACGAACGTCGCATCGTCGCACAGTTCCGATGGTTCGATGCGGAGCTTCTTGAGTTTCGCATTTACCAGCGTGTCGATGTAATTGTTTTCGGGCACATTCGGGAACGCGAACTGCATCCCTTTCGGCAGGGTGATGAACGGCACGCCGATGGTGAACGTCGCGAAGCGAGCCATGATGAACGCTTCACCGCGTTCGCCCGCCAGCACGTTGCCGGTGCCGTCGATCTTCGCGGCATTGTCGTTGTTGCTGAGGAACAACGCCAACGAGGTCACATCGCGATCCGTGCCATCGGTGTATTTCGCACGCACGACGACTCGCTGCTTTTCGCCTTTGCCATCGAGCACGCCACCGGGCGGGAAGACTTCCATGCTGACCGGCGCGGCCACGGTGGGCAGGTCGATCGGGGCATCGGCTTCGAGCCAGCGGATGAGGGCGGTGTAATACTCGTCGCCTTCTGCCATCTTTTTGCCGCCGGTGTGCGGCACTTTGCCCGTCGATTTTTCAATGAGCAAGGATTCTGCAGGCAACGCGAGGTTGATGCGTCGCCCGTTCATTTCGCGAGTGAGGCGGAAGTGGTCGCCATCGGGGTCGAAGCCGAACAGCGACAACCGGAATCCATCTTTGCCGCGTGCGGCTCCGTGGCAACCGCCGACGTTACACCCGCTACGCAAAAAGACGGGCATGACATCGAGCTTGAACGAGATCGGGCGATCCGCAGCCGCATTCACGACTTTGACCGGCACTTTCACCGTCTGCCCGGCGAACACCACAACCATCTCGGTTACGCCATCGGCAACGGGCGTGATCGTGAAGTTGTCGCGTTTGACGAGTGCGGGGTTCGCGAATGCGATCTGCGCTTGTTCGGTGACGTCCCGCGTAATGCCGGACAACTCCGTCACTTGAACGACGAACGTCTGCTTGTCGCGCGACGTTTCGAGGTTAATATCGGGTGGGTATACCGCAACCTTCACGCCCACAACAGTGGGCGGCGCAGGAGCAACAGCCGGAGCCGCCACGGGTGCGACGGCTACAGGAGCAACAGCGGGCGCGACGGGCTTCGCTGCGGGTGCTGGGGCTTGAGCAATGGCCGAGGACACTGCGACGGCAAACGCGATTATCGTAATGGCAAGTCGCATGTTGTAGTCCCTCATGCGTGGTAAGTCCGGTTGTTTCGACGCGATCATTCGGGTTTACTTCTTGGGCACGACGACCGGTGGAGGCACGGGTGCCGGTTGCCCGGCTTTCAGGGCCTTTTCGCGGTCTTCTTGTTCGAGCCGAAGCTGTTCGAGGCGGGTGAGTCGCTTCGCCATCGGCGGGGCAACGGCAACGACGGCGGCCGGTACGGGTGCCGCCGGTTTCGGTGGCGCGACCGCCACGGCCACGACTTTTGGCGGCAGTGGTACGTCGATCCGCAGTTCGTTGCCGCCGACCGAGTGGTACAGTTTCTCGCCGTTGTGGACGATCTCCACCTGGATGTACGTGCCGTGCTTCCCGGCGGGGCTGGTTTTGTCGGTCGTCAAGTCGAAGACGAGTTCCTTCTGATCTTTCGTGAACTCGATCGGTGCCGAGACCACCTTGGCGGGCAAGCCGACAATTGTGGCTTTCGCTTTGCCCTCGAACGGCGTGTTCGTCGTCACTTTGCAAACGATCTGGGTCTTCTGACCCTGCTCGGCGGCGGAACGATCTTGTGCGAACACCACGAACGGCGGTGCGATTTCCACCGTGAACAACTGCGACGACACCCACAACGGCCCGCTACTTGCGGCGGTGGTCGGGTCGTTCGGTTTCGGCGTCGGGCCGCCGGTGGCGGTGGCAACGGCGATGAATGCGGTCTTCCACTTACGCGGTGCCGCGTTCGGTGCCGCATTCGTGTACACGAGCGCTTCGGTCGCCCCTTCGGGGATGACGGTCTGACCTGCAATTCCGGTGCCGGGCGGCGTGAATAACGGGTAAACCGTGATTGCGCCTTTGAACGTCGGTGCCCGTTTCGCGATCACTTTCAGATACATCGAACCGTTCTGAACCAACGGCGATTTCGGCTCGACGACATCGATGCTGAACGGCGCGACATCGGTGACGGCCACCGCGATCCGGTCCGTCATGTGGCGGTGAAAGGGTACATTGTTCAAGCCGATATTGAAGTTCACGTCGAGCGCGGTTCGCGTCGTGGCAACGACCTTCGGATCGGTCGGCTTCATCTGGAAATCGCTGAGTGTGCCACCGAGTGCCGCATCGGCTTTCGCTTCAAACACGACCGGCACGACGCCTTGTCCGGGGTCGACGTTGTCGGCGGTCGCGATCACGCCGGGTGGCAGTTTGTCGAACGCGATCGTCGCCAGACCGCCCCAGTCCACGCGGTTCGCTTGCACGATCGTTGCGAAGCGATTGCCGCGCGGCACGCTGATGACTTGGCGATCCTGGTTCGAGACGTTATTCCCATCCACCTTGGGTATGCCCGTCGATGTCGAGGCTACGGGCACGGTGATTTCCACGCGGTAGAAGTAGTCGATTCCGCCCTTTTTCAGGTGGTCGTGTACCCACAAAACGTACTCGCCATCTTGCGGGATCGTGATGCGAAAGTAGCTATCGGGGCCAATCGCATCGTCGTTGCCGACGAAGTTCGTCCCCATCGCGTTGTTCGTCCAGAGGCTCAGATTCATGACGGGGTCGAGTGCCGAGCCGAGGCGACGCGCGTAACAGTGGAAGTCGTAGACTTGGCCCTTTTTCGCTGCAAATTTCATGTAGTCCGTTTCGCCCGCCGTCGAAACGACGCCGTTGAACGCACCGGGAGCCGCACCGACTAGAGCCGTGGCCGCCGTGTTCGCATTCGCGACTTCGCTCGCATTCGGCAGGTCGATCACGCGGAACTTCATGCCCGACGGATTGACGCCATCTGCCGTCGTGCAATGGACGCGGAACAGGTCGCCACCCGTTGCGGGCAGCTTGATTTTCTGCTTGATTTCGCCACTCGGGTCGCCGATGAAGCGGACTTCGAGTTCCTCACCGGGTTTGCCACCCGATGGCACAACCGCCGTGGGACGAGGAAAATTACCGACGTGCAACTGGTAGAAACCCGACCCCGTATAGGCACTATCGCGGACCATCACCGTGTATTTGCCGTCGGCGGGAACGAGGATCGAACAGCCGCAATCTTGCGTGTACATCGGCGAATCGTCGCCGAACGCCAACTCGAATCGCTTGTCGTTCAGGATCGCCACGTACGGGTCGAAGAAGCCGATGCCGAGCCGCATCCCTTCGACTTCTACCGAGAGTCGCTGCCCTTTTTTGCATTCGACAACGTAGTAATCGACGTCTTCGGACGTGATCTGGCCTTGCACGGTCACGTTCATCGCGATCGGTTGCGGCAGGGCAAACTCGCTGTTCGGCTCTTTCTCCTGAACCATCGGTAACGCACCGACCCAGAACGTGCGAAACTCGGAGATTCCCGATGCCGTGCGCACGCGAAACCCATGCTCGCCCAACCGACAATCGGCTGCGATTGTCAGCGTCGCACGCAGTTGGTCTTTGCTCACCACTTCGAGTTTCGCGACCGTAATTCCCGGATAGTACACGAGCAGTTCGGGCGCATCGTTGACGTTCGCGCCGTTGAACAACAGCGTCGCGGTGGTACCGCGTTGGGCACCGTACGGATTGATGCTGTTCAGGTGCGGATCGATGGCGTACGCGGAGCCGATGCTGCCACCGAGAAGGCAGAACGCGAGCAGGAATCGGAGGGTCTGGCGCATGGGTGCGGGCCTCAAATGAATCGGCCGCGTTGCGAGGAGGAGCAGTTGCTCTTCGTTCGTTCACGCGGCCGGGTAGTTCGGACAATTACGCCAAGAGTTCTTTTCGCGTGTGACCTTCGCGAACGATATCGATCGGCCGATTGCCGGGCGACATCAGCTTCTTCTCGGCGTTGATACCCATGCAGTGGTAAACGGTGTGTGCCAGATCCTCGACCGTCAGCGCGTCTTCGTCGGGTTCGCTGGCGGTCGCATCGGACTTGCCGTAAATCGAACCCTTCTTGATGCCGCCACCCGCGAGTGCGACGCTGAACACTTTCGGCCAGTGATCGCGGCCCGCATTCGTGTTGATCTTCGGCGTACGCCCGAACTCGCTGCTGACCATCACGAGCGTCTTGTCGAGCATTCCGCGTTCTTCGAGGTCGCGAATCAGGCGGGCAAACGCTTGGTCGAACGCAGGCAGATTTGCACGCATGTTCGCGGTGATCTGGTTGTGATAATCCCAACCCGAATAGTGAACCGTCACGAACCGTACGCCCGCTTCGACGAGGCGACGAGCCATGAGGAATCGCTGTCCGGCGGCATTTCGACCGTATTCATCGCGAAGTTTCGGCGTTTCTTGGTTGATGTCGAACGCCGCGCGGGCCTTGTCGCTCGAAATCAGGCCGTACGCACGCTGATAGAACGTGTCCATCGCGGCGAGGTTGTCGGACTTTTCCTTTTTCGCGAAGTGCTCGTTGACCGCTTCGAGCATCGACCGACGGCCATCGAATCGCTCGGGCGTCACGCCGCTAGGCAGTTGCAGGTCTTGCACCTTGAAGCCGCCGTTCGCCGGATCGCTACCGAGAGCGAACGGGCTGTAACTGCTGGAGAGGTAACCGCTTTGTGCGTAGTTGGTGACGACGTTCGGCACGGCCACGTACGGCGGCAGGTTATTCCGCACGCCGAGTTCGTGGCTAACGACGCTACCCATACTGGGGAAGGTGATGGCCGGGCTGGGGCGATACCCCGTGAACATGTTGTGCGTACCGCGTTCGTGAGCGGCTTCGCCGTGCGTCATGGCACGGGCCACGGTAATCTTGTCCGCAATCGCTGCCGTTTGCTTCATGCTTTCGCTGAAGAGCACACCTTCGAGCTTCGTCTGAATCTGCGTCATGTCGCCGCGATACTCGATCGGGGCGTACGGTTTCGGATCCCAACTCTCTTGGTGCGCCATCCCGCCGGGCAGGTAGATGTGAATGATCGACTCGGCTTTCGGCCCCTTCGCGGGTGCCGCAACCGTCGATGGTGCGGCGGCTTGCGCGGCCTGCATCCGGAAGAAGCTTTCGAGCGACAGCCCGAGTCCACCCAGGAATCCGACGCGGAGCATCGTGCGACGGGGCAGCGGCGAGCCTAAGCAATTGAGCGGGTTCGTCACGTTCGGATCTCCTAAACGGTGAAGCGAGTAATCTGGCGGACACCCAACAGCGATCCACCCTCGACGCCGCATAAGACGTTGAAGGTCGAGCTTGAGTTTCCAGTTCCGCAAAAATAATTCCTGCCGCAGCCATTATAGGTTGCGTTTCGGAATCGCACGATCGAGATCGCCCGACAAAGCGGGCGCAGCAGGCGGGTGAGGACACCGACTCAGCACACCATAGGCAAACTTTACCGGGTAGTCAATCGCCAACTGTCTGCATCGTACCAAAAGTTTGCGCCCAAGTCGGTAAAATTTACGAACGTCAGATCATTATACTTCTCGTGGTCGGAAATGAGACGTTAACGGTTAGTCAATCCATTCCCGTTAGCCCGACGCGCTAGCTTGCGCGTCGGGCTAACAAAACGTATCGATTCACCCCGCTCAAAGTATAGTTAGATAGAGTCGAGGAGTGGCACGGTGGTCCGGGTGGTGGGTCACACACCGTCGCCTTACGCATTTCAAACGCGAACGTGACGTCGTCGGTGGAAACTGATATGCTTTCGGCATTCATTGCGTGATGGAGTACCGTTGGGGGAGGTCGTGCATGGCGATCGCGTTTGCGTGTTCCGGGTGTGGGGAAATCCTCGCTGCTGAGGCGGAATTCGCGGGATCGCAAGTCCGTTGCTCCGAGTGTGGCGTCGTGACGGTCGTACCCGTGAAATCCAAACCGCAACCGCTCGCAGAACCCGAGGACTACGGCGAAGAGCAGCCCCGACGGCGTTCGCGTACGAAGAATAAACGGCCGATGTGGGTGTATGTGTTGCTCGGTCTCGGGGCGATCTTTGCGATCACCGCGTGTACCTGCGGACTTGTGGTCAACAACTTCAACAATCCGCGTTGGGATGCGGCCAAGCCGAACACCGACGGCGTAACCGTGGACGTGCCGAAACACTTGAAGCGTACGGAGGAAGTGAAGCGGGAACCGGGGTTAGGTGGGCTGACGACGGTACGAAGCACGAAATGGACGCGGACGGTGCTGAATCAACCGATTGAAGTCTTTGAACTGGCCAGTTCGGAGATTCCGGCCGAGATGCCGGAAGAATCGATCGGGCCGTTCCTCGATCTGCTCGGGAACGCGATGGTGCAATCGGGCAAATTGCGCGTGATCAGCAAAGACAAAGGAACGATGGGTGGCCAGCCGAGTCGCATCTGGGCGTTAGAAAAGAACGGCGGCAAAGGCATCATCCAGATGACCACCAAAGGCAAGAAGATCTACATACTGATGGCCGCCGGACCAGAATTCGACAAGAACAACCCCAAGGTGCGCCAATTCTTCGAGTCATTCCGCTTCGACGACGGCCAAGCACCGCCACCACCGCCACCAGATGACGACGATTAGCCGTTCGGGACGCGCACGCGAACCCGATGCGCGTTGACTTTGTCCGAGTGGAAGCGTAATTTCAAGAATAACGAAATCTCGGAGAGTCTCTGCTGTGCGTCATCTGTCCCCCATCGCGATTGCTACCGTAGCGATTATCATCGCGCAGGAAGTGCGCGTCGTCGTCGTCGGTACGGGATGACCTCTGGGGCGGGTTTGGACACCGAACGCAATCCCCCGGAGCAGTATATGCTTCGGGTTTTTTCATTGATACACGGGAGCAGAACGTGACGCGCATCGCAATCTACGACACGACCCTTCGCGACGGCAGCCAGGGCGAAGGCGTGAATTTTTCATTACAAGACAAGCTGTTACTGACGAAGCGGCTCGACGACATTGGCGTCGACTACATCGAGGGCGGCTACCCGCTGTCGAACCCGAAAGATGCCGAGTATTTCCGGGCCGTACGCGAACTGAAACTGAAACATGCGAAGGTCGTCGCGTTCGGGATGACGCGCCGTAAGAACATCGCGCCCGAAGCCGACGGCGGACTGCGGGCATTGCTCGAAGGGCAGACGCCCGTCGTGACGATCGTCGGCAAGACGTGGGATTTCCAAGTGACGGAGATTCTGAATGCGACGCTCGAAGAAAACCTGAAAATGATCGGCGACTCGATCGCATTTTGTCGCGCGCAGGGGCCGGAAGTCTTCTACGATGCCGAGCATTTTTTCGACGGCTACCGGGCGAACCCCGAGTACGCATTGCAGACGCTTCGTGCCGCCGAAACGGGCGGGGCGACGTGCCTCATTTTGTGCGACACGAACGGCGGGACAATGCCGGAGTACATCGCCGAAGTGGTTGCGATCGTGTGCAAATCGCTGAAGGTGCAGGTGGGGATTCATTGCCATAACGACTGCGAACTCGCGGTGGCGAACACGCTCGCGGGGGTGCGGGCCGGGGCCACGCAGGTGCAAGGCACGCTCAACGGCTTCGGCGAGCGGTGCGGCAACGCCGACCTCATCACGACGGCGGCAAACCTCACGTTGAAGTACGGTTACGAACTGCTGACGCCGGACAGCCTTCGCCGCCTGACGGAAGTGTCGCGCTACGCCTACGAACTCGCGAACATGAACTTCCGCAACAACCAGCCGTTCGTGGGGCAGAGCGCGTTCGCGCACAAGGGCGGGATGCACACGCACGCGGTGTCGAAAAACCCATCGAGCTACGAGCACATCGACCCGGCGATCGTCGGCAACGAACGCCGCGTCCTCGTCAGCGAGCTTTCGGGTCAATCGACGATCCTCAGCAAAACGCAGAAGTATCAGATCAACCACGACAAAGCCACGATGTCGGCGATTCTGAATCGCGTGCAAGATCTGGAGAATGCCGGGTACGAGTTCGAGGCCGCCGAGGGGTCGTTCGACATCATCGTCAAGAAGGTCGTCGGCACCTACAAGCCGTGGTTCGACCGCCTCGCGTATCGGGTCAACATCGAACAAGGTGCATTGGGTGCGGCGGTGACCGAAGCCACGGTGAAACTCCGGCTCGCGGGTTCGATCGAGCACACCGTGAGCGAAGGCGACGGCCCCGTGAACGCGCTCGATGCGGCACTGCGGAAGGCGCTCGTTGCGTATTATCCACGGCTCGACGAGATGCTGTTAGTCGATTACAAGGTGCGGGTCGTGAACCCGAAAGAAGGCACGGCCGCCCGCGTACGGGTGATCATCGAATCGCGCGATCACCGCTCGACGTGGGGCACCGTCGGCGTCAGCGAGAACCTCATCGAAGCCTCGTGGTTGGCGCTGGTCGATGCCATCGAGTATAAATTGTTCAAGGACGAAGAGGGCAATCAATGAGCACGCGAACACTGGTGAAGCCGAAACCGCAGCCGGCAGACCCGTTCCACATCGGCTATCGACTGATACGTCGCGGGGAGGAAACGATCCAAGTTCCACTCACGGAGGCGGACTTTCTCCATCCTCAAGAGGAGGATCGATTCTTGATCACTGACGACCATGCCAATGCGATGATTTGCATCAAGCAAGCGATTGAGGTTGCGAATCGGGAACAGTCAGGCGTGCGAGTGTTCTGCGATCATCGCACAGACTGGCAGGCGGGAAACGTCCTTCCGATGGGGCCGGATGTTGTCGCGTTCGGTGATTTCCATGTCGAATGGGCCGGCAATGTCGGCACCCTCACGGTCGAGGATCTCGGCGTGACGAAATTGCTCGCAGTGGAGATTACGTCGCCCAGCACACGGCACGTGGACATGGGCGAGAAGCCGCCGCTGTACCATCGTGTCGGCGTGCCTTACTTGTTGATTGTGGATCTGTGCCCGCCCGGAGGAGCTGAGCCGCAAATTCTCGGATTCCGCGCAACCCGGAAAGAATTCGTTCCGCTGAAGGAGAACACGGAGTACGGCATCTGGATTCCGACGGTGCAGATGTGGTTCAAATTGGAAGGGTCACGAGTCGTCGCTCACACAGCCGCGAAAGAACGCATACTCGAAAATCGTGAACTCGTACAGAAACTCGACGAGAAGACTGCGAGAGTCGATGAATTAGAGCAAGAACTGGCCGAACTACGGGCGAAGATCGCGAATCCCTCCCCGAAGAAGAACGGGAACTCGAACGGTCGATGACAGACACAAGATCCGAGGACGACCCATGACGACTACTGCCGAACTCGCTCTGCCTGCACGGCTGGTGAAACCGCCGAAGGATCCGTTTTTCTACGGCTGGCGGTACGTTCGTAGTCCTTTACCGAACGGGGAAACCCGACTGGAACAAGTCCCGTTGACGCGGTGGGATGTCCTGCACCCGGAGGAAGGAGATTTCATCGTGACGAATGAGAACCACGCCAGAAATTGCCTTTACCTTCAGGCGGCACTCGAAAGCGCGCTGTCCGAACGCCCCGATGCCAAAGTGTTCTTCGACCATCGGATCGACTGGCAAGTACCGGGCATTCTTCCGCATGGCCCCGACCTGACGGCGATCGAGAATTACGCCGGTGGATGGAACCCGCTTCGCGGCACCTTCATGATGCGCGAGATGAATGCTCGCCCACTCCTGGTCGTCGAAGTGACTTCGCCGAGTACCCGCGAAACCGACATCAACGAAAAAATCATCGAGTACCATGCTGCGGGCATTCCGTACTACCTGATCGCGGACGTGCAGAACATCGAGGACGAGATGCTGATGACGGTCGTCGGCTATCGCGCGACCGCCGAGGGTTACGTGCGGTTGCCGAATGAGGAAGACGGTGCCGTTTGGATTCCCTCGGTGAAACTCTGGTTCCATCCTGAAGGCCTGCGCGTGATCTGTCAGGATGAGAACCGGAAGAAAATCCCGGATCGAATCGAACTGGAACAAAACGTGCGCGATTTCCTCGTACGAGCCGAGAAAGCCGAAGCTCGCGCCGAGTGGGCCGAGAACGAACTGGTGACCGAGAAGCAGCGAACCAAAGGCGAGACACAACGAGCGGAAGCCGAGAAGCAGCGAGCAGAAGCGGCGATTCAACGAGCAGAAGCACAGGCGAAGGAAATCGCGGAGTTACGCGCGCAAATTGCAAATCCACCGACGAAGAACAACGGACATAACTAATGCCAATCGAATTGCCGAAGACTTACGACCCGAAGGAATCGCAGCAGAAGTGGCTGGCGTTCTGGGATGAACGCGGATACTTCCGTGCCGACCCGACAAAGGGTGGCGAGCCGTACACGATTGTGATCCCGCCGCCGAACGTGACGGGTGCGCTGCACATGGGGCACGCGCTGAACATCACGCTGCAAGATGTCCTCGTGCGTTGGCGACGGATGCAGGGCCGCAACACGCTCTGGATGCCCGGCACCGATCACGCGGGGATCGCCACGCAAGCGGTGGTCGAACGCTTGCTGATGCAGACCGAAAAAAAGACGCGCCACGACCTCGGCCGCGAAGCACTCGTCGCGAAAATCTGGGAGTGGAAGGACAAATACGAAACGCGCATCCTCGGCCAACTCAAACAGATCGGGGCATCGTGCGATTGGTCGCGTACGCGCTTCACACTGGATGAAACGTGCGCCAAAGCGGTACGCGAAACCTTCTTCAACATGTTCCGCGACGGCTACATTTATCGCGGCAAACGCCTCGTGAACTGGGACACGCAACTGCAAACATCGGTGGCCGACGACGAGACGTACACCGAAACCACGAAGGGCGGCTTCTGGACGTTCAAGTATGCGGTGATTGGCCTCGAAAATCAGTTCGTGCAGTTCAGCACCACGCGGCCCGAGACGATGCTCGGCGACACCGCGCTGTGCGTGCATCCGGACGACGAACGCTACAAGCTGCTCATTGGTCAGAGCGTGTTGCAACCGCACACGAATCGCAAAATCCCGATCATCGCCGACGGCCTACTCGCCGACCCCAAGCTCGGCACCGGCTGCGTGAAAGTAACGCCCGCGCACGACCCGAACGATTACGCCTGCTGGCAGCGCAACCCGCAGATCGGCATCATCAACATCCTCAACCCCGACGGCACGATCGCCGCCGGGTTCGGCGAATACTCGGGCCTCGACCGCACGAAGGCGCGCGCCGCCGTGACGGCGAAGATGGAAGAACTCGGCCTGTTCATCGACAAGCAAGACCGCGACATTCCGCTACCCTACAGCGACCGTAGCAAGACGCCCATCGAGCCATTCCTGAGCGATCAATGGTTCGTGAAAATGGCCGACCGCGACGACGGCAAGCCTGGGTTGGCGCAGCTTGCCATCAATGCTGTGACGAGCGGAAAAGTGAAGTTCTTCCCGGAACGCTACACGAAGTCGTACCTCGATTGGCTAAGCGAAAAGCGAGACTGGTGCGTGAGTCGCCAGTTGTGGTGGGGACACCGTATCCCGGTGTGGACTACAAGGTACATGGTTGCGGGCTTGGTGAATGCAGAGTACCTAGAAAGACTCAACGAAGCTCACAAAAAAGCTCCAATTGAAATTCAAGAATACTTCACAGCCGCCGGAATCCCCGCCACAGATTACGCCTTTTCCGATGCATTTCCAGTTGGTATTCGTTGCTGTCTACGTACTAACGAGGCAGAACGTGCATTCTTAGCGCTAGGTGCATTTCTTAAAAGGGAGGACAAGAAAGTACCCGATTTCCCACAAGCTACAGAAGCCGCGAATAAAGTTAGATCTGTGTTTGGCGTGTATCAGGACGAAGATGTTCTCGACACCTGGTTCTCCTCCGCGCTCTGGCCGCATTCGACGCTGGGTTGGCCCGAGAAGACACCGGATTTGGAGCGATATTACCCGACGAATACGCTCGTCACGTCGCGGGATATTATCTCGCTGTGGGTGGCGCGGATGGTGATTACGGGCGTGTACAACACGGGCGAAGTACCGTTCGCGGATGTGTACATTCACCCGCAACTGCAAGATGCGTTCGGCGAGCGCATGAGCAAGACGACGGGCAACGGCATCGACCCGCTCGACATCATCGAACGCTACGGCGCGGACTCGCTGCGCTATCAGATGCTGGCGATTGCGGGCGACACGCAAGACAGCCGGATGCCGGTGTTCAACGTCTGCCCGAGTTGCGATACGCTGGTATCGACGAAGCCCGAACACCTGCGTGGCCGCACGAAGAAACTCGCGTGCCCGTCGTGCAAAGTCCCGTTCCGTCCCGGCGGCCCGTGGACGAGCGAAGACCCCGAGTTGAAGACCGCGAAACAAGCCTCGGACCGCTTCGACCTCGGGCGCAACTTCGCGAATAAACTCTGGAACGCGACGCGATTTATCTTAATGAACCTCGAAGGTTACACGCCGGGGGCAATCGATCCGGCGACGATGACGATCGAAGATCGCTGGATCGTGTCGCGGCTGGCGACGACGGCCAACGCGGTGACAGCGGCGCTCGAAGCATACAAGTTTGCCGACGTGGCGAAGCTGGTTTACGAGTTCGCGTGGAGCGAATTCTGCGACTGGTACATCGAAATGAGCAAGTCGCGCCGGAGCGACCCGGTCTGCCAGCGCGTGCTGGTCGGCGTGCTCGATGGCATCTTGCGGCTGGTTCACCCGGTAATGCCGTTCCTCGCGGAATCGCTGTGGGAGTACCTCGGGCAGGCCGCGCCGGAACGCGGGTTCCCGATGCCGAGGGTTGCCGAGGAAAGCGTGTGCATTGCCGCGTGGCCGAACTACCCGGCAACGCTGATCGACGCGAGTACCGAGACGAGCATCGCGATGATGCAAGACCTGGTTCGCGGCATCCGCGAACTTCGCAACCGCTACCAGATCGACAAGGCCACACTCGATGTCGTCGTGCGCTGTGCCGACCCCGTGGCCAACGATTTGAACGCGATGAGTGCGTTCGTGAAGTCGCTCGGGCAGTTGAACTCATTGACGTGCGGGCCGACGATCGAGAAGCCGAAACAAGCGGGCAGTTTCGTCACGAATCAATTCGAGGCGTACGTGTCGCTCGTTGGGCTGATCGATACCGCCGCCGAGATCAAACGGCTCGAAAAGCAGATCGCCGAGAAGCAAAAATCCCTCAGTGGCACGCTGGCGAAGCTGAGTAACGAGAGCTTCGTGAAGAACGCACCCCCCGAAGTGCTGACGATCCAGAAGAATCAGGCCGCCGACGCGGAAAGCCAGATCCGCATAATGGAAGCGAACCTCGCAGAACTGCGGCAGGGGTAGCCCCAGGTGATGTGAAGTTGGCCTTTCTGTCGCATTTCCGCGAACACTATCATCCGATTTCTGGTACCCACTTGCTCCGCTCCGTTTCGGAGAGGGCCGG
>JAYVXI010000166.1:0-39996 GCA_043785305.1 Limnoglobus sp. | reverse complement strand
AGGTCACTCCTGAGTCTGCCACTGCTCCAGCGACCACAGCCGGATCGGTTGCAACTCGAACATCGCGGAATCGTGGCTGCGTATCGCTGCAATCGTGTGATGACCAGCAAATACTACGCTAACTTCACCCCATCACTTCGAGTTGCTTGACGTTCCGTTCCAGTCATACTTGGTTGACGTGAGCGCCGAAGGTAGGCGAGGACGCTGCCGACGTAGCCTTCAACGCTGAGGACGACACAATCACCGGGACCATGCGCTACCACCAGGGCGACGACCTTCCTTTCGTGTGGCGGCGGGTCAAGGCGAGGAAGAAGGCAACGAAGGCTGGGGTCAGGAAGAGTAAGGCGTAGGGTCATGGTCGATGTCGATGACATTTCAGCAGCCGTTTACGGAGCCATAGCCGGCATCGTCCTTCGCGGGCAGGGCGTCAATCCACAAGCAGTCGTCGCCGCGCTGGATCGAGTCCAGGGGTTGTTGGAGCAGGTAAGGGCGTACTGGCTGGAGCGAGCCACTGAGTATCTGGCCGAAACGAATTTGAGGAGTATGCGAACCGAACCCGTGGGGAACGTTGAGTGACGCTCGTCCAGGCTGCGGCTTCGTCTACGACGGTATCCGATTCGGTATCCGATTTTCGGGCCATCTTGAGGAGTTGCCAAGAACGCCTTTTGCCGTAAACCAATGGTGTTCTTGGTTTACGGCGGAAGGAATTTCAGGAGATTTCGTTCCCATACACTCCCGTATCCAAACGTATCGGAACTCGCAACATCGTGCGGGAAGTCTTGTACTACAGCACTTTGATGCGAAGTCTGCTCGCCAAATTTCCTGACACGTCGTAGTCGGGTTCACTCGGCAACGTCTATCCGACGAACACACCTTCGGTGAGTGTTGTTGCCACTTCGTAATCGAGTATCGGCGTGGGGGTTCCGGACGGTGCAATATTAGCGCCGGAGTAGCCGATGACTCGGCGACCGACTCCGACGACGAGATCGGCGCGGCCGTCGTTGTCGAGGTTCTTCGTGGCTACGCGAATGCCATCGCGATTGGCCACATCGCCGCCGAAGAAATTGGCTTTCACGGTGTAAATGTTCGATAGGAGATCCTTGCCGCTGAATGCCAGTACGCGCGGACCGCCACTCGGGCCGCCGCCGACGATAACATCGGCGTAGCCATCGCCGTCGATGTCACCGGCAGCGATATACACGCCGTTGCGGAGTGTTTGCTCGAAGGCGAAGAAGTCTCCGAAGACGTGAACGAGGCTGCCCTTGGCGAGTGCCGCGCCATCGAATGCGGCGATGCGGGGGCCACCGGCAAAGCCGGCCGCCACGATGAGATCGCCGGTGCCATCGCCGTTCAGATCGCCAACGGCCGTCCGTGCGCCGCCGCGGAAATTCACGTCGTCGATGCCGAAGAAGTCCATCACTGGGGTGAACCCGACGCCGTTGAAGACGCGAACCCGCGGTCCGCCGCCTTGGTCCGGAGAGATGACAATATCCGCGATGCCATCGCCGGTGACGTCGCCCGCCGAGACGAACACGCCGCCGGTAAACGTGGCCTCGAACGGGTTCATCGAGAACAATTCCGTCTGCGTTTTGCCATCGAATAGCTTCACTTGGCTTGCGGCCCCTGGCCCGGTGCCGACGAGGATATCGGCGATGCCATCGTTGTTGACGTCGGCTTCGGCGGTTCGCAAGGTGCCCGTGTAGCCTGGTATCGGCACGAACGCGAAGCGAAGCGTACCGTCCGGGTTGTACGAGCGAACGACGGAACCGTTCGGATCCGCAACACCCACCGATAGCGTCTTCGCGGGCGGCGGCGAAACGGGCCGCAGCCGCAGCGTTGGCGATGTCGGTTGATCGGTTGGCGGGATTAGAAGTATGTTCGGATCCTGTGGCGTCACGGGAATCGTCGGCGTTACGGGGCGTGGCGGTGTCACCGCAACGGGTGGAGGCGGTGGGGGTGGCACGAATGGTACGGGGCTGGTCACTCCCGGCTGGACGGCCTGCGTAGCGATTGGGTCGGAGAGCGTCAGCCCAAGAATCGAGTAGTGAATGTTTGGGATCGTCCCGCCATCGGTGGCACCACCGCCCACGAGCAACGTATACGTACCTGGTTTCAGAAAGACGTTCATACTCGAGATGTCGCCTGAATTCACCAAGCGAGAATCGATCGCGGCATTTGCCGCATCGAACACCGACAACCGAGCGGCTGCGGGTGTGTCCGTCGGATCGAGTTTGAGGATTACGTGCAGGACTTGGCCTGTCGTGACCGTGAGAGTGTTGGTGTTCGCGGGTGCGATGGCCGTCAGCACGCCATCGCCGAAGTTTTGCAGCGGAACGAGCGGCCCGCCGAAGTCGATACCGAGCGAATAGTTGCCGATGGCTGCGTTGCCCTTCGCGTGGCGAACGGCGACGAAGTAATCGCGATTCCCCTGCGTAGTGGGTAGTTGCACGCTGTATTCGCCGCCATCGTGAACGAGCACCGTCGTCGCTTGCAGTACCAGATTCGCGTCGTAAATATCGACGACGGGGTCCATCGCGTTTGTGCCGGTCGCCACGACGCTGACCGTCAGAACGCCGCCCGCGCTGCCCGAAGGTTGCACCGATCGGACGCGGTGGAAGTCCACATCGGTCGCGGTGCTGAGGCTCGCTGCGACGAAGAAGTTTTGCCGCGTTCCGGCCAACGACGGCAGACGATCCAACGATGTCGCCGTCGCTGCGGTATCGTCCAAACCCACCTCGGGGTTATCGAGTTCGTCGTGGGCCGCTTCACTTTCGGGGCGTAAATCCATGCGGTACCCGCCGACTGCGAATGTCGGATCGGCCGAGCGTACCCGCGCGAAGTACGTGTCGCCCTCTTTGAGATTCGTAAGACGCAGCGCGGTGTCGGCTGTCCCCGTGGCGATCACGTTCTCTTTGCCGTCGAGGATATCAACGGTGGCCGCCAAGAGACTGAACCCGGCGGTGGAGAGTTTGACGAGATACGCACCGCCATTCAGGTGGTCGGCTTTGAACGAATAGACATCGACATCGTCTGCTGTCGTGATATCCGCCGTAATCTTGATCGCGTTCGAGCCACCGGTTCCAGTCGGCTGAAGCCGTGCCGCGTTGGCGATTGTGGTGTTGCCGTTCGGGCCTTCGTAGCGATCGTTTTGGCGGGGGCCATAGAGTTGCTGAATCGCCTGGATATCGGCGGCGTTCAGCCCCGTGCGAACGCGGTCGGCGATTTGATACATCGCCGACGTGGGATCCGTGCTTCCCGCCAGTCCAAAAATATGCCCGGCTTCGTGGAGTGCAATCGAGAATAGATCGTAACCGCCGGTCGTTCCCGCACGGAATGCTTGCGTGCTGTTGAACAGCAGATCGCCCGCCCGCGTTCCGGCGGACACATCGAACGGCAGCGCGAGTGCGACATCGTCGATTGCGAGCGGGGCGGCCGCGATGCGAACGTCGCCGAAGCGCGGATCGTGCGAGCCAGCACCCGACACACCGAAGGCTTGGCCACCGTCGGCCACGACACCAATATTCACGTTCGCCGCCGCAATCCACGTCTGAAACGCACGGAGCACTTCGCTGCGGCGAGTCGCTTCCGGGATGTTCGCCAACGCCGCATCGAAACGGCTCGGCACGCCGTTCACAACCGTTCCATCGGGTGCGAACGAAAGCGTTAGGTTCGGGTCGAGCCACGGATTCCCAAACACGGCGGGGCAATCGCGTGGATCGAGCGGTTCGGCACGTAAAATCAGGCGTTTCCGCATTGCGACCTCGGTTCAACAAGTAAGAGTCGGAACGCATCGCGCCGTCCGCCACGGATTTCATTTACTTAGACGGTTGGAGCCGCTTCGCCGCTTCAATCAACTTGCGGAATTCGGGACGGTCGCGAACTGTCGCCAGATCGGGATCGATGCGAATCAGATCGTAGCCGTAGCCATCTTTCAACGCCGAACGCAATAGCTCGAACGCCCGTTTGGCATCGTCGGGGTGCGTCTTCGCCGTCAACGCGTAGACCCCTGCGAGTTGATAGCGAATCTCCGCGTTCGGATTCTGCGCCAGGCAATGCTCCGCATCCGACAACGCCGACTTGCGATCCCCCTGCCGTGCAGACAACACCGCTCGCCCCGCACGCGCCGTCGCATGGTACGGGTGGTGTGCGACGATGTTGTTGAGTACCGCGAAGGCATCGGTTTCGCGATGGAGTTTCTCGTCGTAAAGATTCGCTTTATTCATGAGTGCGAGGTACGAATGCGGGTGAAGTTTCAGTGCCCGATCGTAATCCGCAATCGCGCCGGTGGCATCGCCCGTAGCCGCTTTCTCTAACCCGCGCGTGACCCAACTCAGTTCATCGCTCGGTTCGCGGCGCATTCCCTCGTCACGATCCTTCGCCGCACCGGTCGCGTTGTCTTGAATCGAACGTACGTTCGCCCGCAGGAAATACAGCCGCGTTTCGGTCGAGCCGCTTTCGAGTTCCTTCGTGAAGTCCGCCTCGGCTTCGGCATATCGCCCCGCTGCAACGTACACCTGCCCGCGCTCGATTCGCGCTTTCCGCAGATCGGGTTCGAGTGCCAACACCTTGGTGAAATCGGCCGCAGCCTCGGCGAATTGTTTCCTGCGGTAATGGCACAACCCGCGATTGTAATAGCCCATGAAACGCTCGGGCTGAAGGGCGATGCAAGCGTTGAAGCAGCCTTCGGCTTTGTCGTCGCGGCCGAGTACCGACCACGCATGGCCGAGTAGCAGCCACGACCAATCGTGTTTCGGATCGCGGCTCAGTGCCTTCTCGAAACAAGCGATGGCCTCGGGAAATTCACCGGCATCGTGCGCGGCCAAGCCGGAAAAATACCAATCGCGGTAGTTGGGTGCGAGCGTTTCCGCACGTTCGTGAAACTTGCGCGATTCCACGTCCCGGCCGAGTTTCGCCGCGAACCGGTGCCGTTCGTCCCAGACGACGCGCGGAATTTCGCCGTGTAACTGGAACGCCGCCGCCGCTTGCTCGTTCCGCTGGATCGCAATCTGGGTGTCCGGTTCCAGTCGCGACTTCAAGAGTAACAACTCGCCAATCTGCTCGATCAATGCGTTGCGTTCGAGTTCGGGAAGTCGCGCAATCGCGGCCGCATTCGCCCATTCGCCATTGCCGAGAACGCCGTATTGCGAAAGCAGTGCGTCGAGTTCGACGTGGACCTGTTCGCGAGGAACCGCATCGCGATCTCGAAACGTCAGGCGATTCACGACCGTGGGCACGGCCCGTTCAAAGTCGCGATATTGTTGAATCGCGGCACGGTCGGCACTCAGGTTCTGCAAGTGTCGTTGCCGAGTGACAACGAACGCGGACAGCGCGACGATGAGCAGCGTTGCGAGAAACGCCACGCTACCCGTCGAGGCAATCAACGGGTGACGGCGACGCCACTTGCGACCGCGTTCGCGGATCGATGGTTCGCGCGTGAAACGCAACGGCGCATCGGTCAATTGCCGTTGCAGTTCGTCGGCGAGTTCCTGCGCGGTGGCGAATCGCTCGCAGGGATCGTAGGCGAGACACTTACGAATAATCGCTTCGGTACTAGGCGAAATGTTCGGGTTCGCATTGCGGAGCCGCGGCAGCGGATCGGTGCCCACGAACGGAGATCGGCCGATCATCAGTTCCGCGAGAACGAGGCCCAGCGAGTAAATGTCCGCGCGGGCATCGACGACGGTCGTTCCCGTTTTCATCGCAATCAACTGTTCGGGGGCCATATACGCCGGCGTTCCCCCGACACCGGCTGCGCCATCACTTGCCGCATCGGCTGCAAGGTTGAAGTCGAGCAACATCGGCTGGCCTTCGTCGGTCAGCAGCACGTTCGCGGGCTTGATGTCGCGGTGCAAAATGCCGCGATTATGAGCGTGCGCCAATGCCTCGGCCAGTTTCCACCCGATCCAGAGTATCGCCTCTGGAAACGACAACTTCCGCAACTGATCGAGTGGAACGTGTTGCGGTGTTTTCGGTGCGGTTTCGACCGTGCGAGAATCGTCGAACCGCTTCGTCCGGCTCGCGCGATCCACCACCGTATCGGCGAGGGCTTTCCCAGATGCGGGCCAGACTTGCTGCGCGTGCAGTGCCGTCAGCACATCCGCGAGCGTCGTCGAACCGAGGTACGGCATCACGATGATTTGCGAACTGCCGATCCGTTGCGTCGAGTAAATCGGCACGATGTTCGTGTGCTGCAACCTTGCGAGCGTTTCCGGTTCGCTTAGGCCGAACCGCGTCGAAATCTTCAACGCCACCCAACGCCCCGCCAGATCGGTTTGCTCGGCGAGATACACCCGGCCGAACGAACCCCGCCCGAGTTCGCGAAGGATGCGAAACGAACCGACGGTATCACCCGCCTCTGGGTAACGCGATGCCTTCGGTGCTTCGGTCGGTAGCGGCCAATCGGAAACATCGACGGAGTAATTGGCAGCATACTCGCTCGCTTTCGGCGATTCGCCGAGCGCGAGCCGTTGTCGATATTCCTCGAATGCGAGTTCGCCGAGTCGTTCGGCATCGGCGAAGAGTTCCGTCGCTTGCAAACGATAGGCTTCCAAACGCGGCGATTCCCCGCGTTCGCTGCGGAACTCCATGTCGATGCGAATCAGTTCGGCGAGGGTTTGCAGGTAGTTCGGCGATTCGCGCGATGGCAGGAACGAAGCGAGGTGGGCCGAACGCGAGGTCGTCCATGCCGCTTCGTAACCGGCCACGCGGCGGTCGAGTTCGTCTTCAAGCAGGACCATCGTTTGCATCGTCATCCGTCGCTCCCATCCGCGTCGCCATCTTGCTGCGGAATTCTTGCAAAATGCGTTCGACCGTCCGCTTCGACCGGCCACTCTTGTCGGCGATCTCCGCAATCTCATACCCTTCGATTCGCATCCGTACGACATCGCGGTGCGAATCCGGAATGGCGGCGAGAACCTCATCGACGACCAGCCGCAACAGCAGATACGCCGAGGCATCGTCGCTCGGCGGGTCGAACCCAGAACCCTCGTCCGGTTCCGCGATTCCTTCGTTGACCGTGCGACGAACATCGCGTTTCGCCGCCCGATGATGCGAACCTTTCGCACGGATCTTGTTCAAGGCAATCACGAGAAAAAGGCCCCAGAGTTCTTCGCCGTCTGGGGCCGTGTAAATGCCTCGCTTCGCTCCGCGAAAGAAACTGCCAAAGACCGATTGAACGATGTCTTCCACATCGACGCGCGCTTGTAACTCCGGCCCGGTTTTGGCCCGCGTCAGCGCCAACAGCCGTTGGGCATAACGCCGATGCAATTCGCTCGCAGCCCCTTCGCTACCATCTTGAATGCGAGCCAGCAACGATCCATCGGTAACTGGGGGTTGAGTGGATTCCGCCATCCGATGTACCCGGTGGGTATTACTGAGGATCGTTGCCAATCTCCTCATCATACCCACCGAAGTCGCGCATCACACCTGAACCGCTTCGATCTTCGTTGCGAAACCATCGCTGCCGGTGGTCGCTTCGCCGAAATCGCCGACCTGGAACGCGGCCAGGGTGCTGTGATTATTGTTCCGCTCGATCTTCGTCGTCGATACGGCTCTCACGATGAACGACGTGCCACTTTGCACGCGAATCGTCACGCTGTTTCCGGCTACGTCGATTGCCGTGATGCTGCCGTCGATCTTGCTGTTCGCGGCGGCGTTGCTCGTTCCGCTCGGTGCGGGTGGCACCGTTGGCGGCACGACTGGCGGCGTGGTAACCGATACCGCTTCGATCTGAATCGCGATGCCGTTCGCGCTGATCTTCGCTTCGACGGTATCACCGATAACGAGAGTGGCGAGTGTCGCGGTGGCGTTGTTGCGTTCGATCTTCGTGCCGACGCCCGCTTGCACCGTGGTGAGCTTGCCCGCCGAATCGCGAACCGTGACCGTGTTGGCGGTCGCGCCGATCGCGGCGATCGTCCCTTCCACGGATACTGCGGCATTTCCGCTGTTTCCGGAACCGCCCTTGCCACTGCGACCTTCGACGAACGCTGCGGATTTCGCCTCGATTTCCCACGCAATACCATCGGGGCCGATGAGCGCCTCGACTTTGTCGCCGGCCTGGAAAGTCGCCAACGTGGCGTTGAGCTTATCGCGCTTGATTTCCGTGCCCGCACCCGCTTTGGCAATCGCGTTCGTGCCGTTTTGCAGCTTAATCGTGACGGTATTCGCCACGGTATCGACCGACACGAACGTGCCTTCGATACTCGAAGCGACACCCGCCGTGACGACGCCCTTGCTGTTTGCCACGGTGTCGGTTGCAGAAGGATTATCGTCGACGACGCGGCTGACCGCGTTCAGGAATTTGCCGTTCGTGCCATCAAAAACGTGGAAACCATCGTCGTTCCCGTGGCGAACGTGCGCGATAATATCATCGCGGCCGTCGCCGTTGACATCGCGGGAATCGACGCGAACGCCGCCGCGGAACGAAGGATCATCGACGAACATCGACGATAATTCGTGGCCATCGGCCCCGCTGAGAACTCGCACGACGGGACCGCCACCGGGGCCGGTACCCGTAATGATGTCGGCCTTGCCATCGCCGTTCGTATCGCCCGACGACACCAACACGCCGCCACGGAAGGTGTCTTCGTAAGCGAATTCATTCCGCAACACGCTATTATCTTTACCGGAGAACACTTCCACGCGCGGCCCACCGCCCACGCCCGTTCCCGTGATAATATCATCGACGCCATCGCCGTTCGTATCGCCCGACGCCACCTGCACGCCGCCACGGAACGTATCTTCATACGCGAAGAAATCTTTCAGCACCGTGTTGCCCAGCGTCTTGCCATCCAGCACGCGGACCCGTGGCCCACCACCCGCACCCGTGCCTACGATAATGTCGTTGACGCCGTCGCCATTCGTGTCGCCGATCGAGACGTTGATCCCACCGGTGAATTGCTGTTCGTAAACGAAGAAGTCGTTCAGTGTCGCGCCCGTTTTGCCATCGACGATGCGAATTCGTGGGCTGCCACCTTTACCGGCGGCAATCACGAGATCGCGAACGCCATCGCCGTTGATATCGCCGAGTGCGACGTGAACGCCGCCGCGAAACGAATCTTCAAACGCTTGAACTGTGCCGATATCCGCACCCGTCGTCGGATCGACGATCTTGATTTGCGGAATTCCACCATCATCGGGGCTAATCGCAACCGCATTCGCCGGGATCGGGAACACGGTCGGAACGATGCGCGATTCAAACGCTTCGCAGAGCAATCGCGAACGCTGTTGTCGAGTGTTACGTGACATCGGAAATCTCCTGAGTTGAGTGCATCGGTTTGGCGAACACTCAGGATAGTCCGAACGGCTCGCGCCGTCCGCCACGGTTGCGAAAGATTTCTCGAATCGGCGAAATCACGGACGAGTAACGAGTCGCCCGGAGTCCGTCAGAGTGACTCCGGCACACTGTGACACCCATCCCCGAACTCATGCCCGAATTTCGGAATCCACCTACCATACCAACGACTTGCGTACGATTTCTATGGACGCGATCCACGCCGGAACCAAAGTTTTGGAGGTCGCTGAACGTCCTCACACCCCTCTCCGTAACCTCCGAATCTGATAGGAAAGAAAGTTCAACATCCTATTGGACTGGGCTGGCCCCTACGAGAGGAAGCGAACGCTCGGTTGTCCGAATTCATAAAGTCTCAAAATACATGGAGACATCACGCTCATGACCGACAAGACTTCACTGTCCTTGCTTGAGTTGCTATAACACCGGAATCGAAATTCACCATTTCTCCCGCAGGGATTCTCGCGATTTCTGCGATACATTCGTTCGGAAACGTCATGCCATTTCTACGCACGCATCAGCCGAAATTCCTCGCACTTGCGGTGTTGCTAATTTGCGGGTGCAAACCCGATGTGCCGGCCACCCCGACTGTCGCTGTGGACGCGCCTGCGACCGGCGGCCCGGTTTGGTTCGAGGATGTCACCGATAAAGTGGGCCTGAAGTTCGTTCATGATGGCGGCCCGACCGGTGAGTTTTTCATGCCGCAATCGATGGTTGCCGGTTGCGCGATGTTCGATGCCGACGGCGATGGCAAACTGGACTTACTACTGCTGCAATCGGCGGGGCCGAAGTCGGGCAAAACGAACAAACTCTATCTGCAAAATGCCGATGGAACTTTCCGCGATGCTTCGGCGGGTAGCGGCTTGGACTTCGACGGATACAACGTCGGGGTCGCGGTTGGCGATTTCGACAACGACGGGCGGCCGGATGTACTCATCACTCAATTCGTCGGGGCTAAACTGCTTCACAACGAGGGTGCGGGCAAGTTTCGCGATGTGACTGCGGAAACGGGAATCAACAACCCGTTGTGGGGTTCCTCCGCTGCGTTTTTCGACTACGACCGCGATGGACGACTCGATCTCGTCATCATTAACTACGTCGATTACGATCGTTCGTGGCCCTGCACGGCCCCCGATGGTTCCCGCGACTTCTGCGGCCCCAAAACCTTTCCGGGAACGGCAGCCAAGCTATTCCACAATCTCGGATCGAAAGACGGCGCAATTGCCAAGTTTCAAGACGTAACGGTCGCAGCGGGACTGGCAGCGAAGACCGGCCCAGGGCTGGGCGTTTACTGTGCCGATCTCACCGGCGATGGATGGCCCGATATATTCGTCACGAACGATGGTAAACCGAACTTCTTGTGGGTCAATCAGAAGGATGGCACGTTCAAGGAAGAAGGGCTATCTCGTGGCATCGCACTAACGGCCATGGGTTCGCAATACGCAAACATGGGTATTGCGGCGGCAGACTTCGATGGCGATGGGTTGACCGACTTGTTCGTAACGCATCTTACAAATGAAACGCATACGCTCTGGAAACAAGGCCCGGCTGGACTGTTCCGAGATAAAACCATCGAGACAGGTGTGTTAAAAACCAAATGGCGAGGCACGGGATTCGGCGCGGTGGCCGCCGACTTGGACTTGGATGGACACCCCGATATTGCGTTCGTGAACGGTAAAGTGTACTCGGGTCCACCGGTGTCAGGTACCGATCATTTGCCGCCATTCTGGCGTGTGTACGCCGAGAGGAATCAGTTGCTCAAAAACGATGGACAGGGTCAGTTCGTCGACGTTTCGACTTCCAATGCCGCGTTTTGCGGAACGCCGAACGTCGCACGTGGCTTGGCAATGGGCGACTACGACGACGATGGCAGGCCCGATCTCTTGGTCGTCAGTCTCGGTGATCGTGCGAGGCTGTACCGCAACGTATCCGTCGGCAACAACTGGCTCAAAATCCACGCCATCGATCCGAAACTCGGCGGTCGCGATCTCCTCGGTACCGAACTGAGAGTCACCGCGAAAGGACGTATGCAATTTCAGACGATTCGATCCGAACAGAGCTATTTGTCGTCGAGTGCCGCTGTCGGAATGTTTGGTCTCGGCAGCGCGACCGAATACGATAAGCTCGAAGTCAAATGGCCGAACGGCACGATGGAAGCGTTTCCCGGCGGTGCGGCGAATCGCAAGGTCGTCGTTCGCCCTGGAGAAGGCAAGATTCTTACTTCCACGCCTTGATTTTTTCCAGAGCCAGCTTGGGACGAGGATCGCTGGGATTCGCCAAGCTCACGGCTTGTTCTGTGACGCGAATCGCTTCGCTTTTATTGCCGCTCATCGCGAGAGCTTCGCCCCAAATGACGTACCCTTCCCATTCTTCCGGGCGACTTTGAATGCAATTTTGAATGGCGCGAAGTGCATCGTTGGGGCGGTTCTGTCGCAGCATGGCTCTTGCGAGGTAATAATAACCTGGAGCGTAGTCGGCCTTCATTTCGACGGCACGTTCGAGATGAACGATGGACTTTTGAAGATATTCATCGGATAGTTTGGTCCTTTCCGTCTTACTGATCCCATCGGCCCGATGAAACCACGCGATGCCGAGGAATGCGTGCGCCATCATGAGCTTTGGATCGCCGCGAACGGCGTCTTCGAGTTCGGGAATAGCCGAATCGTAGTCGGCCACATTCACATAGGCACGACCGAGTATCATTTGGTTTTTTGCGCTCGGGTAGAGATCCACCATACGCCGCGCGGTTTGTAGGGCCGCCGGATAGTTCCGCTGCGATTCGAGTTGCGTCAGCGTTCTCATCATGACGCTCCACCCGCGTTGCAAAGACGCAATTTCCGTGAGCAAAGGGTTGATGAAGCTTTGATCGTCGGGAAATGACGAAGAAATATACTCGAACTGCTCTGCCTGCTTGCTTCGACCCGCACGGCGATGGATCATCGCTATCGCCGTGGCGGCGCGTTTTCGAGCATGGACGTTCGCTTTCAAACTCGCAAGTATCGTCATCGCCAATTCTTCATTGTCCTGTTCCGCGACAGTCTGACCCCAGCGAAGCGCAGCCCAAGGATTATTGCGATCCAGTTCAAATGAGCGGCGATAAATGTCTTGCGCTTCCGCACGACGTTCGTGCTGCATGAGGTAGTCGGCCAGAGTCATGTTAATCGCGAGCCGATCCGACGGTGTCGCGAGTTCGCATCGGGAACTCTGCTGGTAAAGTTCGATGCAGCGGTCGGTGTTTTCATCGCGATAAAATTGGCCGAGAAAGTACGGCCAACGCGCATCTTTCGGCGATAATCGCATCGCGGTCTGATAACATACCTTCGATTCGTCGGGGCGGTCGTGAGCATCGAATACCATGCCGTATTCGCCCCATGCACTCCCACTGCGGTCATTTGCGAGAACGGCGCGCCGCTTCAAACCTGCAATTTCAACGATTGGTGGGTCGGTCCAAACGGTTGGGATTTCGGGAACGCTCGGAACGGCTACGACGGGGTTCCATCGAACGAAATAATACGTCGCACCGGCTCCGCAAACCGCGAACAATGTTACTAAGAGCGCGAAACGCTTGCGGTTCATTTTCGTTGATCCGATTGGAAGGTCACGGTTTCGTTTTCGGGCCGTTCGTTTGACGTACAGTGACTATTCGGTCCCCCTTGCCCGCCGGTACTATCGCGAATGTGCCATCCGGCCACCGCACGCGGAGTTCTCGGAAATCTTCGGCGCGACCTAGCCCAAAAAACGCATCGGGCTGGCTGCTCGATAGGTAACTTTCGGAAGGTTGAATCACTCGCAACTGTTTACCGGTTTCCGTTGTCAGCCGGACCTCCGCACCGATTGCCGGAGCGCCCGACGGCGTGAGGGCACGAACGACGAGCCAGTGGTTTGCGGACTTCGCAGTATTGAGAAACACTCTGGCAGGTCCGCCGATCGCAGTAGTAACGAGGTCGGGAAACCCGTCGCCATTCAAATCGCCGACGGCAAGACCACGGCCTACGTTTCCGAAACCGCAAAAGGCAGGATTGTCGCTCGAAACATCGGAGAAACTCCCGCCGTTGTTGAGTAGGATTTGGTTCCGTTCTCCGTAGTTCTGCCAAAACTTCGGTAGACTCGCATCGTTAGTGGAGCCTCGCGAGATGCGACCGTTGACGATTGCAATATCCACATCGCCATCGCAGTCGAAGTCGGACATGAGCGTGCCAAATCCCGTCCCTCGCCACTTCGTGGTGGCCGCTTTCGTCGGTATCGTTCGATCTTTGAAGAAGCCTAATGGCTCCTGCACCCAAAGCGTGTTCGATTCGGTCGTGAGGTGCGTCACAAACAAGTCGAGGAGACCATCGCGATTGACGTCGCCGATGGCAATGCCCATATTCGCAGCCGCTTGACCCATCGAATTGTACGCGATCCCGCGTGGGAGTGCGTCTTCTACGAAGGTTCCGTTTCTCTGATTCACCCACAGGAAATTGGGTTTGGCATCGTTGGCAACGAAGATATCGGGCCAACCATCGCCGGTGAGATCCGCGCAGTACACGCCCAAGCCTGGGCTTAGAGTTCTGCCGATGTTGGACGACATACTCACATCTTCAAATTTGACGTCGGTACCCGTTTTCCCCAGATTCCGGAACAGCTTGGAAGGCACACCCGTGAAGGATGACGGTCCACAAAATTCGCGTCCGCCTTGCGTGCTGTTTTCGCAGGTATGCCCGCGATCGAAGTCGACGTAATTCGCGATAAAGAGGTCGAGTCTGCCATCTAAATCGTAATCGACGAATGAGACGGATGTCCCCCAATGCGGGTTGGAAACACCGCATGTAGCCGTCACGTCCAGAAAGCGAAAATTCCCAAGATTCCTGAAGATTTTCACACCAGCATATTGGGTGATGACCAGATCCGGCAAGCCATCGTTGTCGATATCACCAACCGCTACACCCATATTGTGACCGGCAAAATCCAAGCCCGACCCGGCTGACACATCTTCAAACTTACCGTCAGGGGTCTGTCGATAAAGTTTGTTTTTGGAACGGGATGTTGGCCCAGAATTTTGCAGGAACAACAAATCCTGTCGGCCGTCTCCATCGGCATCGAAGATGGCCACGCCCGATCCCATGACCTTGGGAACGAAATAGTCGTTGGTATCGCCGAGATCGAGTTGAAAATCGATACCGAGTTTGACGGTTGCTTCGACGAACAGTTCTTCGCGAACCGCAATCGTTGGAGTCGATGCCGGTTTAGTACTACAGCCGATACTACTACAAAATGCGGTCGTCAGCAACGCAACAAAAAACCACGACTTCGCGAGAAAGCCGTGGTCGAAACGTTCTGGAAGAATTGCCATCGTTTACTTTTTGATTTTGATTTTGATGTCGAAGTCGAATTTGTTTTGCACACCCGACTCGATCACTCGTACCTGCTTGGTATTCGCGCCGTAGTCCGCAGGTATGATTTCCTCGCCTTCATCAGGAGCACCTCCTTGACTGGCCATGGCTTTCGCCATACCAGCAATTCTGGCTTTGTCGGCTTCCGAAACATGGCTATTGCCTGCCGCTCCTTTGCGTCTCGCAGTAATCGAAACGCGATTCGATCCGATCATCGCCTGGCCATTATACACTCCATCGACGATCGGAATTTGCGATGGCGGCCTGCCGTCGGTGTTGAAGACGATCGTTGCATCCGTCAACGGTTTGCCATCGAAAGTCACGTTGCCCGACACATTGACGTAGCTTGGCGGCTTATCGCTACCCGAACAACCCGATACGATACAGGCGATAAACGCGATCAACAGAAGGAACTGATTTTTATTTCGCATGTGCCGTACTGTTTGAAGTAAAGAGGCAGGCAAATCGAAATTTGCCTGCATGGAAGAGTTTGCTACGATTCTGCAATACATCAGTTGTCGACGATGACTTGGCCATCATCGCGAGTCGCGAGTTGCGCCAAAGTGAGGAGAGGAGTCGAATCGCGAAGGAATCGAACCGACCCATCACCCATCAATACATTGACGCCGCCCGTGTGCGAAGAGTTCAACGGTGTGTTCGCCTCTTCAGTGCCAGCAACACCGTTCGATGCACCCGTCGCCCAACCCCTGTTTTGGTTGATGCGATAACGAATCGTCGTGTAGTTAAAGCCACGACCTTCGTCCCAAACGTGCATCTCCCATGCAGCACCACCACCACTCAAGAACCCACCGTTGGTCGAACCCCAGCTAGGCTGGGCTACGTTGCTATTGTCGTACAGCAAACCCGAAGACTCGGAGACGAGCATCGTATTGCTGCTACCATCGGCGATTCGCTGGATCGCGATGTTGACGAAGCCGAGCGTAAACGCCCCGCCCCAGGCATTGCGACCGTGGCTGGCAGACCAGCTCGTGCTGTCCGTATTTCGGATTTCTTTGAATGCACCCGTGCCATCGATGTTGTCGACAGCACCGACTACAGCGAGGTAACTGCTTCGGGTGACCGTGTTCGCGCCTACCGAGTTCGCCTGTTGGGCATTCATACGTCCGATGCAATTGACCATATCTGGCTTAACGTCGGACGGACAACGATACATCGAGAGCTTAGCGTTGCTCGCAGCAATCACGTTCGTGTTAGCCGAGCTGAATGCATTACTCGCTACGCCTGGTTCCGCCCAACCCGAATCGCCGCGGAAGGTCATGCGACTGAACATCGGACCTTGCTCGACGTACGGTAGGATGTAGACCATCCAGCTGCTTGCGTCGCCTTCGACTGTAATTGGAGCAACGAGGCCTCCACCTAACGGCTGGCGGTCACCGCGAGCGGCGGCCGGGGGCAAGAATCCTTGCACATCGTGGTAAGCGTGAAGGGCAATGCCCATCTGCTTGAGGTTGTTCGTGCACTTGATACGGGCGGCCGCTTCGCGAACCTTTTGCACGGCAGGCAGAAGCAGGCCAATTAGGATCGCAATAATCGCGATCACGACGAGAAGCTCGATGAGAGTGAACCCAGTTCTTCTCATTTTGGCAGAAACGTAACGCATCATCGGAGAAACCCCAGAAAGAGTTGGGAAGAAACGAAAAAGAGAAAATCGACATTGCCACCAATAGTATAGTAACTGAACTAATTGAGACAGTCAAGCACGATTGCGAATAAACGATGAATTTGTCGTGATTTTTCTCGCCAATCTCTTCAGACTCATTGCTTTGCGGCAATTTCCTCATTTATTTTGTTCCAGGTTTTGTAGGGCTTGCCTGGCTCGATCGTCGCCTTTTACCGATAAACTGGCGGCCGTTCGGAAGCAACTCGTTGCTTCGGACAGTTGGTTCTGCTTCGCCAAGCTGCGGCCGAGCAAATAATGCCCTTCGCTCACTTCTGGCCGTAATACGACAAAACGACGCAACAATCCGATCCCTTCCTCAGGTTTGTCGAGGAACTCCGATAACGCCGTTCCTTTCAGAAGTAACGCTTTTCCGAAATCGGGATTTGCAGCCAAAGCCACATCGAGTCGGTCGATCGCTTTCTGAAATTCGCCTTTCGCCTCGCTCGGCTGCTTCGCCTGAATGAGTTGCTCGGCTAAAGCGAAGTGCAGTTTGCCTCGCTGATAATTCACGACGAGGCTTTTCGGCTCGATAGTCAGACCGGTTTCGAGTTCGCGGACGGCAGACTGGAAATCACCCAGGGCCATGTAGGCTTCGGCCAGCCCAACGTATGGTTTTGCATCGGGCGATGTTGCGATGGCCAAGGAGCGGAGGATCTTTTCCGCGTCTTTCGGCTTGCCGACCGCTAACAATTCGGCGGCCTGATCGAGTAAGCCCGAGCGACTGTGATTTCGTCGGGAAATGCTTCCAACGATGGGATCCGGCCAGGGGACGTTCGGAGCGTTGACCGCCCGTTTGGCAGCATCGGCGGCAAACGAGGGCCGTGTGTCGCGGTAGATTTCGGCCTGAATGAGCAGAACTTGTCGCGCGACCGTCGGGTGATTGCTCATATCCGAGAGGATTTCCGCAGCGAGAGTCTTGTCGCCGAGCGCCACTGCCGCTTTCGCCAAAGCAATTTTCGCGCGGTCCGATTTTTGTTCGTCGCCACCGAGTTCGGCTCGTGCTTCCGCTGCGCGATCCAGCGCCAGCAGCGTTTCGACGTACCGCAATTTCACCATTTCCTGACCGATATCCGGCACTTTTCGCTTCGCAGCCAGGGCAAACCACTCGATCGCGGCAGCCGGATCGGACTTGTTGAGGTTGTCCGCAAGCAGATAGGGCCATCGTCCGTTCTCGGTATCGAGTGAACTCGCGACGCGAAAACAGGTGTTGGACTGCTCGTTAAAATCGTAGGCGCGCAAAATTTCGCCGTATTCCCCCCAGGTATCGGCGGATCGCGAATTCATAAGCACCGCGTTACGTGCGGCTGTAATGTCAGACACCACAATCGGTTCCAGCTGGGAAGCGAAATCGATTTCCGGTGGATGGGGTACGCTCACCCTCAAAAACAAGTGGACTGCAATTCCCATACTGCACACGAGTATTGCACTGACAATCAGTATCCATTTCCGTCGTTGACTGAGCCAAGTCAGGTTCGCCATGATGCGATCTCGGAGTGATGTTGAGGTGCGATTACTTTTAGGACATTTTCGGTTTTGGAGAACGCGATCTCGTTCAAGTCGCGGCCAACTGAAGCCGATACACCTATTATCGGCATAACCGGAACAGATTCCGGTCGCTGTGATCTCGATTTCGATAATTTGCTCAAGTGTGTGATACCGCGTGTAGGGGATTGCGGCGATGAAGTGGCTGCTAATCCTCGTTGGCCTTTTAATCGCAATCGCTTCAATGCCGCTGTCTTTCGCAGAAGATGTTGCGCCTCTATCGCAATTGACACCACCAGCAACTGTGGAAGCAACCCCGAAAGCGAGTGCGGCGACGTCACCCCCATTCTTTGGCTGGGACGATGGCTTCTTCCTTCGCTCGGCGGACAAACAATTCAGCCTGCGGATCACGGGACAACTCCAAGCCGATTACCGCTGGTATGTCAACCCGCGCGACGAACGCGACGTCGATGGCTTCCTGATTCGGCGGGCGCGACTTGGCCTCGAAGCGACGATGTTTAAGTATTACGAGTTCCGGTTCCTACCGGAATTCGGCTCGGGCACGACGCGGCTCGTCGATGGCTACATGAACGTTCACTACATCGATTCGTTTCAAGTGACGGCGGGCAAATTCAAGCAGCCGTTCAGTTACGAGCAACTGACTCAGGATCGCAATACGCCGACGATGGAACGGTCGATGATCGATCAACTGGTGCCCGCCCGCGATGTCGGCGTGATGGCACACGGACAGAATCTCTTCCAGAAACGGCTCGATTACGGGTTGGCCGTGTCGAACGGCACGCGCGATGGCGATGCCGACACGAACAACTCGAAAGATGTCAACGCGCGTGTGGCGGTACGTCCGTTTGCAACGCGGGAAGGCAGCCTGTTTCAGCGGTTGCAATTCGGCATCGCCGCTGGGTACGGCAACCAGCGCGAGCCAGTGAACCCGACGAGTTTGCGTACCCCCGATGGCGTGACGTTCTTGCAGTTCAACAGCGGCGTGATGGCCGATGGAGGGCGATTTCGCGTCAGCCCCGAGGTGGCGTACTTCGCAGGAAGTTTCGGCATGTCCGCGCAATACTTCCACATGACACAGCAACTGCGCACCGCGACCGGCGTCTCGCAACAGATCCCGTTCGATGGCTTCTACGCGCAAGCGACGTATCTACTCACTGGCGAAGAACGCACGAGCTACACCCAACAGGTGGCCCCGCGTCGGTCGTTCGACCCCGTCACGGGCGGCGGCTTCGGCGCGTGGGAACTCGTGAGCCGCGTGTCTCGAATCGAGGCGGGCGACCGCATCTTTGCAAACCGCCTCGCCGACCCGACAACGGTCAGCAACGGGGCGACCGAAATGACCTTGGGCTACAACTGGTATCTGAACAAATGGACGCGAATCCAGTTCAACTGGGAGCATGTCTGGTTCGACCGCAAAGTGAAGCTCGGCAACGGCCCCAACGGTTTACTGAAGAGCCAAGACACGCTCCTGACGCGGCTCCAATTCGTGTTTTAATCGCGACGCATTCATAAGATGAACGCATAACTGGCACCCCAAGTCCCGCGACGTGGGGTGCTCAATCGTTTGAGCAGGAGCAATTCACGCATGGAAGAGTTTTTCGCGCAGGTCTGGCAGATCATTGCGACGCTTGCCGACCCGCGGAATCTGCGGAACCCCGATACATTTAAGGCGGCGCTCAACCAACCGGGCGTGTTCTGGGCGGCGTTCTTTGCGGTGAACGCGATCATCTTCACCGAGACCGGTTTGCTCATCGGCTTCCTGTTGCCTGGCGACTCGCTACTCGTCGTCCTCGGCGTCGTTGCCTACCTCAGCGGTTGGAATTTGCCCCTACTGATGGGCAGCCTGTGCGTGGCTGCGATCCTCGGCGACACCGTCGGCTATTGGATCGGCTCGAAGGCAGGGCCTGCGATTTTCCATCGGCCCTCGAGCCGGTTCTTCAAGCAGGAATATCTCAACCGTGCGAAAGCCTTCTACGACAAGCACGGCGGCAAAACGATCATCATCGCTCGCTTCGTGCCGATCGTGCGGACGTTCGTGCCGGTCGTTGCGGGTGCCGCGAAAATGCCGTATCGCTCGTTCCTGTTTTACAACGTCATCGGCGGGATTAGCTGGATCGTCAGCATGTTGTCGTTCGGCTATTTCGTGATCCCCGTTGCCGACCCGCTCTTCCAAGACCTGCTCGGCGACCCGACATTCACTTGGGCAAAGAACATCGACAAACTCGCGATGCTCGTCGTGTTCGTGTCCGTCGCACCAATCGTCTGGAAAGCATGGAAAGAGTGGCGAAAACCGACACCTCCGACGATTCTAAAAAAAAACTAGTGGAGATGCCGTTCATGCCTTCGAAGACTCTCACGCTACACCTTCGCGAAAAGCTGGCGGAGTTGAAGGCGAACGGTTTGTACAAAACCGAACGGCAGATCGAGTCGCCGCAGTCGGCAGTGATAACGGTCAATGGCCGCGAAGTCATCAACTTTTGCGCGAACAATTACCTCGGCCTATCGAATCACCCCGATGTCGTTCGCGCAGCCCACGATGGACTCGACACGTGGGGTTACGGCACGTCGTCGGTCCGCTTCATCTGCGGCACGCAGAGCATTCACAAACAGTGCGAGAAGCGGATCGCCGAGTTCTTTCGCAAGCCCGATTCGATCCTTTACATCTCCTGTTTCGATGCCAACGGCGGGCTGTTCGAACCGCTTCTCACCGAGCAAGACGCGATCCTTTCGGACGAACTCAATCATGCGAGCATCATCGACGGCGTGCGGCTGTGCAAGGCGAAACGGCTTCGCTACAAGCACAACGACATGGCCGACCTGAAGGCGAAACTCGAAGAAGCGAAGGGCTGTCGCTTCAAGATGATCTTCACCGATAGCGTCTTCAGCATGGATGGCGACCTAGCGAAGTTGCCCGAAATCTGCGATCTCGCCGACGCGTACGATGCCATCGTCGGCATCGACGACTGCCACGGCACCGGTCACCTCGGTGCGACGGGCCGCGGTGCGGCCGAAGAACTCGGCGTGCTCGACCGCATCGACATTATCACGGGAACGCTCGGCAAAACGCTTGGCGGCGCGAGTGGCGGGTTTACTGTGGCCAGCGCCGAGATCGTCGATTGGCTGAAGAACCGTAGTCGCACGTACTTGTTCTCGAATGCCGTGCCCCCCGCGTTATGTGCGGCCGGCATGAAGGCGCTGGAACTGGTCGATGCGAGTGCGGAACTGCGGGATCGTTCACGTGCGAATGCGAAACGATTACGTGACGGGCTGGAATCGAAAGGCTTTACGCTCAAGCCCGGGCCGACGCCGATCATCCCCGTGATGTTCGGAGATGCCACGATTGCATCAAAAATGGCCGAGGAACTCCTGTCGCTCGGCATTTACGTGATTGCCTTCAGTTTCCCCGTGGTACCCCAAGGGCAGGCGCGAATCCGAATGCAAGTCTCCGCCGCGCACACTCCCGAACAAATCGATCTCGCGATCGCCGCATTCGAGACGGCGGGCAAGAAACTGGGTGTCATCAGTCCCGTAGTTTGATCGAGAGATACTTCGTTTCGAGGTAGGCTTCGAGACCTTCGTGGCCGAGTTCGCGGCCAAGGCCGGATTCTTTCATGCCGCCGAACGGACATTGCGGCGTGGCCGGCACGGGGTCGTTCATGCCGATGATTCCTGCCTCCAGTCCTTCTGCCATCTTGAACGCGACGGACAAATCGTTTGTGAACACGTAGGCGGCGAGGCCGTACTTGGTGCGGTTCGCGGCGGCGATGACTTCGTCCATCTTGCTGAAATCGAGGATCGGCATCACCGGTGCGAACGGCTCGTCGGTCAGCAAATTCGCATCTTGGGACAGGCCGTTCAGGATCGTTGGCTCGAAGAAGTACCCCTTGTCGAACTCGGTCGAACGCTTGCCGCCAGTGAGGCACTTTGCCCCCTTTGCGGTGGCATCGCCGATGAGCGAGAGCGTGTTCTCCATCGCCTTTTTCTCGAACATCGGGCCGACGACGACGCCATCGTCGAGGCCGTTGCCGAGTTTCAGCTTTCGCGCTTCTTCGACGGCCACTTCCGTGAATCGCTTCTTGATGTCTTCGTGGACGAAGAAGCGGCTCGGGCTGATGCAAACTTGCCCGTTGTTGCGGAACTTACCGAGCACGGCGGCCTTTGCGACGACTTCCGGGTCGGCATCGGGGAAGACGATAAATGGAGCATGGCCACCGAGTTCGAGGCTGAGGCGTTTCACCTGATCGGCCGCCTGCCGCATCAGGTGTTTGCCGACTTCGGTCGAACCGGTGAAGCTGATTTTGCGCACTGCCGGGTTCGACATGAATTCGTCGGAAATCTCCGATGCGGACCCCATGATGAGGTTCGCCACGCCCGCCGGGAGGCCGGCGTCGATGAGGCACTCGAACACACCGATCAGCGAGAGCGGCGTCTGGCTGGCGGGCTTGCAGACGATCGTGCAACCGGCCGCGAGGGCAGGGGCGATCTTGCGGGCTTGCAGCGTAATCGGAAAGTTCCACGGGCCGATGGCACCGACCACGCCGACGGGATGCTTGATCGTCAGGTGGCGTTTACCGGGGGCGCTGTTGGGAATCACCTGGCCGTAAGCGCGTTTGCCTTCTTCGGCGAACCACTCGAACGTGTCGGCGGAGTGCAAGACTTCCGCCTTCGCTTCGGGCACTGGTTTGCCTTGTTCCATCGTCAAGGTGCGGGCAAGGGTATCGGCCCGTTCGCGCATCAGGTCGGCGGTCTTTTTGAGGATCTTCGCGCGGTCGTAGGCAGTCGTTTTCATCCATGCCGGGAATGCGGCGGAAGCGGCGGCGATCGCCTTCCGGCAATCGTCGCGGCTGCCAAACGCGACATCGGCGATGGTGCCTTCGGTGGCGGGGTTAATGACGGCGAGCGTCTTCCCCGTCGAGGCATCGCACCACTGCCCGTTAATGAAAAGCTGACGATTCTTCACGCCGACGACTGCCTGCGACATTGCTCGATCCTCTAGTTGTAGGTAACGCTCATGTTACGAATTCGCGATAGTGAAAGCGGAACAGAAGAAGATTTGCGGGCGAGGCAGTTCGTGCCAGATTTTCCGAATATGCTGCAAACTTCGAGATCGCAACGGCGAATCGTGAATTAGAGTATCGACGGGAAGTCGTGCGAATTGCACTGGAACCTGAGATCGAAATGAAAAATTCATGGCTGGCTGGAATGCTTGCGTGCGGGTTGATCTTCTTGCAAGTTTCGGCTCGCGGAGCGTATCGTCGGTTTTGTGCTCTTTGCTGCGTCGCAGTTTCTGAAAGAGACGAGGTCGATCAGCGGCCCGCGACGACGGCAGGCATGGGATCGGTGAACTAACCTTTGGGCGGCTTCGAGATATTGCTCGGGCCTTTGCCGACGACTTTCTCGTACTTACCGTCGCCGCTTTTGACGTACTTCGTGAAGCCCATTCGGTCGAGATTCTTGTCGGAGAGATTGGCTTTAGCTTGCGAATCGGTCCAGGTTCGCGGGGCGTTGGGCGTGCCGAACAATCGCTTCACGGGCAGGCCGTTCTCCGGGTGTTCGGTGAGCGGCGGGGCGGACATCGTTTGAATGACCTCGAACACTTCTCCCTCGGTGCCATCGGCATTCGTCGCTTGGTACACGTAAATCGGCATGACGGCCCCGGTGAGGAGAAACGCGGCCAGGTGATTCCCCGACCGCGTGGTATTCGCGAATCGTTACGCTTGCATTTCGGCCATGATCGTTTCGAGGAGCTTCTTCGTCACTTTGATGCCTTCTGGCTCGCCGATCTTGCCGCCTTCGTACTCGATGCCGACGAAACCATTATACTTGTGCTTCTTCACAACGATGTCCATCATCTTGCGGTAATCGGTGTACGTTTCGTTACCTTTGTCGTCGAAGTCGTGCGTCTTCGCGCTGACGCCCTTCGCGAACGGCATCAGTTCGTCGACGCCTTTGTAGCGATCGTATTCCTTGCCGTTGCCGAGGTTGAAGTTGCCGAAATCCGGGAGCGTGCCGCAGCCGGGGAGATCGACCGTCTTCATGACCTTCGCTAGCCATTCGCCGTTCGACGATGACGTGGATTTTGTGCGTCGCACCGAACTCGGTGAGCTTGCGTAATCCGTCAGCAGCGTGTTCGATTTGTTCGTCGTAAGTGCCGCTCGATTGGGCATTGACGCGGATGCTGTGGCAGCCGAGGAACTTCGCCCACTCGACCCAGCGCTTGTGGTTGTCGACCGCCTGGGATCGCTTCGTGGCGTCGGCATCGCCGAGCGCGCCTTCGCCATCGCACATGATGAGGACGCTGGTGACGCCGTTATCGTCAGCAACTTTTTTCAGATCTTTCAGGTAGCCGTCATCCTTCTTCTTGTCCTTGTAAAACTGGTTGACGTATTCGACCGCGAGGATGCCGTAATCGTCTTTGGCGATCGAGGCGAACTTCATCGCATCGAGCTTCTTGGCGAAGAACGCCTTATGGAGCGACCATTGGGCGAGCGAGATTTTGAATAGCAGTGCTTTCGTTTGTGCGGCAAACGCGCTCGGTGCGGCGATCGCAGCGAGGCCGAAACCGGCCGTGTGAAGGAACGAACGCCGACTGAGAGGACGCATCATCGTTAGCTCCAGGGAATGATAATTGAACGGGAAGTTGCAATGGTGGAGGTGGAGCACGCGGCTCGCGTGCGGGTCGGGGACATCACCGCACGCGAGCCGCGTGCTCCACGTTTATGTTTACGCTACGTAGATGCCGCCTTGGAAGGTCGTATCGAAGGCGTGGAAGTCGTCGATCACGGTGATGTCCGAGCCTCGCCAGATCTTGATCTGAGACGGCATACCAACACCAGCCCCGGTCACGATATCGAGTTTGCCATCGCCGTCGGCATCGATCAGCCCGACTCGCACGCCACCGGTGTAGGTGGCGTCGAATGCGAAGAAGCTCGAAATCGCTTGGCCCGTCGTTCCGCTAAACACCTGCACGTGCGGCCCGCCGCCGATGTCGGCCGATGTGACGATGTCCGGCACTCCGTCGCCGTTGACATCTCCTGCTGCGACGAACACGCCACCCATGAAGTTGGCCGCGTATGGTGTAATCTCCGAGAGTTGGCTGAGCGTACGCCCATCGAAGGTACGAACCCGCGTCGCAACCGAGTTGCCAGTCGAAACCACAATGTCGGCGGCTCCGTCGTTGTTGAAGTCTGCCGCAGCAACGCGAACGCCACCGCGCTGATTCGGATCGAACGCGAAGAAGTTGTTGAGGATGGCCCCGTTCGACCCGTCGAAGGTCGTGACGCGCGGCCCGCCGCCGACTTCCGGCCCGACGATGATATCGGCTTTACCGTCTCCGTTGACATCGCCCGCAGCAACGAACACCCCACCGCGGAATTCGGGTTCGAACGCGAAGAAATCGCGAATCAGTGCCCCGTTGACACCGCTAAACACGCGAATACGCGGGCCGCCACCGACACCGGTTGCGGTGATAATGTCTGGCGTGCCATCGCCGTCGACATCGGCCACGGCGGTGCGAACGCCACCGGTGAACGATTCTTCGTAGGCGAAGAAGCGGAACTTCTCGGTCGAGGTGGCGTAGTCGAATACGCGCACCAACGGTCCCCGCCCCGCCCCGGCACCCACGGCCAGCAGCGAGGGTTTGCCAGGATGACCCGTATTCACAGTGAACTTCGGGTTGAGTGGCACGTTGTTCGGTAACACGCTGACTGGTGGCGTGGTGCTCGGTGGCACTGAGATCGTGCCGCCATTCGGCGACGAACCGAGGAAGTTTTGCTTCGTGGGGTCGGTCGTGACTGGTGCCGTCACACGGACTTCACCGAAGTTCAATGCGCCGCGCGTTTCGCCACCGGCGACCGAAACTTCGCTGATGATATCGTTGCCGAGGTTCACGGGCTTCGTGGTCGGTTCCTGTGCCGATTCGAAGAAGTCCAGATACCCCGCCGGTTGGGCTTCGGTGATCGTGTAGCGTCCGGGTGGCAACACGGGGAACTCGTATCGTCCGGATGCATTCGTCGTGGCGACGAGGCCGTTGATCGAATCGGCGGCCGTCAGAGGTCGCGCCATCGGCGTACCGTCGAATGCGGTTCCGGATATCGTCACAATCACGTTCGGAATGCCCGGCTCGCCGACGTCCATCCGGCGATTGCGGTTGACGTCTTCGTACGCGAAACCGAACACCGACGACATCAGGATTTCGCCGAAGTTGTATTCGACCCCATCTTGTCCTGCGGCCAAGCCGACGATGAGCACGTCGTTCGAGGGCGTCGATCCACCGAGGCTACCCGGCGTGTCGATCCCGTCGATGAAGCCTTGCGGCTGGGTTTCGCGGATCGTGTACGAACCGGCTGCCAAGTTCGGGAATTTGTAGAAGCCATTGATGTCCGTAATCGCGGTGAGCGTCAGTGGCAATCCGTTGGCGTCGAAACCGGTCAGCGTGATGAGCGTGCCTGCGATGCCACTTTCCCCCGATTCTGGTTGGCGGACGCCGTTCGTCACGAAGGTATCGCGATAAACGTAGCCCGAAACCGATGCGGGGAGCGAGGCCGGTGGTGGCGGTGGCGGTGGCACGACGATCGTCGTCAGGCCAAAGTCTTGCCGCAGGTTGGCGGAACCTGCGAGGTCCGGGTTCGTTCCGAAGCTATCGAGCGTGAATGGGCTAGTGCGAATGACGCCACCGAAGCCGGTACCCTTGTCTTCGTTGTCGTTCCCGTTACCCGCGATGGCCGGTTCAAAGGGACCGGTGTTCTGGCCGGGTGTACCCGTCGAACTCGTCAACTCGGTCGGCCGATCAATTTCGACACTGTAAGTGCCGGTGGCCAAGTTCGTGAAGCGGTAATCGCCGGTAATATCGGTCGTGGTATTCGCCAAGACGACACCATTCGAAGCGAGCAGACGAACGGCGATATTCGGGATACCCTTTTCGCCCGCATCGAGCTTGCCGTTGTTGTTGACGTCCAGCCAGACCAGGTTGCCGACGCTGAGCGGTCGGAACAGGCCGAAGTCTTGTCGCAAGTTCGCGAGGCCATCGGCATCGGGGTTGGTACCCGGTGCGAGTAGACCGAACGGTGCTGCGACGATGAAACCACCTGCCGTGGTACCGTGATCGGCGTTGTCGAAGTTGCCCACGGTGCCTGGCTCGAATGGGCCTGTCGCAAATCCGTTCTTGCCCGTACTGCTGAGGTAACCCGTTGGGGTCGTGATGCGTACCGAGTAAATACCCACGGCAAGGCCACCGAAGTTGTAGTTCCCGCCCGCACTCGTGATCGTGCTGCCGATGACGGTACCATTTGCATCGAGCAAGTCGACGGGAACGTTGCCGATACCGCTTTCGCCGCCATCGAAGACGCCGTTGTTGTTGGCATCGTCCCAGACGAAGTTGCCGATGCTCAGCGGCCGGAACAGGCCGAAGTCTTGGCGAAGGTTCGCCAAGCCCGCATCGTCGGGATTCGTACCCGGTGCAGTAAGTGTGAATGCGGCAGCACCGATGCTTCCGCCGGTGGTCGTGCCGTGATCGGTGTTGTTGGCATCGCCGGTAACACCGGGTTCGAATGGTCCCGTCAGCGAGCCGTTCTTGCCGGTACTGCTAGTGAAGCCGCTCGGTGCAAACACGCGAATGGAGTAGGTTCCGCTACCGAGGCCGCCGAACAGGTAGTTGCCATCCCCGTTCGTGATCGTGCCTGCGAGTGGGGTGCCGTTTGCGTCGAGCAACTGCACCGACACGCCCGAGATGCCTTTTTCGCCGCTGTCGAGAACGCCGTTGTTGTTAGTGTCTTCCCAGACGAAATTGCCGACTTGCATCGGTCGGAACAGGCCGAAGTCTTGGCGATAGTTCGCGAAGCCCCCCGCATCGGGATTGGTTCCTGGCACGCCGAGAATGAACGCCGCCGCCCCGATGACGATACCGTTGGTGGTGCCGTGGTCGGCATCGTTGGTATTGCCGATGAGGCCCGGCTCGAACGGCCCCGTCGAAGAGCCGTTGCGACCCGTACTGCTGGTGTAGCCTGCCGGGGTGAAGATGCGTACCGAGTACGTGCCCGAACCGAGGCCACCGAAGGTGTAGCCTCCCGCCGCATTCGTAATCGTGCCGGTCAGGACGACACCATTGTTGTCGAGCAATTGCACGCCGACACCTGCGAGGCCCTTTTCGCCGGCATCGAGAACGCCGTTGTTGTTGGTGTCTTCCCAGACGAAGTTACCGACTTCCATCGGGCGGAACAGGCCAAAGTCGATCGTCGTGTTCGCGTCGTTCGGCAACGTGCCCGACGTGTTGGGGTTCGCGAGGTTGCCCGCTACAGCAAGCGTCACGGGTGCCGAACGGATCAGGCCGTTCGCTTGGAGTGTGCCGTGATCTTGGTTGTCGATGTTGGTGGAAATCCCCGGCTCGTACGGCCCGGTAGCGAAGCCGTTCTTGCCGGTGCTCGTCGAGTATCCCGCAGGCGGCGCGATTTCGACGACGTAAGTGCCGGCGTCGAGTTCGCTGAAGTTATAAAATCCCTGTGCGGAAGTCATCGTGGTGGCCAGTTTCGTCGTGCCGGTCGCATCGTAAAGGTTGACGACGACGTTGCCGATACCGAGTTCGTTCGGCCCTTTGATGCCATCGTTGTTGACGTCGTCCCAGACGAAGTTGCCTAGCGAGACGAACGACTTGTTGAAGAAGCCGACGTCGAACGTGTGGTTCGACTGTCCGCCGATACCCGTGGTGAAATTCACTACTGCATTCGTGCCGACGACGGTCGCATCCGAATCGCGCGTGTCGGAGTTGGCACCGGAGTTTGCTTTGGCGGTCGTGAGTTGCTTCTTTGCGAGGTTGGTTTGTCCGAGATCGATACGCAGTTGGTACTGCGTGTTTTGCAGCAGGTTTAAGCCGACGATTTTGCTCGGTGTCGAGACACCGGCAAGCGACGAGAAGTAGTAATTGCCATTCGCGTCGGTCGTGGCCGTCCCGAGCGACACGTTTGCAGCCGTGAAAAGTTGGACTTCCACGCCTGCGAGTGGAGCTTCCCCCGCGTCCTGGATGCCGTTTTTGTTGGCGTCATTCCAGATATAGTTGCCGATTTCAATCGGCGGCGGCGCGGTGACCGCGATCAAATCTCCCACGCCGTTCGCTTTGGCGAACGTCGTGTTCGCGTCCGGGAACGGCGTGAAATACAACTCGTAACTTCGCGTAATGCCGCCCGTCGTCGAATCGAACCAACGCACCCCGCCGGTGTTGACTGCACCGGGAATTCGGACGGGGTCGAACGCGGTGGTGGCGAGTTGGTTGAAGCCCGGAATCTGCAAGATACCGCCGAGGGAGACTTCGTCGTGTTCGGTCTGAACGCCGACCGGTGGCTTCGTCGGATCGCGTGGCAGTTCGTCGTTAAAGTAGAACTCTGCGCCGCCAGGCCCTTGGCCCGTGTTCTGCGGGCCGGTGCCGATCGTGCCGTTCGGGTTGCGGCCGTTCGATTCGAGCGTCCAACCTGCCAACGGCGTTGCGGGGTTCGCTTGGGCCGCGTCGAGGTTGCCGTTGGTGTTGATGAATGCGCGAAGGGTATCGCCTGCGGGTATACCGAAGAACGAGAAGTTGTTCGGCTGCGTCGGGTCGTCTGGCGTCAGTCGGCCGAACTGATCGCTCGAACGATCGCGAATGCCGAGCGAGATATTGCCGTTCACATCGAACGACAGGCCCGTCAGCATCGGTTGCGGGTAACTCGCGCGACCGATCGCCTCCGGTTGTTGGGCAACCGTGCGGAACGTCGGCGACCACGGGTTCCATACAGCGGAGTCTGGCGGCGCGATCCCGTTCGGGAAGTTACCGTTCTGATTCCCACCCATGTGGATGATGCCTCGCTCGTAGTTGAGCGCGATCTCGAACACCGCTTCGGTCGTCGTCGTCTGACGTGCGAGGTTGACGAACGTGCCCTTCGCGGGATCGAACGCAAACACGTACGCCTTCAAATCTTGACGTCGCTGGCTCGTTTCCGCAGTATTTACGGCACCGATGTAAACGAGGCCACGATGATATTGCACCGCAAACGGTCGTAAATCGCCGAGTGGATTCGCATCGGTACGTCCCGTCACACCGGCCGGTAGTGGCAGATCGAAGCGCTGCACAGTCGTACTGGTCAACGCACCCGATGTCGGAACCGAGTATAAGCGGCGGTCGCCGAGGGCGACGGTGAACATCCGACTGGCATCGGCGTTTACGTCGAGGCCACCGAGTGCGATTTTACCGACGGTGTCCCAGCCGAGGTCGCGAGTCACGCCGGTATTATCGACGAATCGAACTAAGCCATCGCGTGCATAATCTAAAAACGAGGTGTAATTCTGACGAAACGCGACGGGGTTGTTGTTCTGATCGCGGAACACATCCAATAAGTTGCCAGCCGGTTTATTCGGGAAGAGCGCGTTGAGGTCGGCGTATAGCGTACCACTGGTGCCACTCGTACCCGATTGATAGATCGCACCGGGACCATTCGGACCGAAGCTCGTGTGACGTTTCGCGTACGATGCGGCGTAGATTTTGTTTTGCACGCGGTCGTAGGTCAAGCCCCACGTCGTACCGACATTATCGTACCGCAACGCTAAATCGTGCGTGGTAGGGTTGCGGTGGTTCGCCTGGTTTTTGTCGGCATCTTCTGAACCCGACGCATTCGGGAAGCTCACGACGACGCCCGTACCGGGGTTAAAGTCGTTTTGCGTCGTGCCGCCGAAGACGTACATGCTCGTGACGAGTAGCGGATTGTTCGGGCTGAAGTCTTCGGGGCGAACCAGCGACAAGTTCACGTTACTCGCATTCCCTGCCGGTACGAACTGCACGGCCGTATTCGCGGAAGTTCCTTGGGGGCCAAAGAAGATTCCCGTTGGCAGATTCGTGAACTCGACGCGGAGCGGACCGCTGTTCGACGTATTTAGGCTATACGCACCGGTTGCATCGCTCGCGGTCTGCGTGACGACGACATTATTCGCGTCGTACGCCGTCACGATGATACCCGCGATACCGCGATCGATCGCAGTCGGTGTCGTGCCGAGGCCGGCATTCGGAACTTGCCCGTTCGTATCGAACGTACCGTTGGCGTTGTAGTCTTGGTACACGATCCCCGTCACCGACGGAATCGCGCGATCCTCAAGGACGACAAATTCGAGCGAGACCGCAGCCGATGACTTGGTCCGATTGGCAGACATCCGTGTCCGCGATTTATCAAACTGATTGCCGAACATAACTGAAGCCTCTCATGGTGTGAGATACAAACCCCTGGCGTTCCAACGTCCGTGTCGAATGCTAAAAAATCCGCACAACCGTCGACTTCGTTCGATGAATCCCATTCAAAAAAAGCATTGCTGGGGTAGGCGTAAACGAGGCGGTTATTCCTGGGCGAGAATATTCCGCACCCGCAAGACACTTAGTATCTTACAAATGATATACCTCCGCAAGTCAAATTCGTTACTGTCGCCCCAAATTAACAAAATGTATCGCACGTTCAGCTTCCGCATCGTAACGATTGTGCGTTCTGCGCCAGTTGAATTGAGCGGTGTCGAATGGATCGGGCAATTCTGCGATGCATCAAATGCACGGGATTAACGGTTAGACCCGATGTGTGAGGTGTGCGGAGACGTGCGAAACGAGTTCCACTTCCGCCCAGCCCAGATGTACTTGGGCTAACCCCAGTACGATTCACGGAGGAATCCCATGCTCACCCGTTTTCTCGGAGGCGTTGCCGTTTGTGTTGGTGCGGCAGGTGGACTGTCCGCTCAACAACCGGCACCCGTCAAATCCACTAAAGCGACTCCGACCGTCCGACTCGCGCGGGCCGTTGTCGATGCGCCCGCCACCACATTGCCCGCTGCAACACCGACTGCCGCACCGGCGATGGTACCGACTACCGTTGGCAGCGATTTGCTCGCGAACGGTGGGGCCAGTATGACGTCCTGCCCGACGTACGGCGATTGCCCCGCACCGGCGGCGGCCTGTTGTACGCCGTGCGGCCCACTCGGACGGTTTTGGGTCGACGCCGGATACGTCTTCTGGACGACTTCCGGAATGAACGTCCCACCACTCGTGACGGGCGCTCCCGTCGGTACGCCTCGTGCAATTGCCGGTGCCCTCGGCCAGCCTACGACGACGATTCTGTACCCTACGAAACAGTTGAACAACCAGTTTCGCAGTGGCTTCTATTTGAATGCCGGGATTTGGCTCGACGAATGCCAGAAGTTCGGAATCGAAGGCAACTTCTTTTACCTCGGCGATAGACACAGCCGTTTCACAGCCGGTTCGGATGGTTCGCAGGTTATCACGCGGCCGTTCTTCAACACGAACCTCAATCGACCCGACACGCAACTCGTGTCGTTCCCCGATACGCAATTAGTCTCCACTCCGGGAATTTTGTCCGGTAGCGTGACCGTCAACTCGAATACCAGTCTGATCGGTGGCGGTGCGAACTTCGTCAAAAACCTTTGCTGCGGGCCGTGTGGCCGGTTCGATATGTTGCTCGGTTATACGTACCTGAACCTGACCGACGAGATCAACATCCGCGAAGACCTGACATCACTGCCCGGCCAGACGAACGTCGTCCCCGGCACGCGGTTCATCGTCAACGATAACTTCCGCACCACGAACGATTTCCACGGTGCAAACATCGGCTTTGCCACCGAGCGTCGATACAGCCATTGGTACGTCGGCGTGCGTGCCGGTGTCGCCCTCGGCGTCAATCACGAAGTCGTCGAAATTAGCGGGTTCACGACGATCACCCCACCGGGTGGCCCGACGCAATCCTTTGCGGGTGGCTTGCTCACGCAACCATCGAACATCGGTCGCTACTCCCGCGACCAGTTCGCCGTGATGCCGTGGGTCGGTGCGAAACTCGGTTGCCAGATCACCCCACGCCTGCGAACGTATGTCGGGTACGACTTCATGTACCTGAACAACGTCGTCCGAGCGGGCGATCAGATCGACCTCCGCGTCGATCCGAACCAGATTCCCACCTTCAGCGGTACGAATCGCGTGCCCGGTCAGTTCCCCGCCTTCCAGTTCAAGGAAACGGGCCTGACCGTGCAAGGCATCCGCGTCGGCATGGAATTCCGCTACTAACGCTCACGCAAAACGCCCGCAGAGAATCTCTGCGGGCGTTCTCGTCTCTCAGAATCGACGTAAGTCACAATTGCGGAGTCTCAAAAACCGTTTTTTTGCCATTTTTGCGTCCCAAAATGCCACTTTTTGATCGTAAATATCTGATCCGAAAACGGCGATTTTGCCGTATCTCGAACTCGAATAGCGGGTTATGTCGCGGGTGATCGATCCCAGACTCGACGCAAGTGGCGACCGAAAATCGACCGAGTACGACACAAAATCGACCGAGCACGACATAAAATCGACCGCGCACGACATTCTCACGACACTTGGAGACACTTCCACGACACGTCGAAATTCCGACTTACGTCGGATCGTCTGCGATTTTTTGACTGTTGCGATTTGTGTGGGTGGAATCGAATCGGGATGAATTCGCCGCGATAAGTAGCGCACGCGGCTCGCGTGTGATCTGACTACCCTGCACGCGAGCCGCGTGCTCCACGTAAGTAGCGCACGCGCTTCGCTCCGAAGACTACACGGCGCGGCTAAACGGCTAAACGAGGACGGAATAAAATTCTTGACGCGGCGTTCGCAAGGCCGATATTATCTCGTCTGTGGATTCAGAATAAATTGTTTATCTCATGTAGGGATTGGCATAAACACCTGTTCGCCTTAAATATCGACGTCAAGAAATCGCTATGGAGAATACGCCACAACTTGCTCATCGGGTAGAGGTGCCGCTCCTCGCCGATTCGATTGACTCGCCCATAGTTCAATATGGCGGAGCATTGACGGCCGTGCATTTCGCGACGGATGACGGCCGATGGGGGCGAATTACTTTCGAGAAACTGGATTCCATCAAAGTGTCACGCGGCGAATATAAACCGTTTCCGCGTGCTCCAATCGAACGGAATGAGTTTCATTGGGTAACCACGATCTCCGACTCTGCTTGGCTGCGCGAACGGTACGAGTACGAAAAGATGCATTACGGCAATGCGTACAATTTTGGTGGAAACGTCGACGAGATGCTCGATGAGTTTAGCCATTACGTTTTCAGTTTCCACGATCAGTTTGTTGAGGCGATCGCTGCGGGTATTTGGTTTGAGTCTGCTGACACCATGCTGGGAGAACGCGTTCTGGATTCCACGCATCCCTTGAACGGCCTCGCCAACGTGGAACCGGCTGAGCGCTTTGAAGTGTCTGGCATCGTCTGTCTTGTACGTCGAAATCCGTTGCCGCTCGGCGAGATCGAGGGTGCTGCCAGGTTGTGTTCGCAAGTGATCCTTGAGGTCGGTGCCGAGTTGGATGGTCGTTCTAGCACGAGTTGGAGTCTTTCGCGCCGCGTCAGAAACGGAGTCGGAAAGTCGTTTTTGCGAGGCTACTTCGGTAATGCCGTTGAAGTGTATGACGGCATCCCTTCTCTCTTCGAGATCCGGCCACGAATTGATCAGTGGCTTGCCGAGGTTCGCGAGCGCAGGAGGCAAATGGGCAAGGAATAAGGATCGAGGGCGGCGCATGTGTGTGCGTGAAGTGAACCTTTAGCCACTTTCAAATTTACCTTCATTTTTTGCAATTGCTCCCACCATTCTTGGCGAGCGGGGTGTGTAAGCACCCTGATTCAGCCACTATCGTGCGCAATGCGTAATGGATAGAAATGGAGATTGTCTCATTGAAATGGACATTGTTTTCCGACACAGGAAGGATCAGGGTGCTTACACACCCCGCTCGCCTATACGTCGTGCTTCGCACGACGTAAGCGGGATGCAATCGATTAACAAAAACGCCCAGCTCAGTCGAACCAACGAGCTGAGTCGAAAGACTCGATCGCGATTACCAAATCGAGCATCGCGCGATACGCTGGGTATAAGATAGGCAAGTTCCTGTGATTTTGGGGAGTGGTACGAATCGCTGTAGCAGACGGCGGGCGTGTAGGCTTCTTGTGACGTGTAGCTCACCGGTGCCCCGCCGCTGCTGAGTTGGGTCGTTAGGCGGCCCGGAGGGCTTGCGGGTGGCAGACGACGAGCGGGTGGACTTTGAGGCGTACCGGCTTACGATGTTCCCGATCGACGGGCTTCCGGTGTCAGAGTTAGTTGCTGCCCTGGCATTGCTGCCTGCGGGCGCTCAGGTTCTGCGGCTCGACACGCGGCGGGACGGGTGGCTGTTCGTCCAGACCGGCCGGTTCTCGGGCATGCGGGCCGGCGGCGGGCAGCAGTTCCTGCTCCGCCGCACCGCGAGTGGGTGGGCGGTAGCTGAGGTAGGCTCCTGGCGGGCGTGAGGCCGACGCCGCCCCCAGAACTTCTTCCGGAGGTGAGCAATACCCAGCCGGAGTGACTGGTGCTGTTTGTTGCCTTCGACGCACACCGGTTGCGATGGCCGTCCTCGAATTTTTCAAAGCAGCGAACGCCCACGCCGCCAATCGCAACGCCGTTAGCGGTCACTTCACGTGAAATTCCATCAGGCCCATGCCTTCGGTTCGGGGGGTTGCGTCGGCGGGGGCGTTCCAGGCGAGGATGCCTTTGCCGGGGATCACTCGCAGCACGTTCATCGCCCAGTGGTGGCCGCGTCGCGGTTGGCGGCCCGTCAGTTCGCTGAGCGGGATCGCGATCTCGGCGGTCCAGCCTTTCGCGTTCGGTTCGACCGTCACGAACCACTTCGGGTTCCAGGTTTTGTCGCCGGTGCAATCCTCGGCGGCACAGCCACGACGATCGACGCACAACCGATAATAGCTCCGGTAGTCGCGATCGATGTCGAGCAAAATTTCCACGCGGTCGTTCGCCGAAAGATCGTCATCGCGGCGGCGAGTCTCCGGTTTCGGTGGCACTTCGCCGCTAGGATTTTCGCACGAAATACCGACGTAAAGAAACTCGTCGTCGAAAGCGAAACGGGCCTCGGTGCTGTGCGTACCTACGAGTTCGGTGGAAACGGATCGGACAGGGAAGGGCACGATGTTCTTCCAACATTCCTCGTCGAGTTTGCCATCGAGAATGGGCCGCGTCGCGATCTTTTCGCACATCGCTATCGGCTTCACGGGGGTGGCCGCCGAGCCGCGATTCGCCAGCCAGAGTTCCGATGCCACCGCATCGAACCATGGGTTTTCGCCGGGTACGAGCGTCTGGCCGATCATCGTTCGATGGTAAATTTTCAGCGTACGGTTAGCATCGGCGTTGAAGCCGAGTTTCAGTCGCGACGCATGGAAACCGAGTGCCAGATCGGGTTCGCGGCTCGCCAGCGGGTTCATCGCGAACATCCGCGCTTCGAGGTTCGTCCCCGCCATCACCCACTCTCCCTCGGCTTCAGACGTGCGGAACTTCCATCGCGTTTTCTTTGTGAGCGGCTCGGTGAAACCGACGGGAATTAATTCCACCTCCAGCCCTTTTATATTCGGTAATTCGACGAACTCGGTCGCACGTAATGCGGGATAGTGTCCGAGTTCCATGCGGCGAACCGCTTCACCGCTCGAATGGAATCGCATGAGCCAACGATACGCCTCTTCGGAACGCGCCTGGAGCGGATACTTTTCGCTGGCGTACGCAAACAACTCCCGTGCGTGCGACCAACGACCCGCATCCGCGAGGCGTTCGCCCATCGCCACCAGCGCATCGACCGCTTCGGCATCGGCCATTGTCGCGAGCCGATCCTTGAGATTTTTCCACTCGCTCGGGAAGTCCGCATCGGCCTTCGTAAGCAGTTCGGCGGCTTTCGCGAATGCCGCGCGGCTCTCCATCGCATTTCGGCGTGCTGCGATAAATTCCGGTGTGTAACCGCGCGTCGATTCTTCTCGCCGTGCGAGGCCACCGCGTGCCAGCGTCGTTCCGGCCATCAGTTCTTTGTCGGCTTCGGAGCCAGCTTTGCGGTGCGAAATCAACCGGTAACCGGTGCGGTCGCGGGCAGTATACGCCAATAGTATCTGTGCCGATTTCGCGATCTCGTTCGGTGTGTCGGCGAGCGCGTCGACGAATGCGGCGTCGTCCACAATCACTTGTGCATGAGCATCGCTGTCGGAAATCGCGTAGAGTTTTTGCGTCGCGTGGACATTCAAACCGAGTGCGGAAATTTGTTCGGGGTACATCGTCGCATCGGCGGCGCGCTTGAACGCTTCTTGCATCGTCGCCAACACGAGTTGCTCGGCAGCGGGCGCGTTCGTCGCGATCGAATCGGTGAGGATCACTTCGGGACGCCACACGCGGATCGTCAGCACCAGTTGGCGGAGCAGTTGTTCGTTCGCTTTGCCATCGTGCAAACCGTGCCAAAACGCCAACAGTTGCTGTGCGCTGAGGCCATTCGCATGACCCGGCACGGGGAACGACCAGATCGTTTCCGCCGTCGCGCCCGACACCGAACGCATCGCTTGCGAGATCTGAAATTCGTTCGTGGCACGCTTCGGGTCGGCCGTTTTCGCGTCGGCGGACGTCACCTGTACCGCCGCGGCCAGGTAGCCCTCTTTCCCCGCGAGTTGGGCGATCGTGCCGTACGGAATGCCTTTGCCGGCAGCATTGACCGTCAGAATCGCGGCACGGTGGCCACCCGATTTCCGCGAGGTCCACGTCTTGCCGCCATCGATGGTGCCGAGGATCGTACCGAGTTCGCCGACCGCCCAACCGGTGTTCGCATCGAGCATATTTATCGCGTGAAGTGGCACCGCTGCGATCGTCTTGCGGACTTCCCACGTGCGGCCAAAATCGGGGCTAAACAGCACGACCGAGCCGGGCCGTCCGACGAGCCAGAGGTTCTGGCCAACTGCGGCCACCGAGTGAAAATCGCACACCGAACGGGCATCGCGATCGAGTGGCAATTCGACGTGCGACCACGTGCCGTTCGGCCAGTCGCGATCGACCATCACCAACCCGCCATCACCCGCGACAATCGCTTCTTTTCCAGCGATCTTGACCGCACGCACGCTACGACTGCCGGGGATTTCCATCTGGCTCGGTTGCAGTGGCCCATCGACGAACTTCGCCGATTGCGACCACGCACCGGCGATCAAACCGCTCTTACTATCGTGGAAATCGCACGCCAGCCACGTTGCGATTCGCGGCCCGCTGACCGGTCGCCAACTGCCGCCGCCATCGTTGGTTGCGAACGTGCCCGCGGGGTAACCGGGACAGCCATCGCCGACGACGATGCCGTTCTTCTCGTCGAAAAACCGCACGATGTTCAGCCCTGGTAGCAGATTCGTTGCCGTTTCATTCCACGAAATCCCGCCATCGGTGGTGTGCAACAGCACACCCATACTCGCGGCATCGCCTGCTTTTTCGATGCGCCCCGCCACCCAACCGGTGTACGGCGTCGAGAAATGCACCGAACGCAAGCTGGCCCGCGTGCCCGATTTCTGTCGTTCCCAGCTTTTGCCACCGTCGATACTGTGCCAGATCACACCATCGTCGCCGACGCTCCAGCCTTCGTTTTTGTCTATGAATTGAATCGCGCGAAGCGGCGCATCGTCGAAGTTCGGCATCGGGGCCGCGGTGACGTTGGCACAAAAGGCTAACAGTAATGAGATTACGGCGACTCGCATTCGACGACTCCGAGCGGTGAACGACGGCGTTTGCCTATCTGTAACAAAATGCCAACGCAGTAAGCTAGGCGAACTCCATCCCGTCGAACGGAAAAATGTTCGGTAATTCGCCTACAAGCCCGGTGGCTCGTTTCAACGAATCGTATATATAGTTATTTCTATAGTAGTGAACTCGTACGATTTCGATTGCCAACGATGGAAATGCAATTTGCCCCGTGAACGGTTACACAATTGCGATGTGTCGAGAGATGTCTGCAAAAGAATCAAAAGCCTTGCTCGACAGGGGCGGGAAGCCGTTGTACGTCGAAAGCAAGAACGCTGGCGGCAAGCCGAAGCTCTACGACAAGGTGAAGTCGCAGTGGCGGGACACGCTGGGCCGGTCATCGGAGCGACCGTTCACCCTCAAGGACTTCCGGGACTTCGGCAGCCTGCTCTTGCAAAACAGCCCGTTCCGCACCTATCGGGTTTCGTGGCTCGGCCACCCCCCGAAACAGGTCGATGAGAAAAACTACTCCGGCGAGGAGGACACACGGGACGCCTGCAAGGATCTCTCCAGGTCGGCCACCTTCAAGTGGATGTGGCCGATGCGGACCTGGGGATCAATCGGGCGGGGTGTCTCGTCGGCGGTCATGGTGGCGTAATCCTGCTGCACAGCATTTACCGGCCCGGCAACACGATGGTCAGCAGCAACGAGCCGTCCTCGATCCCACGCAGCGAGTGGGGTTCGCCGGTCGGGAGGTACAGCAGTTGCCCGGCCACGAGGTCGTGTGTTCGCCCGCAGGCGGTGAAAGCGATCTTCCCTTCCAGGCATTGCACGACGAGTTCGCCCTTCGCCGTGTGCGTGGGAATCTCCTTCCCAGCTGGGACGACCATGCGGATCACATTGAGGGCCTCGGTCTTCACCAGCGTCCTCGTTCCGGTCGTCGCCAGGGCGTCCCCCAGCGGGCGCACATCCACGATTTCCCCAGGGATTGCTTGCGGAATGGACATGGCCGTGTTTCCTTCTGGTAAGAACTGGTGTCTGGTCGCCTCGTCGGGAACCGTTTTCTGGCGGGTACTGGTTACGAAGCGGTCCCCGTCGTTCTCGCCTGGGCGTCAGCGTCGGCCCCACTTTTCAGCGAGTGGCCCGTTTTCAACCCGGCCACGAACCACACCAAGGCGACGGCTCCCAGGGCGAAGATCGTGTCGCCCGGCACCCGCAGCCAGCGGAGCGTTTGCATGACCTCGGTGTGCAGGAACTCCGGGCTGCGGGCGTACCAGTAGCCCTTGTCCACCGAAGCCCAGGTCTGCATCAACCCGACCGGCAGGAGGCTGAGGACGCACATCGCCATCAGGCCGACATTCATCGCCCAAAAAGCGAACTTGACCATCCCTTCCTTCCACACGAGGCCCGGCAGGATGGCCCGCAGGCACATCAGCATCAGTCCGATGCCGAGCATCCCGTAGACGCCGAACAAGGCAGCGTGGGCGTGCAGCGGTGTCGTGTTCAAACCCTGCATGTAGTACAGGGCGATGGGCGGGTTAATCATGAACCCGAACAGCCCGGCCCCGACCATGTTCCAGAACGCCGTGGCGACGAAGAAGTAGATC
>JAYVXI010000165.1:0-40242 GCA_043785305.1 Limnoglobus sp. | reverse complement strand
CGTAAGTCGTCCAGTACCTTCGAGTTGCTCGCAGATCCGAGCCAGCTCAAGTACAAGGTGGAAATGCCCACAACCGCTTAACTTGATGCCAATGGGGTTCGTCGGGCGTGACCGACGCCGGGCTGGCCAAGCTACACGGGCTGAAGAAGCTGAAATGGATCCATCTGTACGAAGCGAAGCAGGTCACTGCGGTCGGGGTGGCGGCGCTGACGAAAGCGATTCCGGGACTCAAGGTCAATCGCTGAGTCCGTCGACTCGGCAACTGGCTTCGGGCCATCCCGCAACGAAAAGGAAGTGGGCGATACTGGATTTGAACCAGTGACTTCGTCCGTGTGAAGAACGCACTCTACCACTGAGTTAATCACCCATACTTCACACAAGATAGCAATCGCTTCCAGAAGGGTCAAGGTCGCGAGCTACACCCCGATACCCATCTCCGCGTTCTGGAACATTGAAAATGCAACCGGATACCTCGAACGGTTACGGCCACTCATCGGGATACGACACGCAGTGCGCTTCGACTCGGGTGGGCGGTTCGAGCTTCGCGATGAGTCGTTCGATCGCACGACGCGGCACCGCCTTTGCGCGATTCTCGTTTTGATGATGGAGCACTTTCAGCGACGGTTCGAGATAGACGATCTCGATTCGTGCGTCGTAATCGGCGAACAGATCGATCCAGCGAGTGCGCGTCAGCCGCATCGTGTTCGTGGCATTGAACGCGAAATCCCGTTTCGCCCTCAGATGCTCGCGGCACCACTCTCGCGCCACTTGCACCACTTCGCCTTGATCGTCGGTCGCATCGACATCGAGGCTCGAACGAACATCATCCAGCGAGACAACGGGCAGGTTCGGCTGATGCACGGACAGCCAGGTGTCTTTCCCTGCACCGGGTAAACCAGACATCATCGTCACGGTGCAACGGAACGCCTCACGCGGCACGTAGTGCAAGCTCGAAAGCTGGTCGCGAAAGAACAGGAAACGCGCATGGTCGTTCGCGAACGGGTAAGGCTGCACGAAGCAATCGTTCTCCTCGGCGACCATTTTCCAAAGGTGTAAGTTGTCTTCGGCTCGCGCAGTATCCGTCGTCGTTCGGCCACGCGTGTCGGCGAGCGCGAACAGGTACAGCAAGCGGTTCGATAGCTGCCACGATGTCGCGATGACTTCCTTCGCCGGGTCGGGTTTTTCGAGCAAGTACGGCGGGCGACCGTGATAGCGAACGAGCTGGCACACGTCTTCGCGGAACGCGAGATCGCAGCCGAGATTGCGCATGACCGTACGCCCGATTTCCATGCCGACGACCGAGTGTTTCGGCGAGCGGGTTCGCCCCGTTTCCGGGTCGATGATCGTCGTGAGCGGCTTGCCGGAATCGTGAAACAGCGCGGTAAATAGCAATTTTAGCCGTGAATCGCGATCGAGCGAGGGCCACTCGGGTAGCCGTTCCAGTTCGCGGATCACCATCACGGTGTGCGTCCAAACGTCGCCCTCGGCGTGCCAGCCCGCATCTTGTTTGCACGCCGCCATCGTACACGCCCACGGTTGCGCCGCCGCCCAAGCCAGCACCTCCGCAAGCGTCGCATTCTCAATGTCCTTCCAAGTTTTCATGACCAGATCTCCACACCACTTCGCAGCGTGTTTGGAATCATCGCCTGATGTTGCCAGTGTTCGCTTTGTTTGATCTTCTCGACGAACTCGGGGCGTACGAGTTTTGCGCGACCGGTGACGTAGCCTTCCGCCTCCGTGCGAACGTAGACGCCTTCCATGCGATCGTCGATTTGGCCGGTGAACGGGTTGTCGAACGCACTGTCGAATGCGGAGCGGCCGATCATACCGAAGAGGTCTTTCTCGTTCGTGCGGCCGCGATGCAACACGGGAACGGTCCCGATATCAGTGCCATCGAGCATTCGTAGCCGCGTATCCAAATCGAGGAAGCGGCCCAATGATTTATCGTAAATATCGAACTCGAAGAAGTAGTGCGGGAGTGCGCGATAATGCACCGAGTGCTTCGCGTACAGCCATTCGCCGAACAAGATGAACCGATCCGCTAGCATCGCTTCGAGCACGGGGCGCTTGCCCATCGTCCACTGTTTGAACAAATCGTACTGCGGATGCATCCCCGATTTGATCTCGTGGCCGCGACATTGCAGGATCATGCGACCTTGCGAATGAAAGTGGATGCCGGTGTTCGTCCCGTCGAGTTTTTCTTCGACGATGAGCGAATCGTCGGCCACGAACCGCATCGATTCTTTCGCTGACAGATGCTTGTCATCGTCGGTGCCGCGCGACCCGAACAGGTGCGGCGTACGGGGATACTTCACGAAATCATCGCGCGTCGCACCCATAGCTGGCCCTTTTCTCGAATTCGATTCCGCAAGGGACACTGCATCCCGAAGTAGGTTCGGTGCGTGTAGCCCTCTCGCTCCGCGAGAGGAAAGCGAGAATGGGTTACGTTGAGTGCAGATACATTGGTTTGCGATGATTTTTGCTGTCCTCTCGCGGAGCGAGAGGACTACGAGTTGAACCGGAAATCACGGCTTCCACCAGGCGTCTAACAACGTGTGTAGCTTAGCGGCCTTCTCGATGTTCTTGTCGGCCAGATTCGTCACTTCGGTCGGGTCGGCGTGCAGGTCGTACAGCTCGACTTTCGCGTTCGGCAATCGTGCCGCGTTCGGGACGATTAGCTTCCAATGTCCTGCAATCACCCAGCGATATTTCAGGCTCGCTACGGGGTTCCGGATGTCGACCGCGTTGTGCTCGTAGATCTCGCCGAACACCGCCTCGCGTTTGTTCACCGCATCTGGAAGCAGCAAGTTCACGCCGGGGAGTTTCGTTTCTTGCTTCATTTCCAGTGCGCCGAGGATCGTCGGCACGACATCAATCGAACTGGCGAGAGCATCGGAGCGACCCGGTTTCACGTGATTCGGCCAGCGGATGAGGATCGGCGTTCGCACACCGCCATCGTACTGCGACTGCTTCGATTTCGCCGCATACACCGCCGACTTCGGATCTTGAATCCAGCCGTTGTCGTGCAAATAAATTACGATCATGTTCTCGGCCTGCCCGGTTTTATCGAGGTGCCCGAGGAGTTCGCCGACGGTTTCGTCGAACCATTCGCACATCGCCCAATACTTGCAAACGAACGGCGACTCGTGCTTTCCCTTGTACTTTTCGAATAGGCGTGCGGGCGGGTTGTGCGGTTGGTGTGGCATGATCGGCGCGTACCAGACGTAGAACGGCTTCTGGTCGGCCTTCGATTTATCGATGAAGTCCGTGACCGCTTTCAGCCCTTCGCGGCCGATCTTCAACCCTTCGTCGCCGTGGCGGCCGCCCTTTGCCGTATCGCCGTGCGTCATGCCTTCGGTGAAGCCACCACAACGGCAGGCGTTGCCTTCCCACCATTTCCCCGATTGATGGCTGACGTAGCCGTTCGCGCCGAGGAGTTTCGCGAGGTTCGGCACTTTCTCGAAACCGGCCACCATCTTCGCGCGTTCCGCGAGGTAGCGAGGATCTTTCATCGCCGCGCCTTGCGTGAGTCCTGCGGGTAGTGGCGGATCGTTCGAGGTGATCGTGTGCTGATGCGGGTACAGCCCCGTAATCATCGTGGCGAGGCTGGCACGGCACAGGCTGTTCGGCACGTAGCCGTGTGGGTAGACGAGCGATTGTGCCGCGAGTTTATCGAGGTGCGGCGTCGCGATGTGCGGATGGCCCATGAAGCCATAATCGGTCCACGCTTGATCGTCGCCGATAATCATCACGACGTTCGGCGGGGCCGCAAATGCCGTCGTTCCGAACAGACAGAGGGCTGTCACCACGATTGCGAAACGCATCACTTCGCTCCTTTCGCGATCGCCAGTGACGCTTTGTGTTCCTTGACGATGTCCGCATGTTTCGGATCGTTGGCGAGGTTCGTTAGTTCGTGCGGATCGGTCGTGAAATCGCAGAGTTGCACGCCCTTCGTGCCGCCGTCCCATTCGGTGTAGCGATAGCGTTCGGAGCGCACGCTGTAGCCCATGAACCCGTTGCGACTGACTTGCGTGAAAGCGACTCGATCCCATGCTTGCTTCGGATCGTTCAGTAATGGCCGCACGCTTTTCCCCGTGAGTTCCTTCGGGGCATCGAGGCCGCAAAGGTCGGCGAGCGTCGGGTGCAGGTCGATCAATTCCACGGTGCGCGCTGTCGTTTGGCCGTTGGCCTTGGAGCGTGGATCGTAGACGATCATCGGGACGCGGGCGGAGTTTTCAAAGAGGCTCATCTTCTGCCAAAGTCCGTGTTCGCCGAGGTGGTAGCCGTGATCGCTGATGAACACGATGATGGTTTTGTCCGCCAGTTTTTGTTTTTCGAGTTCGGCGACAACGAGGCCAACCTGGGCATCCATAAACGTCGTCGCGGCATGGTACGCCTGAAGTGCGAGGCGGCGTTGGTCGTCGGTCATCGTGTCTTGTTCTTTTTTCGCGCTGCCGAACGCGGGCTTTGGGAGAGTATCGCGGTGATCCTTCGGCACGACGGGCAGTGTGAATTTCTCCGGCGGGTACATCGCGAAGTACGCTTTCGGTGCGACGTACGGCGTGTGCGGGCGGAAGAAGCCACACGCGAGGAAGAACGGCCTGTCCTTGTTTGCGGCAATCTGCGTCACGACTTCCGCCGCGATTTTGCCGTCGGTGTGTTCCGCATCTTTGCCGTCCGAAGCGTGCCAACTGAGGCTGCCGCCAAACCGCCCGGAGCCTTTGCCCATCGGCGTCATGCTGAAAATGCGGTTCTGATCTTCGTCGTCTTTGTCGTAGCCTTTCGGGTTGTACACCTTCTCCCACGACGGCTCATCGTCGAGGCCATTCGTGCCAATCTGCCCCGGCACGCCGTAGTGATACATCTTGCCGACCCGTGCGACGAAGTACCCCGCTTTGCGGAACGTCTGCGGCAACGATTGCGCATCCGGCGTCGTTTTGCGGAACTGTGTTACGTTCTCGTAAATTTTGATTTGGTCGGGCCGCAACCCCGTGAGGAACGACGCGCGGCTCGGATTGCACAGTGGATACTGGCAGTACGCGCGATCGAAGCGCACCCCCTTCGCCGCAAGTTTGTCGATGTTCGGCGTCTGCCCCTTCGCACTGCCGTAGCAACTCAGTGTCTGGTTCGTGAGGTCATCGCTAACGATGAACAGCACGTTCATCTTCTCCGCCGCCACAACGGGGAACCCGAGTGCAAGAATCGCGAGCGCAAGGGAGAGTCGCATAGGAATTTCCAGGAAGGGATTACGTATAGCGGCATGGTTCAAATATCGGTCGTTTTGGGTAGCAGGTACGTCCGTCGTTCTTTATTCTCTGGTAGCCGCAGGTCTTTCGCCTGCGCGGGGGCAAATACCCTCAAAATCAGTCGTGGCGAGTCTTCGAGACGCGACGCGATAAGCCATATCGTTCATTCCCATCGCACGAAACGTCGTGTTTCGAAGACTCACCACGACCCTAAGTCGTTGCCGGTACCGTACCGTGTTATTTATCCACTTGAAATCGACCGTGGTCCAGTTCCGCGAGCGAAGCAGTGCAATTATGCGGTCGATGTCGCGCTCCATGCCGCAAACCCTCCGCCGCTGAACGACACAGCACATGCCCGTCGCCGGATGAAGTTCGAACCGATGCTGCCACTCGGAAAGTCGCTCCTCGTAGACTGCAATTGGGTGCATGTCGTCATCGCCCTATGTGCCGCCGAACAGGACATATGCTAATCAGTGCTTCTCGTACTTGACATCGTCGAGCAGGCTTCGCGCCGACACAGGGGCGGTGTTATCCTAACTCTGAGTCCCAACCGAAAGAGCCGTTGAATTCCTCTAGCCCAAGTTTGAACCCCTCGGATCTTGGTAGCCGAGCAAACACGCCGTCATGCTCCGCCCGCTGCAGTACTCCGACTAACAGTTGTCCGAGGAGCGGACCAAACTCGCTTCCAGTCGGCAACTGATACACGAGCCCATCTACTCCGCGAACTTGGATCGGGTGGTCTTCGTTGCGCCGCTGGGCCATTTCCCACACAGGCCGATCGAGCATGTTCCCGTCCAGATACGAAGTCCACTCCCCATCATGGCCCGCGTCCGGCCGGCGATCAAAGACGAGGGCGAACCACCCTGCCTGATCGAACTCGTACCCAGCGTATAACATCTTGATCGGATCGGCCCCGCCCGGCCCACATTCGTTGGTGGGGGTGTAAGCTGAGGCTCGCGACGCAAGGAACGAGTACACGTCGACCGCATCCTGTTGTAGATCGAGATCCACCATCACCTCCAGCCTCCGCCGAACGACCAACGATTTTTGTAGCGTCTGAAAATCATATCCGACTTCCAACAAATGTGTCAAGCCTCGTGCAACGCGAATCATCACGTTCCGTCACGTTTCCTTTCGGTCGAACTCCCCACGGACGTTCGTCTGTGGGCTTTGAGTTGGCATCACCCACACGAACGCGCACAGTCAAAAAATCCAAGACGATCCGACGCAAGTCGGAATTCGTGTCTTGCATGGAGTGACATAGAATTGTCTCCAAATGACATAGAAGTGTCGTGAGAATGTCGTGTCCGGTCGATTTTGTGTCGCCTCGTGTCGATTTTCGGTCGCATTCGGTCGCGAAATGACCAGTAGTTGCGGCTTATGTGGAATCGAGAGCCTCGACATAACTTGCGATAAACGTTCGAGATGCGACAAAACCGCCGTTTTCAGATCGGCGATTTGCGATCAAAAAGAGGCGTTTTGGGACGCGAAAATGGCAAAATCAGACCAAAAATCGATCCGCAATTGTGACTTACGTCGATTCTGGCGATTACAAATCGGGCGTGTCGAAGATTTGTTGCAATCGCGCGGCTAATACTGGCGGAAGATTTGCCAGCCACGATTCGTCGATGAGCTTTACGCCGATCATGTCCTGAATGTGAACCTGATCCTTGCGACGATTCGACATCAATTTCATGCTGAGCAACGATTCGAGCGCGATGACGCGGAAGTGGTCGGAGTCGTCGACCGTCTCGATCTCGGGGGCGGGCAACAGGTGATCCGGTCGCATTTTCTCGCCCGCAAACAGCAGGTGAATCGCATCGCTCGGCTTGCTGTCGATGTCATCGCGAAACATCTCGCGACCTTGAACGTTGAAGTAAACGAAACCGACTCGCTCGAGTGCCACCGTGATGGCGGGCAGGTCGCTGCGACGTATCAATAAGTCCACGTCGCGCGTCGTGCGGACCGCGCCTTCATCGACGGTCGCCACCCACGATGCGACCGCATTCCCGCCGACGACCGCATACGGTACGCCGAGTTGGTTCAACGCCATCGTCGATCGCAACAACCGTTCGCGCACTTTCAGCACGGCTCGCTCCATTCGTTCGAGGATGTCGCCGTTCATACCGACCGTTTTCGCCGTCCAGGTTGTCATGCTGAATATGTTACACGAATTTTCGCCGGATTGGCCTCGACGCGATCCGGCCCGCTCGTTACTGTCCGCGCACGCGATGAAAAAGCCGAGCCAGTATCCCCGTCCAGTGGGGGGATTCACGACGGACCGAACGGCCCGGTTTCATTCGTAATAAAAGGAGTTTCCCATGAATTCGATCACTCGCCGTGCTGCGGCACTGCTCGTCGGTTCGACGCTCGCCGTGCAGGCATCCGCGCAAACGCCGTTGCCGACGTTACCCGCCGCAACAGTACCCGTGCCCGCGCCGATGGCTACCGCACCCGTCGTGCCAGAGCAGCGCCCCGTTGGAGTCGCCGCCAAAATCAACGGGCAGGAAATTCCCGAAGTCGCGGTCTATCGCGCACTGCGGCAGTTCCCCATCACCGAACGCGAAGTGGCCCGCAAGGAGATTCTCAACCACCTCGTCGAGAACTTTCTGATCGATCAATACCTGACCGCGCTGAAAATCAGTGCGGAACATGCCGAAGTCGAAAAGCTGATTGCTGAGTTGAAAGCCGAACTCGCGAAGACGATGAAAGATTACGCGAAAGAACTCGAAGCGATGATGCTGACGGAAGCCGAATTCCGCTCGGAAGTGTCCGCACAAATGAAGTGGGACAAGTTCCTGAAGCAACAAGGCACCGATGCCGCGCTGAAGCAACTCTTCGATGCCAGCCCGAACGTGTTCGATGGCTCGACGGTGCGTGCCAAGCACATCTTGCTGACTCCGGGTGCCGATGCGGTGAAGATTGAAGAATCGAAGAAACTGCTCGAAAACATCAAGGCCACGATCGAAGCCGACGCGAAGAAAGTCGCAGATACCACGCCAGGCGATCCGCTCGTGAAAGAGCAAGCCCGCGGCAAACGGATCGACGAGACGTTCTCCGATTTCGCGAAGAAGCATTCGACCTGCCCATCGAAGACGAACGGCGGCGACCTGAACTTCTTCCCCCGCGTCGGCGCAATGGTCGAACCGTTCGCGAAGGCAGCATTCGACCTGAACCCGAACGGCATGAGCGAAGTCGTTAGCACCGAGTTCGGAATGCACCTGATCCTCTGTTCCGCGAAGAAGCCCGGCGTCGCGCGGAAGTTCGACGACGTGAAGGAAGACGTGCGCGCACTCTACGCGATTCGCCTGCGTGAGGCCGTCGTCGCGCAGATGAAGCCGAAGGCGCAAATCGACATCGTCCGCCCCGTTGCTACCTCCGCAATCAGCAAGTAGAATCGACGTAAGTCACAATTGCGGACACTCCAAAACTGGTTTTTGGGGTGTTTTTTCGGTTTTCGAGGCCACTTTTCGATCGCAAATCGCCGATCTGTTTCGACGGTTTTTGCGTTATCCTGCAATCCTGTCGCGGTTTATGTCGAGGGTCACGCGATTGGCACTTGCCGCAACTCGCGCCCGAAAATCGACCGAATGCGCCCGAAAATCGACCGGACCCGACACAAAATCGACCGGACCCGACATAAAATCGACCGGACCCGACATTTTTCGGTCACTCCATGCACGACACGAATTCCGGGTTACGTCAAATCGCCTGCGATTTTTTGACTTCGCGAAATCGTGTGGGTGAGGGCTTTTCCCGTAGCTTGCTCCCTAAATAATCTCCGACTATTTTGATCTGCGTAGTTGCAATCGGAACGGCGCGAGGTTACCATTGAATGCTATTTCCCGACTTGTGAAGACAAAGGGTGGTAACCAATGTCGCGTAACGCAGTTCTGGCATTTACCGCAACGATTCTCGTCTTCCTTGGCATATCGCCAGTCGCGGCGGAGCCGCTGATCCGTGCTGTTCTTCTCGATGGGCACGCATACGTGTCGCCGATATTGAACGCTCGTTCGGGCGAGCCGAATTGGGAGGAGCCAGGGGGACATTTTACGCTTTTAGGACAGCAGCTAAACTTACGAAAAGGCCCGCGAGTCAAACTTAAGCTCGCCGATATTGTGGAAAAACAAACCAACATGAGAATCCTGCATCGATGGCAGGTCGATACGAAACGGGTCCATTTTCTCAGCTTTGACCTATGGGCTCACTCCGATTTTTTACGGGGTACAAGTATCGTGTCGTATCCATTGGAACTCGTCAAAAATCTAAAAACACCCGCTGAATCGTTACGGGAAAGCGTGGATCGTCAGAAGGAGTTCGATCGGACTCGTACGTGGGCCCATGCACCCGAGTTCATGAAGTGGATTGCATGGAGCTTTACACAGAAGAACAAAGAATTTGTGGTGTTCGATTTTTTGCCAGTCGCGGAGGATCGATACGAATGGTACGTGAGTGTACCGGAAGAAGGTCAGAACCGGATTACGTGTTTGTATTCCTCTCGCAACAAAAAAGACGGTCGGATCGAATGGTCGGAAGCGGGAGTTTGGATCGCCAACTTTGGGAGCCGGTTTTTCGCGGTATCCAGCGGAGATGATCGCTACTTTGTCAACGAGTCTGGTAATGTGTATTTCGCTCCTCCAGAAGCCAAACCGGTTAAAGAGATCACGCCGTTGAAGGAGCTTTGGAACGACTGGAAAACCAAGCCGGTGAATGCACTCATTCACGATGTCGATAACGCGAAGTGGTATGCCTTTACGAAGGATCAGTACTTTGAAGTGAAGAATCCCATCAAGCCGCTGGCACATACATTGGACATCGCTCGCGCCGATACAGCAACCGAAGCCTTGAAAACCGCCGCAAAATGCGGTCGCGTCATTCGCGGATTGCCGGAGCCGAAGGGCAAATAGGAGCGAAATAACCAATGTCGCGCGCCGCACTTCATGTGGTTACATTCACGGTTCTCATCTTCGTTGGCATATCGCCAGTGGCTGCGGAGCCGTCTCTGATACGGACGGCTCTCTTTGAAGGACACGTGTATATTTCGCCGTTGTCGAACGGTGACGGGTCTGAGCCACGTTGTGAGGAACGCGGGGGATACTTTACCCTCATGAGCCAGGACTTGGCACTTAAAGGCCCGCACGTCGTTTTGAAGCATCCGTATATTGTGAACCCGTCGTTCAAATCGGCTCCGCATCGATGGCAGATCGATAAGAAACGGGTCCATTCGCTCCGGTATAACGAACCTTGGGGTGGCGGATCCCGCGACGAAGCGTTTCTGCGCGACAAACTCATTCGATCCTCGCCAATGAAACTTACCAACAGTCTGAAAACTCCAATAGCACCCAGCAAAGAAGGCGATCTTCGTCGCGATGCGTTCGATCGTGAAGGAATTTGGGTAGACACTCCCGTCCTCAGCCGGAGAGTATTGCAATTCGTGGGCTGGAACCAGGAATCGCTGTTCTACGACTTCCTACCAGCGGACAATGGCCGGTACGAGTGGTATGCAAGCGAACCCGAGGGGAACCGGATTCGCATTACGCGATGGGACTCGCAGCCACGCGTTAAGAAGGAGGATGCGACGAAGTGGGCGGAAACGAGCGTTTGGACTGCCGATGTGGGAACAGCCTTGTTCGTTACGAGTTCGGGTTTGGATCGCAACTTCGTTTCCAGCACAGGCCGAGTCTTTGAAGCCCCGCGAGATTCTAAATCGGGAACGCCGTTGAAGGAGCTTTGGAAAGACTGGAAAACCAAGCCGGTGAATGCACTCATTCACGATGTCGACAACGCAAAGTGGTATGCCTTCACGAAGGATCAGTACTTTGAAGTGAAAAATCCCATCAAGCCGCTGGCACATACATTGGACATCGCTCGCGCCGATACCGCAACTGAAGCCCTGGAAACCGCTGCAAGATGCGGCCGCGTCATTCGCGGACTGCCGGAGCCGAAGGACAAGTAAACACCTCGGGCCACCGTTCACGGGGTCTTCCGTTTTGCTGTGAAACGACTGGTTTTGTAGGTCGGGCCGGAGGCTTTGGGAGGCCCGACAGTGCTATCTGGTTTTGTAGGTCGGGCCGGAGGCTTTGGGAGGCCCGACAGTGCTATCGCGCGGGACTATGAGGGGTTTTGTCGTTGCCGTTCAGTCGGGCCTCATCGCAAAGCCTCTTCGGCCACGACCTACGTGTTCTGGAACGTTGGAAATCCAATCTGCCCCGTGAACGGTTACCGCTTCGGTCACGCCGTACGTTTGCGTGCGGCGATCAGATAGCCGTACGCGCGCAATCTCGGCAGCAACCACGGGCGCGATAATCCGCTCGTCGAGCGGACGCCGATGGGCGAGACATTTTGCACGTCGAAGCCCGTTCGTTTTAATAGGGAAATCGCTTCGTGCCGGGTGAAGTGATACAGCGACAGTTTGGCTCCGCCGTACGCTTGTGACATCGCGATGTCACCCGAACGGAGCGTGCGCAACGCGATGGGATAGAATCGGCGATTGTGGACGTGGAGCACCAGTCGTCCGCCGGGCTTCAACACGCGATGTGCCGACAGCAAAGCCGCCTCGCGATTGTCAGCCCCGCGAATCATCCCGAGTGTGCTGAACAGGCACGCAGCATAGTCGAACGCGGCATCGGGCAGCGGCGCGAGATCGACGAGGTTCGCCTGAAGATACTCCGCATTCGGCACCGAGTTTGCGCGGGCTGCATCCAGCATTTCCTCGGAGAGATCGACGCCGAGACAACGAAAGCCCCGGCGTGCGAAATGTTGCGTGAGTCGCCCGGTGCCGCAGCCGAGATCGACGAGCGAACCGGGCGTGGGAAAGTGCGTTTCGCAGAAGGAAATGTCGGCAGCGGCGAGCGGCGACAACGCCATGTGCGCGTCGTAACCGCCGACCATTTCGTTGCTGTGGAGGTAATCCCAGAGGCCGCGATCGACCCCGGGCGGGAGTTGCCAATCGGGGATCGGCGTGCGTGATGTCATGCGCGTATTCGCTGCCCAGGGGTACGATTCGCAACCCAGGGGTACGACGAGGACGTCTAACCCTGGGCTATGAGATGGAACCCCGTTGGGGTAAATGCACTGTCAATCTGTACCCCAACGGGGTTAGATCCCATAGCCCAGGGTCGCGTCCGCGCACCCTGGGTCTCGTCTGGGTTTTTTGGGAAGCTACTTCAACGAGACCAGATATTCGACGAGGTCCAAGAACTCGCCGGGTGCCATCGCGCCGGCTTGGCCCTCTGGCATACTGCTCTGCTTCAGCACGGTTTTCTTCTCGACATCGTCTTGCGGGATCGTTTTCTTTTCCTTGCCGTCGAAGATCACGATCTTGTCTTTGTCTTCGGAAATTACGAGTCCGGTGACGACACCACCGCTCAGGCGTTCGATCTTCGTCGACAGATATTTCGCGTCGACTTCGGCGTTCGGGTCGATGATCGATTCGATTACCTTCATTCGGGTTTGGCCCATCTTCGCCATTAGCTTTTCCATGTTCGGGCCGTAATCGTTGCCTTCGCCCTGGCCGACGCGATGGCAGGCGATGCAACTCCGCTGGAACACCTCGCGGCCCTTCGTGGCGTTGCCGGTGATGAGCGAGAGTGCCTTCATCGCCTGGAACCGTTCTTCTTTCGACTTTTGTTCCGTGCCTAGCAATTGCTTCAGCCACGGAGCCGCGACGTTATCGAGTGCGCGATTCTTCTGGACTTCCGCAACCAGCTTGGCCGCTTCCGGGTTGGTGGAACCGAGCTTGCCCGTGTAGAAGTCGGCGGGCCAGGATGCCACGTTTGCGGCGAGTGCGGCCTCGACGGTGTACTTCGTCCAGTAGTCCATCGGCTTCGCGGCGATCGATGCCACGGCGGACATGGCATCTCCGGTGGCGAAGAAGCTGAGGGCACGAGCCGCCTGAGCGCGAACGCGCGGATGCTCGTCGGTGGCGGCCTTCTTGAACTGCTCGATGGAGCCGGGTAATCGTTCGCGTTCGTCGGCGAGAATGCGCACAACCGCCGCACGCGCATCGAACGTCTTGCACGCCAGTACCGCCTCGGCCAACTTCGCATCGATCGCGTGATGCCCCTGCTGCACCCAGAGAGCTTCGCAGCGTAGACGGTCGAATTCCGGGTCGGAATCCTTGAGCGAGGCCACCCACTTGGCCACTGCCGGTAGCACCTCGGAGGCGGGCCGATCGTGCAGTTCGCGGCGGGCACGGTAGCGAGTTCGCCATTCGTATTCGCGCAATTGTTCGCAGATTTCCGCTGCACTTTTGCCGTGCTGCGTAACGGGTGCGATGAGCTTTTTGTCGGCCCCGACGAGGCGATAAATCCGCCCTTTCGTGTGGTTGCGGTTCGGGTCGCGTTGCGAATACTGCATGTGGCCGATGAGCGGACTGGCCCAGTCGCCGAAGTATAGGGCACCATCGGGTGCGATCTGCGGATCGCTAGGGCGGAAGTGCTTATCCGGACTGCGGAGGAGGTCGTCCCATTTCGCGTCGGCACCTTTGACGCGCTCTCCCATGAAGCCGGCACCATCCTCGCGAATCGTGTAGTGCGTGAGGCCGTTCAGGTTGATGACGCAGGCATAGGTAAAGTGCTTTTGCACGTTATCGGGTAGCGCCCGGCTGACGAGCCATTCGTTGCCGAGGTTGGGCCGTTCGCCGTTCGGCAAAATGAAGTTCAACTGCTTCCGGCCGGTATATTGTTTGCCGGAGAGCGGTACGTCCCAGGCCTGGTTCGCGGTGGTGCCGTCGCCGACGATGCCGTTGCCCCATTCGTCGAACACGTAGCACCACATGTTGTACATGCCGGGCAATTTGAACTGCGAGATGTGCATGGTCCGCGGGTCGAGGACGTACGCCCCGCCATCGCCCTTACTGAGGTGCGGCCCCCACGGAGTTTCGAGTGTGGTGCTCGTCGCGATGCCTTCGAGCATGTGCAACAAGCCGCCGTGGCTCCACTCCCAGGCACCGCAGGTATGGTGCGTGTCGTCGGTCGCCCAGCCGTCCATCAGGTACGTCACTTCATCGGCTTTGTCGTCGCCATCGGTGTCTTTGAGGAACAGCATCCGCGGCTGATCCATGACGAGCACGCCGCCGTTGTAGAACTCGAACCCGGTGGGGCACTGGAGCTTGTCGTAAAAGACGGTGCATTTATCCGCTTTGCCATCGCCATCGGTGTCTTCGAGGATCAATAGTTTGTCGTTCGGCTTCGCGTCGCCGGGCCGCCATTGCGGGTAAGTCGGCATACAGGCGACCCAGAGCCGCCCCTTGTTATCGAAGTTGATTTGCACCGGGCTTGCCAGCTCCGGGAACTTTTTTTCGTCGGCGAACAGTTCGAGCTTGAACCCGGTCGGAACGCGGGCACCCTTAATGAGTTCCGCGGGCGGCGCGATCACGGGTCCACCGATGGAGTTTTCGGATTTGGGGCTTTGCGTTGTGCCGAAGCCTGTCGTCGGTACGAATAACTCACCAGTTTTGCTGTCGTCGGGCTTCTCCGATACGGGCTTACCCCCGGCGATATCCCATACGTAATGGTCGCGTACGGCCACCATGTTCCGCAATTTGGCATACTCGCGGGGAAACGTCTCCGTGTCCCAAGTGCGACGGCCACCGTAGACGTACCAGCCGTTGACCATGCGGTAATCTTGCGAGTGGTGCCACGATTTATCGACGACGGCCAAGCGAAGTTTCTCGAACTCCGAAGTGCCCGGTTTGACGGCGCTCGTATTCGTGCCAAACAGAATCGCGTCGAGCGTGGCCCCGAAGACTTTATCGCCCGCTTCGTTCATCTGGAACCCGCTCACCGTCAGCTTGCCGCCGACCTTCTCGAATGCGGCCAGCGTTGGCGTGAAGACATCGACGAACGCGAGCTTCCGCTTCTCGGCGACGGCCTTGACCGCCGCGGTATACAGCTTCAGATTATCGTTTTCGAGCTTGCCGTTCGGCAGGTGTTTATCGCCGGTGTTCTCGAATGCGAGCGGGCTGACGAGCACGAATCGCAATGGCGATTTCGCATCGTCGCGCGGGTAGCGACGGGTGAAATCGTCGATGAAGTTCTCGTAATCCGACTGGAACTTCTCGATGCCGTCCTTGCCCTTAAACGACTCGTTCCAGCCGAAGAAGCTGAGGATCGTATCGGGGCCGAACGCGGTGAGTGGGTCGTCGATCTTCGTGTAATCGGCGGAACGCTGGCGAATGCTGACTTCGTCGCCGGGGAAACCGAAGTTGCGAACGACGAGTTCTTTCGCGGGGAAACGCAAGTGGAGCATCGTCTCGAAGTGGCCGTAGAGGCTCATTCGCTCGGCATTCGTGTTGCCCACGAATGCGATTCGCTCGCCTTGAATCAGTTCCAGCGGCAGCTGGCTCGGTGGCAGTTGGCCGCGTTTCGGCTTCGCCGGAGCGGTTGGTTTCTCTACAGTCTGGGTGGCAGGTTTCGGTTTTTTCTGCGAGAACGCATCCGAGGAAAGTAGCAGCCCGGCGATACCGATGCCGGTAATTGCGACGAGCCATTTACGAGAGAGGAGCATATCGACGAGACTCCGATAGGTGACTGAGTTTACGGGTTATTCGCTTCGGGTGGATCGTCTTGGAAGGCCGGTCGGAAGAGGACATTGTCCCAAATATCGACCTCATACTCAAGCATCGCGACCGGATTTACCAAACGGTGAATCAGATAGCGCCCCGTGCCGCCGCCGGAACGGAAGATCGCAGGCTGATTGTACGGGAAGCACGCACGCGATTTCGCGGTCATGCTCGCCGGCAAAAAGTCCGGTCCCGCGTCCACCCAATGCGGCTGCATCTCTGGCGGTGCCGTCACGTACACGCGAATCAGATCGGTAACGATGTATTTCGCTTTCGGCAACGCGAACTTCACCAGCTCGCGTTTCATTCGGTAGTACGTCTTCTGCGAAACGAGCGTTGTGTTCACGTGCATGAACCGGAAAATCGGCTTGTTATTCAGTTCCAAGTACACCGCGTGGGGCGAATCGTGCCAGCAGATGAGTTCGCCGTCGCGCACGCCGAGTTCGCGCAGGTGGTCCGCAATTTCGCCAATTTCTGCGACGGCGATGCTCGGGAAGCCCCCGTACTCCAGGGCCAGCGAATCTTGTCTCGCTCGATATTCCTTCAGTCGTAAGCCAACTTGCAAACACGATTCCCACTGGCGGGTTCGATCGCACTTCGCCAACGAGTGTCTGGGGATGTACTCCCAAAAGTTCGGGATGCGTTCCGCATAGCCATCCATGCGCGCGTGGAAGTCCGCGTTCTGCTGATACGCGATATGTACCGAACCGCACGCGACCAAGCACATCAACCCGATCGGTATCAGAATCGTCAACCGGTGCGCGACCAGTAACCCGAAGAACAGGAGCGTCTCCGGTACGTGAACGTAGTGAAAGTGCTTCTGTAAGATGAACCCTTGCGCGATCCACGACAGATACAACGCAGACATCATCGCGCGAATCGTGCGGCTGCGCTCATCGCGTTCCGTCCTGCGTAGCCGCAAGCCGAACAGGTCGAGTATCGCGATCAGTATTCCCAGTGGTTGCCAAAACGACCACGGTAAAAAATAGAACAAATGCTGCTCGGCCCGAAGCGACATCATCGAGAAAACGTGGCTCATGTACTGGCCATTCCACTTCGTAAACACCTCCTCGAACGACGACATCGCACCGGTCGAAAGCAACCACGCGACACCGAAAAGCCCGACGATCGCGCCACCGAGCAGGTTCCCGAGATAGTCGAGCCGTGCGGTACGCCAGTTCCACGATTTGCCGTCGATGTTCCGCGCGATTCGGCGAAACGAGATCAGCCACACGGACGCCGCCATGATCACCACGTGAGGCTTAATCCAGACCGCAAGGCCCCAGAGTATCCCCTCGCGAAGTGATTTTTGAAACGTCCGGGAATCGGCATCGGCGAGCGTTCGATTCGCTCGAAGTCGAACCGCAACGAGCACGGGAAGCAGCATCCAGACGTCGCGTTGAGCGTGGCAAAACTCGGTCGTATACGGGTAGAATGCCACAACACCGGCTGCAAACCAGGCGATTCCTACACGTGTCGCCCCGCACCGTTTCGCTGCGATGCCGATGAGGATCGTCGATGCGGCCACGATCGCCAGATCGACCGCACGCACGACTTCCACACTCGGCCCAAGCGTGCGGCGAATGCCGACGAGCAACCAAACGAACCCCGGCAGATTGGTATCGAAGACATCGCGATAATGCACGCCGCCCGTCATGATGTTGCGTGCGGCAATGTCGTAAAGCGTGAGGTCGCACCACGGCGGCATCCGCAGAAACATCGGCACGCCGAGTACCAACACCGCCACCGTAATGAGGTACGCCAGCCAAACCGAAACGCTCGGATGCGCGACGCACTGATAAAACGCAGACGTACGAATTCGCTGAAGCATCTCTGTGTTCTACGCATTCCGCCTATGGTGTAACGGTATGGGCCAACCGTGCGGAGGTTTCGACGATGCTCGATGAGATGCTGAACCAAAAAATTGTCGTCGACTTCCGCAGCGAGTTCGTCTGTTTGGGTACGCTCAAACGCTACGATGCGCACTTCCTCGAACTGCGAAACGCCGACCTCCACGACTTGCGCGACACCGACACGAGCCGCGAGAATTACGTCGCCGCTTCGGCCGTCACGGGCCTGAAACGCAACCGCAAAAAGATCCTCATCAATCGCACCGAGATCATCGCGATCTCGCTATTCACCGACATCGTCGACGAATGACGTTATGCGAACGACGCCAGCCAGCGACGCAGATAATCGGTGAGTTTCGTCCGTTCATTTTCGCTGAGTTCGGGCAACGAGGCATCGGCTTCGGCGAATCGCGTGGCCGTGGCGGCGTTGATCGTGTGGCGACCGCGCGTCGTTAAAATGACCACGACGCCGCGGCGATCCGTCGGGTCGGACTTGCGCGCGATCCAACCGGCTTCTTCGAGCCGATCGAGTCGATTCGTCATTCCGCCCGTGGAGAGCATCACGTTCTCGCACAACTGCGTCGGGTTCATGCCGCCGTGCGGTTCGTGCCGACGCAGCGTGGCGAGGATGTCGAATTGGCCGAGCGTGAGGCCGTGCGGTTTGAGGGCGAGTTCGACGCTCCGCTCGAGGTGCCGCGCCAGAACGATGACGCGACCGACGAGGCCGAGCGGCGACGGATCGAGGTCGGGTCGGATGGCCAGCCAGTCGTCCATCATGTTGTCGATCGAATCGGGATCGCGCGCCATGCGAAGTAGCTTAGAGTAAAGTCTCTTCACGTCAAGATTCTTGACGGGAAGCAATCGACCGGATAAAGTAGCGACGACGCTTTCCGAAAAACCCGAACTCCCCGAAAGGTTTTCCCATGAGAGACATGATCGTCGGCGACACGAAGGAAGTGGCCATCGAGCGCGCGGACTATCCGCCGGAGAAGGTCAAGCAGATCCTGAAGGACGAAACCGTGGCCGTGCTCGGCTACGGCGTACAAGGTCGCGGTCAGTCGTTGAACATGCGCGATAACGGCATCAAGGTGATCGTCGGCCAGCGCAAGGGCGGCAAGGCGTACGATCTCTGCCTCGAAGATGGCTGGGTGGCCGGCACCACGCTGTTCGACCCCGAAGAAGCGGCGACCAAGGGAACCGTCGTGCAATATCTGCTGTCCGATGCGGGGCAGAAGGACATGTGGCCGAAGCTGAAGCCGCTGCTCACGAAGGGTAAAGCGCTCTACTTCTCGCACGGTTTCTCGATCGTCTACCACGACCAAACCGGCGTGATTCCGCCGACCGATATCGACGTGATCTTAGTCGCACCGAAGGGTTCGGGCACGACGGTTCGCCGCCTGTTCCTCGAAGGCCGCGGCATCAATTCGAGCTTCGCAATCCATCAAGATGCCACGGGCCGCGCCCGCGAACGCTGCCTGGCGCTCGGCGTCGCCATCGGTTCGGGGTACCTGTTCGAGACGACGTTCCAAAAGGAAGTGTACTCGGATCTAACGGGCGAGCGCGGCGTGCTGATGGGCGCGATTTACGGCCTATGGTTGGCCCAATACGAAGTGCTGCGGGCGAACGGCCACAGCCCCAGCGAAGCGTTCAACGAGACCGTCGAAGAAGCGACGCAAAGCCTGTATCCGCTCATCGCCGAGAAGGGCATGGACTGGATGTACGCGAATTGCTCGACGACGGCCCAGCGCGGGGCGCTCGATTGGTTCAAGAAGTTCCGCGACGCCAGCAAGCCGGTGTTCGAGTCGCTGTACGAGTCGGTGAAAACCGGCGAAGAGACGCGCCGAACGCTCGAAGCGAACAGCCGCCCAGACTACCGCCAGCAACTCGAAAAGGAGTTGCAGGAGATCGCCGAGAGCGAGATGTGGCGTGCGGGTAAAGTCGTTCGCGGGCTGCGTCCCGAGCGTGCCAACGACGCGAATTAGTCGCGGATCGCGGGTGGGCGTAGGGCATCGCGAGCGATGCCCTACGCCTTTTTTCGTCGAATTCGCGTTCGCTCGCATAGATTTGGCACGATAAGTGCATGATGAACACGAACATTCTTTCAGATGTCAGATCGTGTAGGCGATGATCCATTTGTTCCTGGGTTTCCGGAAAAACTTTGCAAAATTCTTCAGATTGACTCACGTCCGAGGTCGGCAACGTAAGTGCTTCAACAGCCGGATTGTCGGCGCACGCGCCTCGGCGCATCTAGCGATCTGGATACGCGCATCGACTGACGCCCCCTTGACAGTCCCAAAGTGCCCGCTCTAATATCCCAACGACTTCCCACGCCGTACCCGCTGCCTCTTCACAATAGCGGGTGTCACGCCCGATCCACGGCGGATAAGTCCACTAACCTATGCTCCGGCCATAATTTGCGGCCCGGCATGAATTTTGCCAAGAATTGAGTTGTCGTCGGCCAGATCGATGCCCGACTGTTCCGTTTTGTCGCTTGCGGAGGATTTGCGATGTCGACGCGAATTGCGATGACCGAATTCCGCACCGCATGGCTGCCCCATGCCACGACGACCGGCCTGAGCCGTTTGGCCGACTTGCTCGAACAGGCCAGCCCAATGCTCATTCACGGCGCGTTTTCGCGTGCCATGCCGCAAGGCTGCCTCGCAACGCACATCGCTTGGAACCACCCCACGACCAGCAGCCTGCAAGACGAAGCGGGCGTGATCTGGCTAACCCGCGTGGCCAAGTTGAACCCGGCGACTTCCAAGCTCGTCGAGGAATGGGATCGCAACGGCATTCACGATTGGGAATTGCGAAGCGATCTGTTAGTGGCGTGCCGGCAGGAACTCGATCGTCGCGAACATACCGATCGCGATGAACTGGCACAGGTTTGCCAAGCGTAATAGGTGCTCGAATCATGTTGCCGCGAATTCTCGAACCGGAAGTGATGGACACGCCCGAAGAAGCCTGCGATTACGATGCGATGGACCACTCCGCGGTGAACAAGGCGTTCGTCGCGGATTTTTTATCGACAGTCCCAAACACATCGGGAACGATCCTCGATGTCGGAACCGGCACCGCACTCATCCCCATCGAACTCGCACGGCAATCGCCACACGTTCAGATCGTGGCGATCGATCTCGCCGAAGAAATGCTGACGTTGGCCCGTCGAAACGTCATCGCGGCAGGGTGCGGCGAGCATATTCGCATCGAGCGTGCGAATGGCCGCAAGCTCGATTACGCAACGGCCAGTTTCGCCGCCGTCGTCTCGAATAGCATCGTCCACCACATCCCGGAACCGTTCGATTGCCTCGCGGAGATGGTGCGAGTTTGTGCAACTGGCGGGCGGTTATTCGTTCGCGATCTGTTTCGGCCAGATACATTGGAAGAACTTCAACACCTCGTCGAAACCTATGCTGGCAGTGCAAATGCGCATCAGCGGCAACTCTTTTCGCAATCGCTCCACGCCGCACTGACGCTCGAAGAGGTGCAAGCTCTCGTGGGCCGCTTCGGCTTCGCAGCCGAGTGCGTGCAACGGACGAGCGATCGTCATTGGACGTTCAGCGCGTTGAAAGCGTAGAGGCACCCGTGTCGTTGGCTCGCGTCACGATCGGTTCGGTGAGATGTGCGAATTGCGAACGCGCTTTTGCACATAATCTCAAAGCGTCCGCGTCATTTTCTGCGAACGCGAACACCGTTGGCCCCCACGACGATTGACCGATGCCAACGTATCCCCAGTCTCGCACGGTTTGAATGACTTCGCCGATTGCGGCGCTGGCGTAGGTGCCACCCTGATCGCGGGCGAACGGCTCGCCGGCGACGCGGTTGAATTCGGAGATCGTCTGCGAGAAGGCTGCGAAATCGTTCGCACGAAGCGCGGTTCGCACTTGCTCGGCGAGCGAATGCAGACGCTCGGTCGTCGCTTGCACTTCGATGACACTGCGGTGTCGGTGGAAGGCGGATCGTTCGCGGTCGCCGTGCCACGTCGAAGCTTCTTGCGATGGCAGCAACACGATCCGCCAGTTCGTGGGGAACGTCAGGCGTTCGCGGATTGTCGGCAGATCGTCGTCGTGCAATTTTCCTTCGTCGAACAAGAACCCACCCGACTCGAAACCGTGGATGCCGATACCCGAACGCAGACCGCGGCCGACGAGTTGTGCCAATTCGCGATACGGCAAATCCACATTGAGGGCTGCGAAGGTGGCGCGGGCGACGGCCATGCCGAGTGCGGTGCCGACGCCGAGGCCGATGTGCTCGGATGGGCTTTCCGCCCAGAGCGAAAGTCGTTCGATCCGTTCGCGATACTCGGGCCGTTGTGTCGCAATGGCTTGCAAGAACGCGCTGGCCCTGCCGTATGCATTTCCGCCACTTCGATTGCCGATTTCCACCATCACGTTTGGTCCGTCGATCATGACGCCGAGGCCGCCGAACTTGCGGACGGGGCGACCGTCGGGCCAGTGGTCGAAGCCCACAATCGGTACGTGGAGCAAGCCGAAATGCAGGCGGCAGGGCGCGACGATGCGAACCGTCATGATCCGACCCTCGCGGTGCGAAACGCGAGCCAGCGCTGTTCCAGAAATCGCATCGCTTCGTCCTCTGCGGGTGCTCCCGTTTTATCGACGATGATGCGAAACTTCGCGAACTCGCTCGTAATTTCCGCCGCTGGCAGCAGGTGAAACCGCGTCGCCAGGATCGCCGCTTCGACGATGGCATGTTTCGCACGGTTGAACCCGAGGAACTCGCGCAGGCTATGTTTCGCCACGATCTCGGCGTGGATTTTTACCCGTTGTTCGCTGTCGTCGATCGTGCGAACGACGAACTCGAACGCGCGGCACGCATCCTTCAAAATGAACCCCGCCACTTTGCTCGCTGCGAATGACGGCGGGATGTCAGCGACCGCACCGACGGCGGCGAAGGCGATTAGGCGCGCATCGTCGGTGGTGTGAAACACGCCTTCGCGGTGCCGTACGAGGTTGCGATACGTCTGCGAAGTGGGGAATGGTCGCAGTAACAGTGTCTGTAAGTTCGCGTCGAAGATCGGCCCCATCGGCGCGAGGTGGATGGACCCGGTTTCACCGGTCGTGGTAACGAGGCCTTCGAGGATCATAGTGCGTTCAACAGTCCAGCGGCTTTGTGCATCGTTTCATCATATTCCTTGGCCGGGTCCGAGTCTGCCACGATGCCGCCGCCGACCGGAAATTGTAGCCAACCGCGCCCGGCCGTGAACGTGCGAATCAGGATGTTCACGTCCATCGCGCCGTCGAAGCCGATGAAACCGACACTGCCGCAATACGGTCCGCGTGCGGTCGGTTCCAACTCGGCGATGATCTCCATCGCACGCACTTTCGGCGCGCCGGTGACACTGCCACCGGGGAAGGTCGCGCGAATCAAATTCATCGGCGTCAGCCCCGCACGCAGTTGGCCGCGAACTTCGGACACCAGATGATGCACGTAGTTGTAAGTTTCGACTTCGCAGACTTTCGGCACGATCACACTGCCGTACTCGCAGACCCGCCCGAGGTCGTTCCGCAACAGGTCGACGATCATGACATTTTCCGCACGATCTTTCGGGTTCGTCGTCAGGTCGTGCAATAGCACCGCGTCGTCTTGCGGGGTTTTCCCACGAGGTCGCGTGCCTTTGATTGGCCGCGTCACGACTTCGCCCGAAGGGGAAATTTGCAGAAACCGCTCCGGCGACGCACTGACGACCTGATACTCGCCGAGGTCGAAGTAACACGCGAACGGCGCGGGCGACGCACGTCGCAGGCGACCGTAGACTTCGAGCGGATGCTCGCTCAGCGGCGCGAGCAACCGCTGCGAAATGTTCACCTGAAAGATGTCGCCCGCATGTACGTACTCGATCGCACGTTGCACGGCACGCAGGTACTGTTCGCGCGAAAAATTTGAAGTCACGCCGGGGTATTTCGCGAGCGGGTATTGCGGCGAGAGACGTTCGACCGGCGTGTATGCGAGTTTCGGCATCGCGCGAGAAAGCCCCCGCGATTGCCACAGGTAACGCACCTGTTCGAGACGCTTCGCAGCACGTTTCGCACACATCTGCCCATCGCGGTAACCGGTGGAAATGATCCAACACTGCTCTTCCTTGTGATCGAACGCAATCACCCAATCGTAGATGCCGAACGACCAGTCGGGTTGCGGGAATTCCGTCAGATGCGGCGGTGGCACCGTCTCGAATTCGCGGCCCATACCGTAGCCGATCACGCCCACGGCCCCACCCTGAAACGGCGGCAGATCGGGCCGATTCGCACGCGCACGACCGAGTGCGAAACCATCGAGGTACGACGCTCGATTATCGTTCGCGTGCCGCTGCTCGAACTGCACCGGGTCGGCCATCACGTACGAAAACGGCCCGCGTTCGGGGTGGCGATCCGAACTATCGAGGAACACCATGTGCGGCAGGTGCGCGAACGCCCGCGCCACGTCCCAAGCGTCCGGGCAAGGTACCAATTCTTCGACAATCGCGCTCATGCAGGCATTGTACCGTTTCGCCGCGCCGCGTAGTCTTCGGAGCGAAGCGCGACGAACCATGTTATAGTATGCCAACATGCTTTCCCGACGGTTCGCGCCCCGCGCTTCGCTACGCAGAGCCTACGCGGCGCGGCGAAACGGAAACACTTGCCGCGTTCGTGGCTTCTTTGCATAATCACATTTCCTATATTTCGGTGTTGTTGCGGTCGTGCGATGGTAGTGCAGCCTGCTGTACGAGATTAGCCGCCCGCTTTTGAGGCTCGAAAACATGTCTGAAACCGTCACGCTGGCTGCTGAGCCACGCACGGGTAGTGGCTCCCATGCTGCTGCCAAACTCCGCAAACTGGGCCGCGTGCCCGCCATTATTTATGGCCACAAAGAGCCGGTCGTTGCGATCAGCATCTCGGCGGAAGATCTGCGACGTGCGATTATGGTGCAACACGCTCGCGTGCTGGACCTGACCGTGAGCGGCAAAACCGAGAAGGTGCTGATTCGCGAACTGCAATGGGATCACCTCGGCGACATCATGTTGCACGCGGACTTCACGCGGATTTCCCAAGACGAAAAGGTGAAGGTCACGGTCCCCGTGAAGCTCAAGAACACGCCGAAGAACACCGGCGGTGGCGTGCTCGAACAGCCGTTCCACACGCTGCACATCGAGTGTCTGGCGATTGCCATCCCCGAAGAAATCACGATCGACATCACGACCCTGACACTCGGCCACCCGATCCACGTTCGCGAACTGACCCTGCCGGCCGGCGTGATCGTACAAGAGCCAGCCGACACGATCGTCGTGCAGTTGAAACTCCCCGGTGCGCAAGGGGAAGACGCCGTCGTCCTCGGTGGCGAAACGGGCGCTGGACCCGAGATCATCAAGAAGGAAAAGAAGGCGGCCGACGAGGAAGAATAGTCATCCTGACGTGGAATTGGCGACTGCCGCTTGATACGGATTCGTGCGAATATGAAGCTGATCGTCGGCCTCGGGAATCCGGGGTCCAAGTATGCGGGGACTCGCCACAACGTCGGTTTCGACGTCGTGGATTACCTGGCAGCCTCACCGGCGGTTGGCCCGTTTCGCTCGCAGTTTCAAGCGGTGATTGCCGAGGCGACCGAAGCTGGGCAGAAGGTGCTGTTCGCGAAGCCCGAGACGTTCATGAATCTCAGTGGCCGTGCCGTGCGGCAGATCGTCGATTTTTACAAATTGACGATCGACGACTTGCTGATTATCAGCGACGATTTCAACCTGCCGCTCGGTAAACTCCGGGTGCGGGCGAAAGGCAGTCACGGCGGGCAGAACGGGCTGCGAAACATTCAGGAACAACTCGGTAGCGATGCCTACCCGCGACTGCGGATCGGTGTCGGGCAGCCCTCGGAAGGCGATGCGGTCGACTTCGTGCTGTCGAAATTCAAGCCCGGTGAAAAGGCCGCCGTCCAGGATGCGATTGCATCGGCCGCGATGGCTGCGATGATCTGGCTCAGGCAAGGCATCGGGCCGTGCATGAATGCCGCGAACGGCGGCACCGACGCAAAGCCCGAGAAGAAGAAACCAACGGAACAAAAGCCACGCGAGCCGAAGCCCGGCACGCCGGCCAACGACACACCGAGCAAAGACGCTTAACCATCCACAACGGTTGCTCCCTTCGGCCGGTGTCCGAAGGGTCGCTCACTCTTTCGAGTGGCGAGCCGTGGTAACCGCTCCATCGAAACGCGATGGGGTTTTCTCTGAGGACCGCAATGACGATCGCACTGTACGAAACGCTATTTGCCCTCGATTCGACGAAAGTCGCCGCCGACACCGACGGGGTCAAAACGGCGTTGCACAACAACCTGGAAAAGTACGGCGCGGAAATCCTCGTCGCTCGCCCCTGGGACGAAAACGGCAAGCTCGCCTACCCGATCCGCAAGCAGAACGTCACGCACAAAAAAGCGTACTTCTACATCATCTACTACAAGATGGAAAGCACGAAACAGGCGGACTTTGAAGGCGATCTTCGCATTAACGAAAGCCTGATCCGCCAGATCACGAGCCGCGTCGACCCGAAGTGGGCCGAGACGATTCTCGACATCGCCAAAAACGAAACCGGCTCGCGGTTCGCGATCAAAGGCATGGCCGACGACCCCTCGGCAACCGGCGAAGGCATCATCAGCAACGACCCACTCTCGCGCGGCATGGGTATGGACGGCGACGCACCGCCACCACCGCGCCGAAGTCGCCGGATGGACGGCCCAGAAAAACCCGAATAATTTTGCTACGGGGCTTGCACGTACGTGGCGTAGACGCCAAACTCAAAACACCATCACACCTGGGAATGTTAACTTCACAGCGACTTAACAACCAACCAGCAACCTGGGTGAATGGCACGGAGAGTTTGGCATGGCGAATTTTAACAAGGTGATGCTCATCGGGCGGCTCACCCGCGACCCGGAAACGCGGGCCTTCGCGAACGGCGGCATGGTGACGAAGATCGGCTTCGCGGTGACGAACCGCAAGAAGAACACGCAGACCGGTGCCTGGGAAGACGAGCCGATGTTCATCGACTGCGATGTCTTCAACCGCGGCGAAAACGGCAAGCTCGCGGACCTCGTTCGGGATCGCTGCCGCAAAGGCTCGCAGATCATGATCGAAGGCCGCTTGCAACTCGATAGCTGGCAAGATAAAACGACGGGCCAGAATCGCTCGAAGCACATGATCGTCGTCGATAACGTGCAATTGCTCGATCCGCGACCCGCTGGCGACGAAAACTCGGGCGGGGGCGGCGGTGGTGGCAGTTATTCGCGTGCCCCAATGGGCGGAGCGAGGCCGAATGCACCATCGGCCAGTGGCTACTCGCAACAGAACGACGGACCGCCCGACGATCACGACGACCACGATACGGGGTCGAGCGCGGGTGGTGGCACCAACGCCGAGATTCCGTTTTAAAGAATGTATACGCTCGGTCCGAAACGTCGGATCGGGCCGGGGGCGAGGGGTCGCCTCCGGTTGTTTTTTTCACTCCGCTTGGGGTACACCCCTCCACCCCTAACCGGCCGCACGATGTGCGTTGCTGCGGACAGGCGAAAGGTTCCAGATTCACATGGCGAAGACGAAATCGAGCAAGCCCAAATCGAAGACACCCGTGACACCCGCCACCAAAGGCGAACGGGTTCTGCCAAAGCCGAAGGTCAAACGTCGTCAACAGATGATGAAAGGCCCGAACGGCGGAATGCAGCTCGTGTTGATCGAAGACGTCGTTCACCTCGGCAAACAAGGGGAAATCGTCGAAGTGAAGCCCGGCTACGGTCGCAACTACTTGCTACCGTACGGCCTGGCGCTCATCCCCGATCCGCACAACCTGAAGCGCCTCGAAGTCTACAAGATTCAGGTCTTCAAGGCCCGCGAAGCGAAGATCGCCGACCTCAAGGTGCTCGCCGAACAACTCATGCGTCTGGCCGCCGTGACGATCGAAGCCAACGCGACCGACGACGGTCACTTGTACGGCTCAATCGGGCCGGTCGAAGTCAGCAAGGCCCTGAAGGCCAAGAACCTGATGGTCGAACCCGACATGGTGAAACTGGAACACCCGATCAAGGAAGCGAATATCCTTTCGGAAATTCCATTATCGCTCGGTTTCGGGATCGAATCGAAGGTGCAAGTTCTGGTCGTCGGCATCCTGCAAGCCGCGCCGAAGAAGTAAACCAAATGGCCAACGAACCACCGGGTTAATCCCGGTGGGAGACTTGGACACGCGAAAACTCGGCCCTCCCAGGGTTCCACCCTGGGGCTACGTGAGCGGTCCTTTCAGGACCGAATAGCCATCACCGACCCTGAAGGGGTCGCTCATTCAGCCCAGGGTGGAACCCTGGGGTACAGAAGTCACCGGCCTCACACAGGCCAGCTACGAAAAAGCAGTTGCGACTGGTCGAACGGCTCGGGGTCGCACCCGAGCCGTTTTTTTTGTTACGGGAGCAATCATGTCGAACGCCGATATGCTCGAAGACCGGATGCCGCCGCAGAGTAAAGAAGCCGAGATGGGCGTCATCGGCAGCGTGTTGCGCGACAATCAGGTGATGTCCGATATTCTGCAAGTGATTCGGCCCGACAACTTCTACTACGACGCCAACCAGAAAATCTTCCACGCGATCAAGGACATCTACGACTCCGCACGACCGATCGACACCGTGCTGTTGTTCGAGGAACTCAAGAAGCGGAAGCAGCTCGAAGACGTGGGCGGGGCCGCATACATTGCGGAGCTTTTCGACAGCGCCCCGACGGCGGCGAACGCCGAGCATTACGCCCGCATCGTTCGCGAAAAAGCGATTATCCGCAACCTCATCCACGCGAGTACGGAACTCCTCCGCGACGCGTACGATGGCAGCATCCCGGCCGACGAACTCCTCGGCATGGCCGAACGCCAGATCCTCGAAATCGCGGAGAAAGGCACCACCGGCGAGACGAAATCGCTCGGCGACGCACTCGGCGAGGCGTTCGACCGCATCGACTATCGGCAGTCGAACAAGAACCTCTCGGTCAGCGGCGTCCCGACGGGGTACATCGATCTCGACAACCTCACGGCAGGGATGCAGAACAACGAACTCGTCATCATCGCGGCCCGCCCCAGCGTCGGGAAAACGGCGTTCGCGCTGAACATCGTCCGGCACGTCATCGTCGAGGAAGGGCTTCCCGTTTTCTTCGTGAGCCTCGAACAGGCCCGCGTCGAACTCGCCGAGCGATTGCTCTGCTGCCAGGCTCGCGTCGATTCGCACCGTTTGCGCAAAGGGCAACTCAGCGGGGACGATCTCGATAAGCTCATGGTGGCCGGTGGCGATCTCCGCGGCACGCCGCAACGACCCGTGAAATTGTTCATCGACGATTCGCCCTCGCAGACGATGTTACGCATCTCCGCCAACGCCCGCCGCCTGCAACTGCGTCACGATATTAAGCTCGTCGTCATCGATTACCTGCAACTCATCGAGCCGGAGAATCGCCGCGACCCGCGGCAAGAACAGGTGGCGCAAATTAGCCGTCGCTTGAAGGGATTAGCCCGCGAACTGAAACTGCCCGTGATCGCACTCGCGCAGGTCAACCGCGCGAGCGAGGATCGCCAAGACCACAAACCGCGACTCGCCGACCTTCGCGAATCGGGCAGCATCGAGCAAGACGCCGACACGTGTATGATGCTCCACCGCCCAGGCAAGTTCGACGGCGCATCGGAAGACAATACGCTCGAAGTCATCATCGCCAAGCAGCGCAACGGCCCAACCGGCGACGTAATTTTGACGTACATCAAGCAGTACATGCGGTACGAAAACTACGCCGCCGACTCCGCGAGCGGCTACGGCGGCTCGCTGTAAAGGTGAGCGGTGGTTAAGCCGTTGGCACTATTCCTCAAGTCGCCGTGTCGATTCTTCCGATGATACCGACAGCACGAATTTTGTTTTTGGATCGGAGGGACCGCCATGCGCCGACTCCAGAGATGGTTGGCTGTCGCGTTTGGCGGCGGGTTGCTCGTTTGCGGCTCGGCGGCGGTCGCGCAAGATCGTTCCGCTGTCAAATATTGGCCGCAACTCGAGATCGGTTTCCCCGTGCCGCAGGCGGTGCTGGATCTGAAACCGAAGCCCGTCAAGTTACGCCTCTACTCCGCGCCGCCGAACGGCAATTTCACCAAGATCGGCGAGCGTGCCACCAACGATTTGCAACCGATTCCGAATCGCCTACCGGGCTTTCAATACACGGCGCGCGGCGATGGCGAAGAAGAATTTGCCGTGCAACTCGTATTCGATGACGGTACGGTGTCACCGACCACCGAAAAGCTCCGAGCCGATTCCCGCGTGATCTTCGATACTCGGCCGCCCGTGGTCAATGTCGCTGCCTCCGGGCAGTACGGCGTCGAGTGGAACGTGCAAGAAGAGAACCTCGAAACCAACGGCGTGCGGCTCGAATGTCGTTGGGTCAACGGCGATGTGAACTGGTTCCCCGTCGCAAAAACGCGCGGCAACTGGACCGTTCGCGATTCGTATACGTGGGCCGGTTTGGCGAGAGATAACCGTACACTCGAAGCCCGCGTCGCCGCCAAAGACAAAGCCGGGCACGAGACCTTTTCGCGAATCGTGCGGCTACCTGCCACGGGCGGAACGGGCGGTTTGCAACTCGATGATCTGAACCCGAGGCCGCGATCCGGCGACAACGGTTCGCTGTCCGCGACGCCGCGACTCGGCTCCGGTGGCAGCACGAACGACGATTTCCCCGGCCAGCCGCAGATCGTCTACGTCAACAACACGAACCTTACGGTGAAGTCCAAATTGAACACCGTGACGCGGTCCGGAGTGAAGGTCGTTCACTTGTGGGCGAAGAATATGACGGCGAACCCGAACGCCGAATGGAAGCTCGTCAAGTCGCAAACGTGCGACATATCTTACGAACAAGCGAACCCGAGCATCGAGATTCCGTACGCCGTCACCGACGATGGTCGATACGGTTTCATCGTCATTCCCGAGAGCGGTGCGGGCAAGAAAGACAGCGACCCACGACCGAACTCGCTGGCGCAGCATCTCGTCGAAGTCGATACGAAAAAGCCAGTGGTGAAGGTGGTGAACGTGACGCCAACACCGGGCGGGGCTACGGGCACGAAGGTCGAAATCGAATGGAACGCCGACGACCGGAACCTGATGCCCGACCCGATCGTTCTCGAATATGCCGACACGAAGACCGCCGAGAAGTGGACGGCGATCTCCGAGCAACGGTTGCCGAACTCGCGGCGTTATATTTGGGAAGTGCCCGAGAAGACGCCGTACAAGTTTTACGTCCGCGTTCGCGCCACCGATAAAGCGACGAACACCGGCGACGACATCTACGCCAAGGAAGTGATTATCGACTTGGACAAGCCATCGGCAACGATCGAGTACGTCAAGCCAGCGGGTGGCAGTGCGCCGAATATCTCAGACAAGCTGCCATCGAAGTTGCCCGAATGACGACGCCCGCCGACACGGGAACGCCCGGTGTCACCGCGCCGAGCCTGATTCCGATCGCAAAGTAAATGCCCGTTCTTCCTCTCCGTTCATAAACTGTAACCACCGAGAGATTGGCTCCGATCAGGAGTCTGGCTCCGTCTAACGAGATGAGGACTGTGCGTGATGAACAACCGGATGCGCGACTACATGATGATCCCACCGGGTACCGGTGAGTTGTCGGTCGCGAATATGATCGTCGAGATTCCGAAAGGCCGCCGAACGAAGTTCGAAGTGGATAAGGCAACCGGCCTCATCAAAATGGACCGCTACCTTTACAGTTCGGCCGTATACCCCGGCGACTACGGTTTCATCCCGCAAACGCTCGCCGAAGATAATGACCCACTCGATATCCTCGTGATGGTCAACGAGCCGACGTTCTCCGGGTGCCTCATCGAGGCCCGCGTCGTCGGTATCTTCAAGATGCGCGATAAAGGCCAGAACGATTACAAAATCCTGAGCGTGCCGAACAAAGATCCGCTGTTCGAGAGTATGCACAAGATCGAAGACGTGCCCAAGCACTTCCTGCGCGAAGTCGAGCACTTCTTCAGCACGTACAAGGTTCTCGAAGGCGTGACGATCGAGCCACTCGGCTGGGCTTCGCACGAAGAAGGGGCCGTCGAAGTGCGATCGTGCATCGAGCGGTTCCGCAAAACGCTCGGGAATTTTTAGTCTTGCCGCGAATCGGACTTCTTCAGCAGCTTGATGAACTCGCGCATCCAGGCGGGGTTGTCGTGCCAGGTGCGGGCGGTGACGAGGTTGCCGCTGACGACGACTTCGCGATCGACGTACAGCCCGCCGGAAAATTCGCAATCGAGTTTGCACTTCGCCACCGTCGTCACTTCCCGACCTTGAATCACGTCGGCGGCGGCGAGGATCTCGATGCCGTGGCACACCGAGGCCACGGGCGCGTTCGCGGCAAACATCGCCTTGGTCACGCGGATCAAATCGGCATCGTAACGCAGATATTCCGGGGCACGCCCGCCGCTAATCACCATGCCCACGTAGTCGTCCGGTTCGATGTCCGAAAACGCCACATCCGCACGCATCTTGTACCCCGCAGTCTCGATAGTGATGTCCCAATCGGGGTGCCGATCGTGCTGCACGAGGTGGTAGACGCGGGCCGCCGGGGCTGCGACATCGACGATGTACCCCTCTTCGAGCAGTCGAAAGTACGGGTAGAAGGTGTCGAGTACTTCGGCGGCATCGCCGATCACGAGCATGATTTTCTTCACGGTATAGCTCCGGATAATGGCGATTGGTGTATCGGCTCGGGGAAGGTGACGCCGGCGTAAATGTCTTCGAGTGGCACTTGCACGGGCACCGATGTCAGTTCCAGTTTCGCGCTCATGCCGACGAACGCGACGAACACCCACCTACCGTCTGGCGAACGAGTGAAGCGTTCGCACATCGGCTCGTGTTGGGAAACCAGTACGTACTCCATCACCGACGGCAGTTGCTGATAGTGGTGGAACTTGGTGGTGCGGTCGTAACGCTCGGTCGAATCGGACAGCACCTCGATAATGACGCGCGGATTGACGAGCGTATCGGGATCCTCAATCGAATACTCGAGCGGACCGCAGACGATGATGAGATCGGGGTAGCAGTACAACCCCGTACGGCCAATCCGCACCCGCTGATCGCGCGACAACGTCCGGCAGGGGCCATCGAGAAGTTGCATTCCAATTCGTAAAGTCAGGTTCTCGTTGGCGATGTTGTGCAGGCGGTTCGCTCCCGCCATCGCGAACATCTCGCCGTCGAAGAATTCGCTTTTGAACTCGGCTTTGCGCTCGATCGCCAGATACTCGGCGACGGTCAGTTTCGATTTCGGCAGTGCGGTCATGTTCGGATTCCGATTAGCGTGGCAGCGGTTCGGGGAAGGTGACGCCGGCGTAAATGTCTTCGAGTGGCACTTGCATCGGCACCGATGTCAGTTCCAACTTCGTGCTCATACCGACGAAGGCGACGAACACCCACCTACCGTCTGGCGAACGAGTGAAGCGTTCGCACATCGGCTGGTGCTGGGAAACCAGGACGTACTCCATCACCGACGGCAGTTGCTGATAGTGGTGAAACTTGGTGGTACGGTCGTATCGCTCGGTCGAATCGGACAGCACCTCGAAAATGACGCGCGGATTGACGAGCGTATCGGGATCCTCAATCGAATACTCGGGCGGACCGCAGACGATGATGAGATCGGGGTAGCAGTACAACCCCGTACGGCCAATCCGTACCCGCTGGTCTCGCGACAGCGTCCGGCAATGAGTGCCTTTCAACAGTCCGCCAATTTCGGTTGAGAGGTTCTCGTTGGCGATGTTGTGCAGGCGGTTCGCTCCCGCCATTGCAAACATCTCGCCGTCGTAGAATTCGCTTTTGAATTCGGCTTTGCGCTCGATCGCCAGATACTCGGCGACGGTCAGTTTCGATTTCGGCAGTGCGGTCATGTTCTGTTCCACTGGTAAGCTGTTAGTTTAGCACCTCGTACGGCTCAGTGCGACCGTCCCAGGTGCAACTCGCCGCCGAAGAAATCGCTCTTCATCCCCGTTACGGTCATGAGCATTTGCCGTTTCACGTAAGGAATCTTCGGCAGTAGTGGCAACGCGATGTCGCGCCCCCAGGCCAGGATGGGCCAATCGGATTGAAAGAACGGCGACAGTGCGAACGTGATCAGCGAATAGTAGCGGATGTACGCACGCTGTTGTTGGCGGAACGCGGTGAATGCCGCGTTCGGCGTTCGGGATTCGCGCAAGCATTCGGAGAATCGGAACGCATCGACGAGCGCGAGGTTCATTCCTTGCCCGAGGTGCGGACTCATCCCGTGTGCGGCATCGCCCAGAAACAGCGTTGTGCGGTCGAACCAGCGCGGCATCCAGACGTGTCGGTACGACGTAAACAGCAACTGCTGCATATCCGCGATGAGTGCGAGTACCGGCTCCGATTCGGGTGCGAACGTTAAGATTTCCTGCTTCAACGCTGCCAACCCGCGCTTCTGCAACGCCGGGTAATCGCGTTCGGGCAGGCCCCAGTACATCGTGCAAAGCCCGTCGCCCATCGGCATCAGGCCGAACAGTTGCCGGTTCCCACTCACGACCTGCAACAACCGTCCCGGCACCGTCAACGGCGCGATAAACCAGAGCGTGCCATGTGCGTACTTCCAGGTATGGGCACGCATCCCGCAGGCTTCCCGCATCCGCGATCGCGAACCGTCGGCGACGAGCAAGAAGTCGAATGGCCCATGACGGCGCTGGCACGAATCGCGAACCCAAACGCCCTGCGCATCGATCTCGCGACCCACCGACACGCAGCCCGTGGCGATCTGTACGTCGCACTTTCCCAACTGTTCGTGTAGTGCGGTGAACAACGTGCCGCGGTGCACGCCGTACGCGCGACAGTCGGGGCCGTAGTCGGCATAGCGGGTACAAATGAGCGTCGAGCCGGAGAGTTGCCGCGCGTACAGTTCTTCGAGCGGAGCCGCATGTTGCAGGACGTGTTCGCGGAGGCCGAGGTGCTGAAGGATCGTCTGCCCGGACTTTTGGAGAAGGATCCCCGCCCCCTTCGCCCCGAGTTCGGGTGCCTGTTCGACGATGGTGACGCGGTGGCCATCGCGTGCCAGAAACAGCGCCGCCGCCGCGCCCGCCACGCCGCAGCCGACGATCCCAATTCGATACGTGTGGGACATCGGCCGCACCCCAGGAATTTCGCGTTACTTCGGCTTCGCCGTCAGGAGTTCGAGCTTCAGCTCTTTGAATCGCACTTCCATCGGCCCGCCGCTATGGACCTGGAACGCGATCAGGCCACGGCGTGCGAGTAAGTCGTCTTGCAGGTAATCGGTGCAGAGCGTGCCGTTGATGCGAATGCGAACCGTGCCTTGGAAGGCTTCGATCGAGTAGTCGTTCCAATCGTCGGGTTTCACGAGCGTTTCGCCGCCCACTTTCGCTAACAAGCCACGACCACTTTCCTCGTACAGCTTGCCCCACCAACCCGCGCCGATGTCAGCTTGCGGCCCGCGCATTTCGCCGTCGGGCAACGGCACGCTACGAAACTGCACGCCGCTGTTCTCTTTGTTCGGCGTTAATTTGACCTTCAAACTGAGGCGGAAATCGGCCACGTCGAATTGCGACTTTAGGAACGTGTTCCGCTTCAGTCCCGTTTTCGTCTTCCCGACGATCTCGCCGTTCTCGACGCTCCAGACGTCTTTATCGCCGTCCCAACCGGTGAGGTCCTTGCCGTTGAAGAAGTCTTTAATGTTCTCCGCCGTCGCCGAGATCGGCACCTGCTGGTTGTGCTTCAGGTACGCAATCAGTGCCTGCAACTCGGCATCGTTAAGCGTCTTCGTCAGGTCGTTCGGCATCATTGAATCGGCCGACGGCGTGCGTTTCTCGATGTCAGTCACGGCGAGCGTTAGCGTCTCGGTGGCGGTGACGACGGTCAGCGTCGCCTTCGTTTCTTCCTTGATAATGCCCGTGATGACGCGGCCATTGAAGAGTTCGAGTTTCGTGGCGGCGTACTCTTTCGGAATGACAGCGGAGGGGTCGAAGATGTTTTCGAGTAGGTAGTTAAGGTCTGCCCGGTTCGCGCCGGTGATCTCCGGCCCGACCTTGCCACCGGTGCCGTAGAGCGTGTGACACTGCGCACACACCTTCGCGTAAATGGCACGCCCTTGCGACATGTCCGTGCGGGCCAGCGTGGCCGGTGACAGCTTCTTCGCCCAGTCGGCAATCAACTTCTTCCGGTCGGCGGGCGTATCGCGAATGGTCCCCCAGACGGACGCGATCTTCGCTGACAGTGCCGTGTCGCCGATGTTGCGAAGTTGGCGAATCGTCTCGGCGGGTATGTCCGACGCAGGTATCGATTTGTCTTCGACGGAAGCCAACAAAGCGAGCGCGTAACTTGCACGGCTCGACAGCGTGGCGACGGCGTCGCGCTTGTCCGCCGGGCTGAGTGTCGGATAAATCGCGAGCAACATCGTCGATGTGCTCTCGTTCTCCTCCACGGCAGCGAGCGCCCGAATACATGTCGCACGCATCGCTTTGTCGGGCAGCATCAAACGTAAGAAGATCTGCAACGCGGGGTCTTTCGCTTCGAGTAATGTCGCCAGTGCGGCCTGTCGTTTCGCCACGTCGTTTTTTGCTTCAAACATCAACTCGCGAAGTTCGTTCATCGCCTCGGCGTTGCCGAATTTCACCGCCAGCGATTGCGAAAGTTGGCGTACGTCGGCGTTGTCGGTTTTGCTCAACTTGGCGTAAGTATCGTTCCAGCCGTTCGGGGCAGTGGCGGTTCGTTTACCCCTCATCGACTCTTGCAGTCCGCGAAGATATACGAGCTGATGTTCAGCGGTGGTGGCCTCGCTCAGACCTTTGACGAGCGCCATCGTGGCCGTCGCCGTACCGAGCGAACCGACTCGCCGTGCCGCGAACTGAAAGACCAGCGGGATCTTCCCATCGGCAGCCAGTTTCAACGCCGTGGCCGGGTTTTCCGCGCAAAGCGGTTCGAGTGCGTACCAGTAGAGATACGGCAACACGGGATCGTTCGCGTCTTCAGCGTGAGCGAGCAACTCACCGAGAAGCGTTCGTCGCTTCTCAACGGGAATCCGGCCCGCGATGGTCGCAAGCGTTCGCCGCACCAGTGGCGAGTGATCGTTCCTTGCCGTTGCTTCATAAAGGTCGTAACGATCTTCGGAATGAAGGAGTCCCCCGCTTCTCACCGAAGCAGACGTGTCGGCACCCGCGAGACGTGTCATCCGGTCGCGTGGGGCACCGGTCACATTTAATGTCCAGAACGCGCGAAGCCGGTTTCGTTCGGATGGGTCAGTTTCGAGGATTTTGAATGCCGCATCCTGAATGTTACTCTGGCGTTCCTGCAGAATCCGCCGTGCGTGCCGGGCCATCCACTCGTTGTCGGAGAGTTGCAGTTTCACCAACTCCTCGTCGCTCTGTTTTTGCAAATCCAGCCCGACGACGGGCTTCGCGTCTTTGTGGCTGATTTTGAAGATGCGGCCGTTGGTGCGGTCCCAGATTTCTGGCTCGTTGCGGTGGCAGACTTGCTTGTCCGACCAATCGCTGAAGTAGACGTTGCCGTCCGGCCCCGCTTGGATGCCGACGATGATGCAATGTTTATCGTGGCTGAACAGGAAGTCCGGATTGCGGTCGCCGACGTAGCTGCTGCCGTTCGGTTTCACGACATCGACGTTGATGCGGTGCCCGTGAATGTTGCCCATAAACAGTTTGCCGTGATACTCTTTCGGCCACGTTCCACCCTGATAACACAACAGCCCACTGTGCGCGTGACCGCCACCGAGACTGCCGCTGATCGCGTTCCCCGCCCACTGGTTCGCGCCCTGCCAGTGCCGGTGCGTGGCAATCGTTTTGATGTCGTCGTAGGTGTACGGGTTGAAGTGCTGCCCCGCTTGGCGCTGGTAGCGGCCACCTTGCACGATGTGCCAGAGGTGCGGAATCACGCAGGCTTCGATGAAGAAATCGCCGTGCGAATTGTAGTCCAACCCCCACGGGTTCGAGGTGCCTTGCGCGAAGACTTCAAACGAATGCCGAGTCGGGTGATACCGCCAGATGCCCGCGTTGATCGGCGTGCGATCCGCGTTCTTCGTGCCGGGTCTGCCGACGTTCGAGTGCGTGAACACGCCGTGGCAACCGTACAGCCAGCCATCCGGACCCCAGATGAAACCGTTAAGGGTTTCGTGCGTGTCCTCGTAGCCGAAACCATCGAGGAGAATTTTCGGCTCGCCCGCTTTGTCGTTCGCATCGGTGGGGATGAACAGCATGTACGGCGCAGCCCCGACCCAGACGCCGCCGAAGCCATACTCGATGCCCGAGACGAGGTTCAAGCCTTCGAAGAAGACGGTCTTTTTGTCGAACTTGCCATCGCCGTCAGTGTCCTCGAAGATTAAGATTTTGTCGCCGAGCTTGCGATCTTTCAGCACGGGGCCAGGCTCGGCATTCCGCTTCGGGTAGGTGTACGCTTCGACCACCCACAACCGCCCACGATCGTCGAAGCAGAACGCAATCGGCTGGTGCAGATCGGGTTCGCCCGCAAACAGCGACACCGAAAAACCGTTCGGCACCGTCATGTTCTTCGCGGCATCCTCGGGCTTCTGCCCCGCGTATTTGTAATCGTCCGGCACCGCCGTTTGTGCCACTCGCTCCTCGACTTTCGGCTTCTCTGCGTGGAAGCGAAAGTCGTCGAAGTTAATGTGCCCCCATCCGCCACTGTGTTTGTCGACGATGCGGATTTGGATCTCTTTGCCGTGCCATTTCGTCAAGTCGCACGCCACCCGTTTCAGGTTCTCGCTGTCCTCGCCACTCGCACGGAAGATCATTTCCTTCGTCTCGGCAGCGACAATTTCGACGTACGTTTCCTTCACGTGCGAACCGCCACCGATCAGGAAACTGCCCCACGGGTGAGTGACCGCGAATGACACACTCGTCAGCGTGCCTTGCGGTTTATCGCCGAGTATCTCGTAGCTGCCGATCCAGAATTTCCCCTGGTGCTCCGATTTGCTATCCGCACGCCGTGGCGCGACCGTGTCGCCCGCAACCGGCTGGCCAGTGAACGCCTCACCAGTTGCGGTCCAGTCCTGGAGTGTGCCCGTTTCAAAGTCGAGGTTGAGCAGCTTGCCGTTCTTACCAACGGGCGGCACACCCGCAACAGTATCCGCCGACGGGATCGCCAGTATCAGCGCGAAGAGGAGTGCGTTCATTCGGGGAACTCAAAGTGGTGGGAGAACGATGGGGTTTATGTAACCGCAACGAGTGTCGAGAACAAGTACCGGCAAGTCTTCGTCGAAAGCGTATCTTTAAGAAGAGTGACGCGATCACGTGCCCGACAAGGTGTTCCCATGTCTGCCTTCGCCGATGCGTGGATTCTGACCGGCCCGACCGGTAGCGGCAAGTCGGCGCTGGCCATCGCGCTGGCGAAGCAAATCGGTGCGGAAATCGTCGCGATGGATTCGATGACGGTGTATCGCGGCATGGACATCGGCACCGCGAAGCCGACGGCACAGGAACGCGCCGAGGTTCCGCATCATCTCCTAGACGAACTCGAACCGCATCAATCGGCGAACGTGGCGTGGTGGCTGGAGCGGGCCGCGAGCGTCTGTGCGGAGATTCGTTCGCGCGGCAAGCGGCCGCTGTTCGTCGGGGGTACGCCACTCTATTTGAAGGCGATTCGGCACGGCTTGTTCGACGCCCCGCCCGCCGATCCGGCCATTCGCCTCAAATGGGAAGCGTTCGCGGAACGGCACGGCAAGCCAGAATTGCATGCGAGATTGAAGGCCATCGATGCGAAATCGGCCGCGCGGTTGCACCCGAACGATATTCGCCGCGTGGTGAGGGCGCTCGAAGTTTACGATCTGACGGGCATGCCGCTGAGTTCCTTTCAACAAACGTGGGATTCGCCGAGTTTCGCGAATGCGACGCCGATAACCGCGGCGATACCGTGTGCGATTCTCGAATGGCCGCGCGAAGAACTGTACGCCCGGATCGATCGCCGCGTCCGCACGATGTTCGACGCCGGTTGGCTCGACGAAGCTCGCCGACTGCGTGCGCTTCCGCAACCGCTGAGCCGCGAGGCTGGGCAGGCGCTCGGGTATCGGGAACTTTTCGCGTACCTCGAAAGCGACGTGCCGGACCTCGAAGCCACCATCGCGGAAGTCCAGATGCGGACGCGGCAGTTCGCGAAACGGCAACTGACGTGGTTTCGCAGCCTGGGTTGCCAAGTGGTGCAGGCGGATCGGGCCGATCTGTTGGCCGCGTTTGCAGTCGGTTAGGTCCATCGATCGTATCAACTCGCAGGAAACAGCGATTCCATCGATGTGGAGTTCGGGATGATGACGACCAGCGTTAGCAGATCGTCGTAACCGAGTGTGCCAATCCGCTCGAGATATTGCTTGGGCACCGTACGATACTTGCTTTCCAGCAAGGCGATTACGGCACTCCGCATCGCTTTCTCCTTGCCGACTTCGATGCCTTGTTCGATACCTTGTTCGATGCCTCGTTCGATGCCTTCTTCGCGGCCGAGTACGAGGCCGTTATCCATGCCGTTGTCGTATGGGGTCTTGTTCATCGGTACGATCCTCGAATAGGGTTCGGCCTTGGTA
>JAYVXI010000164.1:0-15360 GCA_043785305.1 Limnoglobus sp. | reverse complement strand
CGAGGTCGATCGGCACGTAGCTCCAATCTCATTTTGGGCTCGGACCAAGCACGGCAAACGCCGTGCCGAACGCGATAGGGCTTGTCCCGGTGGCTCGTTAAACGAGTCCTCTAACGATAAGAGACTTCGACAAATGACAATGCAGGAATACGAAGAGATCAAGCGTCTGATGAGAGAACTGCAACAGAAAGCAACAGACTTTCGTGCGGAAGCGGCGAAGTATACCAGCGAAAATAATCGGGAGAAAGCGATCGAAAGTATGGATCAAGCCATTCGATGTATGGAGCGTGTCAGCCAGATGATGAATGACTTGCTTCAAGGAAATTACCCTCAGGCCAGCTCCGCCGAGAATGCGTAATCGGCGGGGGTCGGGATGGCGTTGCGGTCGCCGAGGGCCATGATGTCTTGCTCGGAGTTGACGTAGCGGACGTCGCGGATGCCTTCGGCGATGAGCCTTCCGTGTGCGACGACGCGGGTATCGCTGCCGTCGTCGGCGAGGCCGATGAGGATCGCCGAGATGGCGAAACCCTGCCTTCGCATCTGGCCGAGTGCGACCGAAGTTTCAATCGTTACGCGGGGCAACACCGCAATGATGGTGGCATCGCGCGGCAGTCGTGGCGACATTTCGATCAGGAAATCGGCGAAGGTGCGGCCATCGGTTTGTTCGAGCCGAGCCAGCGTTTCACGGATTTTATGAAACTGATCGTAGCCGCGGCGCGTCTCGACGATCACCGGTCGTAACCGGTCGTTCTGCAATTTCTCTTCAAATTGCGAACGCGCCTCGTAGCGTGTCGTATAGCCTTCGGGTGCGGTTTCATCCTTGGTTTTCAGGCTTTCTTCGCGAATGCGGTCCGTGGCATCGCGGCCGTTGCTGGCGATGCCGATTTGTTGATTCAAAATCACGACCGCGTTCGCCACCGAAACCGCCGTCGTGATCGCGAGTTCGGAGCGGATCGGCTCGCCCTTTTTCGGGTAACCGTCGGCGTGGAAGTCGATCAGGATCGTCGCGCCGGCCAGCGAGGTCGGCTCGTAAATGCGGCTATGCAGCACGCCGGTTCGCGCCGTCGCCCGCCAGTTGATGCGTTGTAGCGGGTCGCCCATCTGGTACGGTCGAACGCCGGCCGTGCGCGTAGGATCTTCAAACAACATGTTCGCCAAACGGATTTCGCCGATTGGTCGTGTCGATGCAAAATCGAACGTCGTGATCGAAAGTACCTTCGGATAAACGAGCACGAAAACCGGTTCGGTGAAGACCTTGTGCCGACGATGTAACCCGAACACATCACCCGTCTCAGCGAACATCGGGCCGACTTGGTAGTAGCCGCGCAGTGCGAAAATGAGCTTGTATTTGACCGTCTTTTCGCCATTCGCGCGAATGAACAGCACCCGCAGGCGGCTCCCCTTCAGCGACAGTCGCCGTTGCACGATCGCCTGTTCCGCGATGCGATCTTCGACCAACACCCACGGCACGGGGAACCGCCCCGCATTGCGAACCTTAACGATCACTTCGACCGTGCCACCCGGTTCGAGCGGCTCGGTTTTGCAAATGCGCTCCGCCGTCAAATCGACGATCCACGTGCGTGCGAGGTAGCGGCTGAGTAGCATCACGCCGAGCAACACGTACCCCGCAAACGCCACCAGGCCCGCCTGTAACGCCAGCGCCAAACCGAGCAGTACGACGATGACGATGAACAAACGCATGGTGGCATTTTCCGTTCGTAGCGGAAGTCGTGAGACTTCTGACGGAGCGACTTCCTGCTTCCCGAAGTCTCACGACTTCGACTACGTAGAATCGAATTCGCCGTCGCTCAGTCGTCCGATTTGTCGAACAGTGCCGCGACGAACGCATCGGGGTCGAACGGTTCGAGGTCTTCGATCTGCTCGCCGACGCCGATGAATTTCACGGGCAAACCGACGCGCTGTTTGATCGCGAAGATCGCCCCGCCCTTCGCGCTGCCGTCGAGTTTGGACAAGATAATTCCCGTGCATTTCACCGTTTTGCGGAACGCCTCCGCCTGAAGCACCGCGTTCTGCCCCGTCGTCGCATCGAGCACCAGAAAGACTTCGTGCGGGGCACCGGGTATCTGCCGCGCGACGACTTTGTGGATCTTTTCGAGTTCGCGCATGAGGTGCGTTTGCGTATGCAATCGCCCAGCCGTATCGACGATGAGCACGTCGAATTCGCGTGCCTTCGATTTCTCGCACGCATCGTGCGCCACTGCTGCCGGGTCCGAGCCTTGCTGCTGTTTGACGATGTCGCAACCGATGCGCCCCGCCCAAACGGTGAGTTGTTCGACCGCCGCCGCCCGGTAGGTATCGCACGCCGCCACACAGACCTTTTTGCCCTCGGATTGCAGGCGAAATGCGAGTTTGGCAATCGATGTCGTTTTGCCCGACCCGTTGACGCCGGCGATCATAATCACCGTCGGCCCAGTCGCTGCGTAGTGAATGCCTTCGCTCGGATCGGCGAGTAAATTGCGAAGTTCCTGGCGAACGAACAGCTTGACATCTTCACCGACTTCCTTGTCGAGGAATCCCTTCCGCACTCGCTCGATAATCTCCGCCGTCGCGACGGTGCCGACGTCCGCAAGGTAAAGTTGTTCTTCGAGTTTGCCGAGAAATTCCTTATCGACGCGGTGATTGCCGGTGAAGAGATCGACGATACCACCAAAGACGTTCCGCGTCTTCGTGAGGCCCTTTTTGATTTTGGTAAATAGCCGTCCGAGCATGGTCGCAGTGCCTCGCCGAGAGTTGCAGTGAAGGCGACATTCTAGCAGTTCCCGCAGGAATGCCGAGAGCCAAGGGCGGACCCAAGTACACCATCGCACCCCATCGCACCCTGGGTGACCACGCCTCACCAAGAATTGGAAAATCACAACGAGGCAACGGGTACTCGTCGAAGTCCACAGAGAGCACTGGTCATGTGGGCGACTTGCCGCTCACCGCTCGATTAAGTTCTTAGAGCGGCTTTGAGCCAAGGCTCAACTTTATTATGAATTTATTTCCATACGTATTTGCAAGTTAAAACATGCCTATCCAGCTTGCTCTCAATGAGATGAATCTTGCAATGGGCATTGCAAGATTCTGTTGATCTTGTTAACCGCCTTTTCGGACAATTGAGCCGTCGGAATCGCGATTTTTGCTATGGGTTGTACTCCCCTTACCGGCTTTTTGGGTATTGGAGCCTTCGGAATCGCGATTTTTGCTGTGGTTTGCACCCCCCTTGCTGCATAATTTACCGCAACGATAACCGGGTTTGCATCTAGATGACCACAAAATTGGCAGTGAAATGCGGTCTCTTCGCATATCCCACGCCGAGAGCAGTAAGAACACCGCACAATTTTACGTGTTGGTTTTGCCTCTCGCCAAGAGTGGCAATATTTGGGCAGAAGTGTTTTGCGACGGTGGCTCATCAAACAACCTTGGCCTCTGCGGCCGAACAGGTATTAAACAATTGAGTCTGAATCCACAAATGAGAATAATACCAGCCTTCGGAATGCCATGGCAAGTATTTTATTGCGTTTTTTTCGCTTGCCCGTTTAGCCGCGCTGCGTAGTTTTCGGAGCGAAGCGCGTGGGCACGGTGTATCGGATCGCAACGCGAATTTCAGGTGAGTTCTCACCCACACGAATTCCCGAAGTCAAAAAATCGTAGGCGATCCGACGTAACCCGGAATTCGTGACGTGCGCGGAGTGACGTGAAAGTGTCTCCAAATGACGTAGAAATGTCGCGGTCGGTCGATTTTGTGTCGCGGTCGGTCGATTTTGTGTCGCGGTCGGTCGATTTTGTGTCGCAGTCGGTCGATTTCGGTCGGTTGTTGCGGCGCGTGTCAAGTCGATGGCACTCGACATAACCCACGTTAATAGCTAGAGATGCGGCGAACAGATCGGCGTATTGCGATCAAAAAGGATCCATTTTGGGTCTCAAAACCCGAAAAAATAACCGAAAATACGGTTTTTGAGCGTTCGCAATTGTGACTTGCGTCGATTCCGACGACGAATTTCATTCGCCATTCTGCAACGTATCATCCCGCCCGTTGACCGCGTTGGCCCCGTTGCCTACGATGTACCCTTCGTGCGGATGAATCGATTGTAACGGATTAGCGGAGCGAATGGATGAAGGCCGAACATCAAAAAGAACTCGAAACGAATGTTCTCGCTAAGGCCCTCAACTCGGCGGTCGATAAGGCGAAGACGGGCCAACTCGTCAACGTGCGGCTCGTGCTGATCGTCGTCGTGCTGCTCGTAGCGCTCGGCACGTGGTGGTATCTACGTTCGTCCGCACGCCGTTCGGATTCGCAGACGTGGGGTTCGCTGGAGAACCTGACGACCATCGATCAACTCGAGAAATTTTCGAGCGATAACCCAAACAGTTCACACGGCCGCGTCGCGAAACTGCAACTCGCACGCATCCTCCTCGGCGTGAAGGGCTTGCCCCAACTCAGCAATTTCGAGAAGCGCAAAGAAGCCGTCGAGAGCGTCGAAAAATCGCGAGAACTGTTCGCGAAACTGATCGTCGAATTCAAAGACGACCTGACGCTGAAAGCCCAGGCGATCGAAGGTGTGGCCAAGGCCGAACTCGCGCTCGTCGGCATTCCGAAGGACGGCTCGACCGAGGATCGAGGCAGTGTCGATGCTGCGGTGAAACTGTTCCGCGAGTTCGCTACACTCGTCGGCGAGAAGACGACGCTCGGTGAACAGGCGAGCAAGAAAGCGGCGATTTTGGATGAAAAGAAGCAAGAAGTGCTGCAACTCGGCAAAGAATTGAACAACAAATACACCTTTGCCGCGCCACCAGAACCGAAGCTGCCACCAACGTTGTCGCCGATCGCGCCGGAAGTGAAACCGATCATCGAGCCGAAGGCACCGGCCGCACCCGTTACCATCGCACCCACGCCCACATCTCCTGCGGCTCCGGTGCCAGTTCCGACGAAGAAGTAATGTCCGAAGAAACGCCGTTCGACGACGACGAAATTCCAGATCTCGACAGCGTGCCGCCGCCACCGGTGTTGCGTCGCGGTCAAGAGCCGATCGAGTTGGTCGTGCGCGTCAAAACCGAGGGAATGCGGCTCGACCATTACCTGCACATGTGCTTTCAGGATTTCAGCCGGACCGACCTTCAAGAGGGGATCAAGTCCGGTTCGATCACGCTTAACGGCAAAGCGACTAAGTCGAGTTACAAGGTTCGCAACCACGATAAATTGCGGGTGGTGTTGCCCGAACCGACCCACGATCTGCCGATTCCTGAAGATATTCCACTCGATATTCTCTACGAAGACGAATACCTCGCCCTCATCAACAAACCGTGGAATATGGTCGTTCACCCGGCCAAGGGCAATTGGTCGGGCACGCTCGTCAACGCGCTGCAATTCCACTTCCGCGAACAACTCAGCAAAGCGAACGGCACGCACCGCCCCGGTATCGTTCACCGCCTCGACAAAGACACGAGCGGCGTCATTCTCATCGGTAAAGAAGAGCAAACGCACCGCGAACTCTCGATGCAGTTCGAGCAACGCAAGGTGTTCAAAGAGTACATCGCGCTGACCGTCGGCGAGTTCGACCGCGATTCGGACTACATCGAAGGCGCGATGAAACTCCACCCGCACGACCGCTTGAAGATGATCGTTTCGACCGATGCCGACGCGAAACCGGCGGCGAGTTACTACGAAGTGATGGAGCGATTTCGCGGCTACTCGCTCGTGAAGGTGCAACCGAAAACGGGGCGAACGCACCAGATTCGCGTTCACCTCGCACACGTCGGCTGCCCGGTGCTGTCGGATCGGATTTACGGGGGTCGCGACTCGTTCCGACTCTCGGAAATCACGCCCACCGTCAGCAAAGACGACGACGAAGTGCTACTCACACGCCAAGGTTTGCACGCCTTTCGGCTCCGCTTCCAGCACCCGCGCAAGGGTACGTGGCTCGAAGCCGAAGCACCGTTGCCGCACGACATTCGCCGCACGCTCGACATGCTACGCACGCATCGTCCGCTCAGGTAGCGGGATTGCGATGCGTCACTTCGGGCACCGTTAGGAAGCCCCAGCGGAGTGCGCGATCTTGCTCGTATTGTTTGCCGAGCGTCAGTGCGGTGACGGCTTTCGCGAACTCGTAACCGAGGTAGAAACTGTGCGACGGGTCGAGCTTAGCATCTTGTGAAAGCATCTTCGCGAACAACTCGTACGGATCGTTCCCACGCAGATACATACTGCCGTTCATCACGTGAATTTCGCCGCGTTCCGCAAAGATGCGATAGTTGCGGTCGGTGATGCGCGACGCCAATTCGACGAGCGTTTCCTCGCCGTGCGCGAACAGTTTCGGATCGCGGAGCAAGACGAGGTTCGGCTCCAGGCGCTTCGGCAAGACTTTTTCTTTCACCGCGTGATACACCAGTCGTCGCGCGAGATCGAACTCCTTGACGGCGCTGCGTGCCCACGGGATGACTTCGGTGGCGAGCACGCTACGGATGCCGAGTTCCTGGCAGAACCCGGCGAGTAGCACGTTCACCCCCGCCGTGTCGGCATCGGTGAGTTCGGTGAGGTTACCGACGCCCATCATCATCGCCGCATTCGGGTAGCGCTTGCGCGTGGCGATGTATCGACCGAGACTGGCAGCGAAGCCGAAACCGATCGGTTCGACGATCGGATCGAGCCGATATTTCACGCCAAACCCTTCGAGCATTTCGACCGTGCGATCGAGCGAATCGAGGTCGCTCGGCGTGTCGGGGATCGCCACGACTTCGACGTGCGGGTACGTTTCGTGCCAGCGTTTCGCGTTCGCAGCATTCGTGCCGTTGACGCTGAGAACGAGTTCCGCGCCCGCGGAAAGTGCTGCTTCGACTTCGATCGTATCGAACGAATCGACCGAGACGCGAAAGCCCTCGGCCACGAGTGACATTACGGTGTCGCCGACATTGCGCCATGGGCCGCCGGGGTCGCAACCGAGGTCGATGATGTTCGCGCCAGAGTCGCGATAATGACGGGCGATACTTAGGATTTCCGGGATCGACTTCGACGACGCGTGATTGATCTCGGCGAGGATTTCGATGTCGTAGGTGCCATAACCGGGCGGCGGGCCGGACTTTTTGCCGAAGTATTCGGGCAAGTCGCGCAGGTCTTTGGGGCCGAGTGCGACCGGCAGGCCGGTCGATGATGCGAGCGATTCGAGATCGCCACGACACAACCCCGGTAGCAAAATGCGATCGATTCCCGGTGGCACCGTCAGCTTTTTCGCGACCCAATCGGTTGTGAGAAGTGCGGCCACGGTGATCGGCAACACCGCCACGTGCGGCTCGAAGCCGACCCGCGGCGCGAGTTCGCCGAGCGTCCGGCGCAATGCGGGTTCGGCGAGTTTCCCCGTGACGAACAAAATCTGTGACGGTGGCTTGTCACTCATAGCGTCACGGGTATCGCCGGGTGAAAGTGCGCATCTTTCAACACCACCGCGAATTCACTCCAATTCGTGGGCGAAATGACATCGGGCTTCGGCGACAGCGGTACTTCCGCGACGAGGCATGAAAGGAACGTCAGCTTCGCGAAGATCTCCGCATGAACGAAATCGCCATCGGACTGGAGCGGGAACCGATCGAGCAACGGGCGACGGATGAGCTTGAACGCCGAGTTGACATCGGTGAGCGGCACGCCCATGAGCAGCCACGTCCACCACGAGCGAAAGTGGTTGCGGAACCCGAGCCAGCCGGAGATGCGTTCGGGTGCAGAGCCGAGTACGACGCGGCAAAATAGCCGATACGCAGCACCTGCGAACTTCCAGATGCCGGGTTGCGGTTGCCCCGTGCGTACGCCACTGACGGCATCGACGAGTTTGTCGCCCTCGATCATCTCGACTTTCGTTTCGATCTGTTTCAAAAGCAATTTGAGGTCGGCAGGCGTATACGGATAATCGAGCGATGTGTAGAAGAACAGCGGTCGCGTGGCGGTCGGCAGTGCGGTCCGCAAACAGGCTCCGAACCCTTGTGGCAACGGGTGACGATGAACTGTCAGTAGCGGGTGTGCGGTTCGCAGTGTGTCGAGAACCGTCGCCGTATTGTCGGTGCTGCCGTCGTCGATGATGACCCAATCGATCTCGCGGCCGAGGTCCGCCGTGCCGATCATCCAGTCGGTTACGACGGCGTGCAAAGTCGTGCCGCGATTTTGCACGGGAATCACGATGGTGATGCCATCGAGCAAGGTCGGTTCGGGTGAAGGTTGCGTCATGAGACTACGATGCCAGGATTGCGCGAAGTCGAAGTGCTGTTTAGCTTATTCCGACTCGCCGCGTCTCCCATCGGAATCTTACGCCGCCTCGCTTCGCTGGATAGTTTGTGCATCGTAGAGGCGTTGATATAGCGCGCAACTCGCGATGAGGATTGCGTGGGTGCCGATAGCGACGATCTGCCCGGCTTCCATCACGACGATGCGATCTGCCATTTCGAGCGTCGATAGGCGGTGCGTGATGAGGAACGTTGTTCGTCCTTTTACGAACTCCTTTAAGGCAAGGTGGATTTTGCCTTCGCTCTCGGGGTCGATCTGGCTCGTGAACTCGTCGAGTATCAGAATACGCGGGTTGCGAAGAATTGCCCGCGCCAGCGCGATGCGTTGTTCCTGCCCGCCCGACGGCTTCCAACCGTCGCCGACAATCGTTTGATAGCCCTTGGGCAGCGGCGCGATGAATTCGTGCGCGAATGCCTTCATCGCTGCGGCTTCGACTTCTTCCGCCGTCGCACCGAGTTTGCCGTACGCGATGTTGTTGAACACGGTATCGTCGAACAACACCGTTTGCTGCGTGACGACGCCGACTTGTTTCCGCAAGCTACGCAGGTTCGCCTTGCGCAGGTTGATGCCGTCAACCAGAACGAACCCGTGATCGGGGTCGTAAAATCGCGGCAACAACCCGAGAAGTGTCGTCTTCCCGCAGCCGTTCGGCCCGACGAGCGCAATCGTCTCGCCGGCCTTGACGGTTAAACAAATCGTGGCGAGCGTCGGCAACTCGGTGCCGGCGGTATACGAGAAAGTGACGTTGCGGAACTCGATCGATTGACTGTGTTTCGGCAACACGGTGCCATCAGCATTCGTCGTGATCGTGGGAATCTTGTCGTACAGTTCAAAGATGCGATCCGCCGCGACGGCACCGGCCTGAATTTTGGTGTAAACACTCGATAGCTTCCGCACGGGGTCCGCGACGGCCACCAAGAAAACGTACAGTTGCAACAGCGTTGGGAACGTCAGGAGATCGTCGCTGCTCATGTTCAAACCGAAGATTCGCCGCTGCTTTTCGATGACGAGATACGCGCCGGCCGTGAGCGCGAGGCCGATTGCTGCGACGCCGAGGAGTTCGACCATCGGCCCCGCAAAGGCGTCGATGTTCGTCACTTGTTGCGCTTTGCGAGCGTATTCATCGGTGGTTTTGCGAAATCGTCGGCGTTCGTACGGTTCCATCGTGAATGCCTTCACGACGCGGATTCCATCGAAGGTTTCCCGAATGATCTTGTAAATATCCGACATGCGTTCGAGGAGTTTGCGCGCCGCTCGGCGCATCATCCGGCTCACTTTCGTGAGCGTAATTAGTGCAAGTGGTACGAGGATCAGGAACACGAGCGTGAGTTGCCAACTGATCAAACACGCGAAGACAATGCAGCCAATCGCCTTCAGCGGTTCGACGACGAGCCGCCCGTACAAGGTCTTCATTCCTTGGCCGAGTTGTTCCATGTCGTTCGTGAATCGCGCCATCAATTCGGTGGTACCCGACTCGGCGAGCTGACTCGTATCTTGATGGATTGCGGCACGGAAAAACTTATTGCGTACGTCGAACAACGTGCGATTCACGACGCTGCCGACGAGTGATTCCTGGAGGAAATCGAAGATGCCTTTGAATAGCACGCCGACGATGACCGCGATCATAATGCAGACGAACGTCTCGAACCGCTCGGTGGGTAGGAAGCGAATCACCTTCGATTTCAGTTCGCGAAACCGCCACTCGCTTTTATTTGCATCGCGTAGCTGCCCCTGCAATTCGGACAGGTCGTTCGTTTTGCGCCGCACGACGTTCTCGCGGTCGCTCGCATTCGGGTTTTTCTCGAGCTTCGCAAGCTCTTCCTGGAGCTTATCGAGTGCGAGTAACTTCTCGGGATCGTTCGCGCGTTTGTGGTAGTGCTCGATCGATTCGTCGACCCATTCGTGGAGGTTCTTGTTGCTGCTCAAAATTTCGAGAACTGGTAGAATAGCCGAAAGATTGAGGGTCCAAAATAGCGACACCATCAGCGCGCAAATGACCGAAGCCATGAGGCGATAACGGTAGGTCCACGAGAATTTCAACGTTCGGATAAAACTGCGCATGGTGCGGCCGCTCCGTCGGCCCGGTCCAAGATCGGGTATCGTGTGGGGTATACCCGATTTCACCGAACCGCAGCAAGATCGGTTCGGAGAGCGATTCCCACCATGAACACCGATCTCCTCCGCAACTGGTTGAATCTGCCGCCGGGCGTGTGGCCGCCGGAAGATCGCACGATCCTGGCGCTCGCGAATGGCCCCGTTACTGCGTCGCACATCGAAGAATGCGCACTCGCGCAGATGGAGAAACTCCGACCGTACCAGCTCGTCGATCCCGATCTGGTGACCGAAGGAATGAACCGCCTCGCGCAGGCGTTGATCGTACTCACCGACGAAGCCAATCGCCCACTCGCACCCGTCGCAGCACCGCCACCCATCGATCGCGAAATTTCATTTGAAGTCGCAGAAAGCGTCGATGCACCCTCGCTACCAACGATTGCGCCGCTCGTGTTGCCAGTGATTTACGAAGCGGAAATCGTTCGCAAACCGAAACGAACGCCGAAGAGCGAACGCAAGCCGACGACGGTCGAACTCGTCGAACCGGATGCGCCCGAACCGACCGTCGAGATCCCCGAACCGCACCTCATTCCGGCAGGTGCGGCCTACGTCCCGACGGATCGCCGGAAAGCGTACGCCGAACTCGTCGCGTTGCGTAAAGTCATACAGGCGTGGGAGAAACTGCAACCGCAGTTTGCCTCGCCTTCGGAGAATCTGCACACGTCGGCGATGGTGTTGGGCTTTTTCGAATCGGTGGCAGAGTGTCGCCACGCGGTGGCGGTGCATGGCAACACGGAGTGGTTCGAAGATCATGGCGGGCTGGTGCTGACGATCGTGCGGAACCCGATGGCGCTGAGTGTCTTTCGGATGTTCGTGCGCTCCCAGCGTCGCGAACTTGCCGCCGATTGGGCGAACGCCGCCGCCGACCTGCGCGGGCGTTACCTCGGAATGCGCCAGACACTTCAAACCACAAAGCCACGGCACAAATTCGGTACGATGCTGCGCGAGACGCAAATCTGGATGCGCGAGAACCCCGAGTGGCTGTTGACGACGATCGTGCTGTTCACGTTCGCTATAGGCATCGCTCGCACGATCGCGCGTTAAATCGCTATCGCACACACTTGCGGTTTGGGGTAGATACTCCGTAGGAAATGGAATTCTGGCCGGAGGGATTCGGTTGACTCTCGCACATTACCTTGCGATTCTTGCGGTATTTGCCGTTTATTGCCTACTGGCGCGCGTCGTCCCGCCGATGGACGACGAGCTTTACGGCTGGTGTTGGGCAGTTACTCCGCAATGGAGCTACTACGACCACCCGCCGATGACGGCATACCTCATCTGGCTTAGCACGTCGATTTTCGGCGACACGCTGTTTGCCGTGCGGCTGCCAGCGTGCCTCGGTAGTGCCTTCGTATTCGGGGCGATTCTATACCTGACGCAACCGAAACGGGTCGCATGGTGGTTGCTGTTTACGCCGATGTTCACGTTCGGCGCGGTGCTGATTACCCCCGACACGCCGCTGCTCATCTTCTGGACGGCGTACATTCTGTGGTTGGTAAAAACGCACGAACGGCTGAGTATGGGGCGGATTCCCGCACATTACTGGCTGATCGGCGGGGTGATCTTCGGCTGCGGCGTGCTGGGCAAGTACACGATGGGCCTCGCGGTCCCTGCGGGGTTTCTGACATTCGCGCTCGCCGGCCAGTGGCGAAAGTGGATGGTCGGGTACGTCGCACACGGCATCATTGCGTTTGTCGTGGCATCGCCGATTCTCATTCACAACATCCCGCAAGATTTCGTGCCTTTGAAGTTTCAGTGGAACCACTCGATGGGCCAAAACGACGCGAGCATCGTTCGGTTCGGCGAGTTCATGGGCATTCAAATGTTGTTGTTCGGTACGATGCCGATCGTGCTGTTTCCGTGGGTGCTCATCCATGCTCGCAAATTCTTAGCCGAACCGCGACTGCGCGTTTGCTTGTGCATGTACGGCTTCCCGTTCGCGTTTTTCGTGTATAAAGCGGCACGTGGGCCACTCGAAGGCAACTGGGCGCTCGCCAGTTTCGTGGCGTTTTGGCCGCTCGCCGCCATCTGGTACGAAACCGTGAAGGATAGCCGTTTCTGGCAGATCGCCGCCCCTGCCGCGTTCGCGTTACCGTGGGCCGTCGTCGCGATTATGGCGATTCACCTCGCTTACCCGCTACCGTTCGTGCCGAGTGCGGCCGACCGGGTGACGCGGCAAACGGTGAAGTACGAGATCACGAAACAAATTCGCGATTTCCTTGCGAATCAGCCCGAAAAACTGCCGTTGTACGTCGATAACTATCAGTGGACGGCGCTGTTGCGGTTCCAGGGGATCGACGCCCGACAGATCGCCGGCGTGACGCGCCCGAGCCACTTCACGCAGATTCCGGAAGCGATCACCGACTCCGAAGTCGCCTACGTTCTTTGGGAAGGCACGCCGCCCGAACGCCTCACGCGCGGCTTCGCCGAACCGACGCGACTGGAAATCTTCCCGCTCAAAATCGGCAACGACTTGGTAACCGGCTTCTGGCTCTGGCGCTACGAGAAGCGAAAGGTCGTTACGAAGTAACGTTCACTTTCATGGCGCAGCGAACGTTGGCATCGGCTATCATTGGTTTTGGAGGATGCCAATGTTGAACATCGGACGACAGACGCAGCGAACGTGCCAGACGTTGCACCGGCGTGCGTTCGTGCAAGCGGGGATGTCTTCGGTACTCGGGCTGTCGCTCGCGGATCGGCTGCGGGCGAAGGACATGAACCCGACGGGGTTCAATCCCGGTTCGGCGAAGGCGGTCATTTTGTTGTGGCTCTGGGGCGGGCCGAGTCAACTCGATACCTTCGACCCGAAGCCGCACGCACCGCTCGAAAATCGCGGGCCGTTCGGCACGATCCCGACGCGAATTCCCGGTGTGCGCTTCTGCGAACTCTTTCCGCAACTCGCGGGCATCTCGGACAAACTCACCGTCCTTCGCTCGCTCAATACCTTGTCGAGCGATCACGGCGTTGCGGGGACAATCGGCCTCACCGGTAGCCCCGCGGGTGGTGTCGGACTCGATGGCAAACCGCTACCCGGTTCGCCGCGGCCCGCTACGGGTTCGGTGGTTGCGAAGCAGTTGATGGCAAGCGGTCACCGGTCGCAACTCGGTTCGCCGTTCCTCGTCGTGGGCGGAAAATTGCACCAAGGCCGCAAGGCAATTATCGGCGAAGGCGGCGGCCCACTCGGACCGGCGTACGACCCGTTTCGCCTCGAATACGACCCCGTCCACGGTACGAAAATTCCCGCTCTGGCGCTGCCCGCCGACTTGACACCCGAACGGCTCGCCGACCGCCGACGCTTGATGCTCGCGCTGTCCGGTGCCGACCGCCAACGCGAAGCGGCACGAGCTACCGGCGTGCTCGACGATTATCGTTCGCGTGCCATCGAGATGCTGACTTCGCCCACCGCCCGCGAGATGTTCGACCTCTCGAAAGAGCCGGGCAAAGTCGCGGATGCTTATGGCCGAACGCGGTTCGGGCAGTCGTGTTTGTTGGCCCGGCGACTGGTCGAAGGCGGCGTGCCGTTCGTGCAAGTGAACTGGAGCGATCACGTCGAAGCCGAGGAAGATTCGGGCGACGGCGGCTGGGACCACCACTATCGGAACTTCCAGATCATGCAGGATCGCCACGCGGTCTGGCTCGATCAGGCGATGACGGCGTTATTGAAGGATCTTCACGATCGCGGCTTGCTCGGTTCGACGCTCGTGTTGGCGATGGGCGAGTTCGGGCGCGACCCGAAGATCAACGTAAAATCGGGCCGCGACCACTGGCCCGGTTGCTACTCGGCACTGGTGGCAGGCGGTGGCGTGGCGGGTGGCCGCGTCATCGGCACGAGCGACGCCAAAGCCGCGAAACCCGCCGACACTCCACTGACGCCCGGCGACATTTGCACGACGATCCAGCACTGCATCGGCATGACGAGCGAGCAAGTCGGCGCGCTCGGGTTAGTGTCGCCCGGCCGCGTGATCAGCGAGTTGTTTTGATGATGGAATCCGCAAGTGAGTTTGTGCGATTGAGAACGAGTGAAAATCCGGTCGAGTACCATCGCGCCGCGCATGATGTCGCATCGGATGAAGTGTGGGCCGAGGTGATCACGTCGTACCCTGAAATGGCGAAATGGGTCGCGCACAACAAAACGATTTCGGTGTGCATTATGGAAATCCTGGTCGACTCGCCAGATGATGGTGTTCGTTCAATGCTTGCCAGGAAGCGAAAATGTCCACATCATCTACTTCGACGTTTGGCGTTAGACAAAAACGAGTCTGTCAGATACGCGGTTGCTGTAAACAAGAAGACACCGTTGGATATCTTGCAGATTTTGTCGAGTGACGAGTGGGAAACCTGCGCGTCAAATGCCCATTCTCGACTCAGTCAATTGGGAAGCGGCTGAAAACCTCCAACTACCGAAGAAGTCTGTTTCTGCCGTTTGCAACAGAATATACGCGACCAAATGAAACATGCCAATGTGCCCCCGATACCACTCGCTGTGCCGATCCCAAGACCGAACAAATAAATGAGATTTCTTTGAGCAACGATCACCGCTTCGCGCGGCGGGTTCGCGGTCGAATCAAACAACACGGACAGCGACTGCCATCTTTGGAAAGCGTCGATCGCGACACATGCAACTCCGAATGTGAGCACGGTGGCAAATACCCGAATCAGCCACCACCGGATCGCACGTGCCATTTGATTGTTCTCAGTTGTTCCGTTATCGTATTACCTCGGCTTGAAATAACGACATTGATGCCGACGATTCGCACTGAAATAGCTGATTTATTAGCGAATTCTCAGTGCGAGACTTTCGAGCCGAGGTAATATCGTGCTGACGAACGATATCAGGTATTTCGAGAGCGATTTTGCGAGTTCGGGGAGCGACAACCCAAATTAGGCTCATCCGGGAAGTGCGTACTTCCTGCTGGCCAAAAGGAGGACCATGCCGTTTCTTGAAGGGTAACCAAACCTTCTTCAGGAGCACGGCATGTTCT
>JAYVXI010000163.1:0-15423 GCA_043785305.1 Limnoglobus sp. | reverse complement strand
ACGGTGGTCTTGTTCCGAATCCGCATGACCCACGAATCCGCATCGGTCGAATCCAGATGGAGTTCCTCGGCGTGCGGGTGCTTCGTGCGCAGCAGCACCTCGTCGCGGCGGACGGTGGCGACCTCAGCCTGTCCGAAGCCCATTGCGAGTGCCAGCGCCATCAAGCAACGCTCCCACGGTGTGGCATAGGCCCAGAGTGTGGCGAGTTCGGGTTGCTTGTACGTCGCCACCCGAACCGGGCCGGTCTTCTCCGCGATCCGTTTCACCCGCACGGGCTTGACGGCGTAGTGCGTTGGTGATGCGATTGGCCATGTCTCATTCTCCTGTCGGGGTCGTTACACCCCCTACACGTCGGTGAATCGACCGTCTCGGAAACGTGTGGCATGCACGGTTTCCGAGATCCTGCTGATGATGACGTGTAGGTGGCAATAGCCGTGAAATGGCAATCAGAAGTGGCCAACGGCTGGGCTGAACTTTCATCACAGCGCCGAAAGTTGAGCAACAAGCCAGGGTCGGGCGACCGAATCGCGTACTTCGGGCAGGTCAGCACTCCGAAACGGAAACGGCTGGCCACCATCTACTCGCAGATGCAACTGGAGTTGATACGCCCAACTGGATGTTCGCCTTCGAGGCTGCGGACGATACTCATGGTCGGCACAACTGGCCATGAATGCGATGGACATCAGCAACAATCCGGGTGGCCGAGCATTGCCAGGATCGGAATAACGGATTATGCCAATGCCGATTGCGACTGATCTGCAAACATCGGCTGTAACTTCTCCCGCAACTTGCGTAGCGCTATGAACACTTTGCCGAATGGCCTGTTCGTGTAGATGTCGGCGAGGCTGTCGCTCTTCACCGGCTTTCCGTGACACAGGAAAATGCCGGCAACCTCGCCGTCCGAAACTTCGCGAATCATGTCACCAGCGGCCTTGCGGAGCGTGGAGAAGGGTAACCGTCGAAACTTGTCGTGATCAGGTTCGGCCTGGATAGTATCCAGCAAGCTTTCCCAATAGTTGCGGACAAGCGACGGCTTGTTCCCGCCCGCCGTCTTTTCGGCGTATCCTCGGCCCTTGCTGGAAACAAGAACGAACGGGGTGGCGGTACTCGTTGCCTTGCGGCGTTCCGTCGCCCATTCGATGGCCTGAGCGGTTTCACGCCACAAGAGGAACTCCCCGTACACCCCGCTCTTGAGGCGTACACGCTTGATGAAGTTGTCACGGTCGGCAGCAATGCCGAGTTTCTTGGCGAACGGGTGCGAATGGTCGAGGAACACCTCGCTAACCCGTAGCGTGCCTAGTTCAGCTTGCTTGAACCCGCAATTGAGCGCCAGCAAGATCATCGAACGCATGAGCGGCGAGGCATAGCGGTAGAGAACGGCGAGTTCCTCGGCATCGTAGACCGCAACCTGTAGCGTTTGGTGGCGGTCAGCTTGTTCTGCCATCGTCACCTTGACGGTTCTGTCAATGTCAAGCCAGCAATCGGCGGGCCGTCGCCAATCGTAGGTTGGTTCTTTGTGCAGCCAATCAAAGAACTTGCCGAGTTGCCAGATTTGATTGTCGGCGGTGTTCTTGGCGATGGGCCTCCCCGTTGTCTTAGCGGCGGGCCGAAAGCGCCAGTAGTCGAACATCTTTTGCATTTCGGCGAGGCGGATGCTGGCCAGGATGCAATCCTTGTGGGCGGTTTGCAGGCGTTCAGCTTGCCTCGCTTGCGTTCGTGGCCAACCGCTGTCGCCTTCACGTTCCTCGCCGATCAACTTGGCGCGGTAGGCAGAGAACGCTTGATGGAGCGTCTGGCCTGTTCCCGTCTCAATCTCCATCAGCTTGGCGACGGCCCTGGCCCGTTCGACGTTGCGTTGCGCTTCGGCCTGCCCATCGGCAAACGCCGATTCATCCTCGGCAACAAGCTGGATGACGGGGAAGGCCCGCCGTAGGCTGGCGACGTACTTGACGTAATCGAGGTTTTGTTGCTTGGCGTAGGTGCGACCTACCGCGAACGTCGTTGCACCCTTGGCGATGGCCAACGCCATCGCCACCGTAAGCGGTTCCCAGATCGGCCTGGGCGGTTTGCTGACAAGCTTCGACGTGCCGAAATCCATTTCCATGACGATACGGGTTGCGTGTTCGTCCTTGACCTGTTTCCAGAGTTGTTCGAGGCGGGTTGCCGCTACCTCGGCAGCGTCCTTCTTGTGGCCGAGGTAGAATCTCGGCTGCATCACCTTGATTTCGTCGGCATGGTCCCAAAACCCGTTTTCGGGGTATTCGCTCGCCTTCCACCCGAGGTTCACTTCGTAACCCTTGTTTCCCATGCGTGGTTCTTTTGCCATTGCTGCTACTCCAAGAAGCTTCGTTGACCTGCCTTCGAGTATAGGCAAATTCGGATACTCCCCGCCAAAAATCGGATACAAATTCGGATACATTTTGAAGATCAGCAGAAATGAAAAATCGCAAGTCGTTATGAGAGAACGACTTGCGATTCAGTTAAGCGGGAGTGTATGGGAATCGAACCCACTGGGGCCGTTGTTCACGACCCCCACAGGTTTTGAAGACCTGGGCCAGCGCCAGCCGTGCAAACACTCCCAACTGACGTGAACACAGTTTACACTTTTCTCCAATTGCAACACGAGCAATTTTCCAATTGAGTCGAAGTCTTGGACAACAATCGTCGCTATTTATACGATAGGGTTGTTCGCATTTCGCAGAGGTCGGCCAATGACTCGGGTGTTTAAACGGTATCGCATGACGTGCGCGTTGCCCATCGCAGTGGCGGTTACATCGTTGCCCGAGCGTTGCCGGTGGGTGCCGTGGCACGAATCGTGGATCGATCAACACGCGATGACTATCTATGAATCGTTCGTCTACGAGCCGGATGCGCTCGTGTACCCGAACCTCGCGAATCGTACGGGTTGCCAGATGCTCATGCGGTCGATCTGCGATCCCGAGGGCTTCTGTGCGGGTGCCACGTGGCTGCTCGCGGTCGATGGCGAATACGTTGGCACCGTGCAGGGTGTCGTCGAAGACGATGGCATCGGCCTCATTCAGAATGTCGGCATCGTTCCCGGCCATCGTCGATCCGGTTTCGGCATCGCGCTCATCCTGAAGGCGCTACATGGCCTGCACGCGGCAGGCGCGAAAACGGGGCAACTCGATGTGACGGCGGGGAATGTCGCTGCCATACGACTCTACTTAAAACTCGGGTTTACTATCGAGAAAACCATATATCGAACGGTTGCTATCAAGGCAAAACGCGACCGGGTCGATGGCGGCGCATTTCCCGCCGTCACCGAACTCCGCGAAGGAAGGCGATCGAACCCGTGAAACAAGACGTGAATCACTTCACTTTACCGAACGGTTTGACGATCCTTGCCGAACGCATGGATCACGTCCGCTCGGCGACCGTTTCGTTCCTCATACCCGGTGGCTGTTCCTACGATCCGCCCGACCAACTCGGCATGGGCGCGATCCTGGCCGAGATGCTTTCGCGCGGGGCCGGCGAACGCGATGCGGAGCAACTGTCGCTCGCATTCGACCGCCTCGGCGTCGATCACGGCGAAACCGTCGGCCTGCTGAACATGGGCCTGTTCGGTGGCACACTCGCCCGCAACGTGCCGTTCGCGCTCGAACTCTTTGCCGACATGGTCTTGCGACCGACGCTCCCCGAAGAGGAGTTGGAGTCGGTGCAATCGCTGCTCATTCAAGACCTGCAAGGCCTCGAAGATTCACCGCAAGACAAGGTGATGATCGAACTGCGCAAACGCTATTATCCGTCGCCGCTCAACCGCGACCGATGCGGTTCGGAGGACGGCATCGAGGCCGTGACGATCGCGTCGCTTCGCAATCATCATCGCAAACAACTGCGGCCGAACGGGACGATTCTCTCCGTGGCCGGGAACATCGATTGGTCGCGGATCCGCGACAAAGCGGAGGAGCTGTTCGGCAATTGGCCGATGGCGGAAGTGACGAAGAGCACCCCGACAGACGGCGTGCCCACGTCCGAGCATTTGCACAAAGAAACCCAGCAGACGCAGATCGCGATCGCGTTCGCGAGCGTGCCGATGTCGCACCCGGCGTACTTCGCCGCACGCGGTGCCGTCGGCGTGCTGTCGTCGTCCGGGATGAGTTCGCGGTTGTTCACCGAAGTGCGCGAAAAGCGCGGCCTCTGTTACTCGGTGTACGCGAGCCACGAAACGCTCAAAGATCGCGGCACGATCTACGCATATGCCGGTTCGCGTGCCGAGCGGGCGCAGGAAACGCTGGACGTGATGCTTGCCGAACTGCGACGGTTAAAAGACGGTATCGAGATCGACGAGATCGACCGGATGCGGGCGAGTTTGAAGACGTCGCTCATCATGCAACAAGAATCGACGTCCGCAAGGGCCGGGGCCATCGCTCGCGATTGGTACCACCTCGGGCGGGTGCGATCCTTCGACGAAACGCAACGCGAAATTGACGGCCTCAACGTGAGTGCCGTGCTCGATTACGCCAGCGCGTTCCCGTTCGAGACACCCACACTCGTCACGCTCGGCCCGGCACCCCTCGTGCTGCCCGCGTAACTTTCACCATACAACAGGTCGACAATGCCATTCCACACGCATCGCCTCTCGAACGGTTTGCAGATCATCGGCGAGACGATTCCGACGGCCCGTTCGGTAGGCGTCGGGTTCTTCGTGAACACCGGCTCCCGCGACGAAACGCTACCCGTTTCCGGCGTGTCGCACTTCCTCGAACATATGCTCTTCAAGGGCACGCCACGCCGCACGGCGCTCGATGTGAACTTGCACTTCGACCGCATCGGCGCGAGCTACAACGCCTACACCAGCGAAGAAGCCACGGTGTTTTACGCGGCGGTGTTGCCGGAATATCTGCCGACGGCGGTCGATATTCTCGCGGATATTTTGCGGCCGAGCCTGCGCGAAGAAGACTTCGAGACGGAGAAGAAAGTCATCCTCGAAGAGATCGGCATGTACGAAGACATGCCATCGTTCGCGGCGGGTGAATACGCAAAGAAAATCTATTACGCCGACCACCCGCTCGGGAACACGATCCTCGGTTCGTCGCAGAGCATCATCGACCTCACGCGCGATCAGATGCTCGGCTACTTCAACTCGCGTTACACGGCACCGAACATCCTCGTCGCGGTGGCGGGGCAGTTCGATTGGCCCGCATTCCTCGCGATGATCGAAACGCAATGCGGCCATTGGCCGAGTGACGCCGCCGCGCGCGAGAACCTGCGGGCCGTACCCGGTGCGGGCGGCAATCACCGGATGGCCAAAGAAGGCGTGGCCCAAGAACACGTGATGCTATTCTCGCCCGGCCCCGCCGCCGAAGATTCCCTCCGCTACGCCGCCGCCACACTCGCGCTCGCCATCGGCGACGACACGGGTAGCCGCTTTTATTGGGAACTCATCCACCCCGGTCACGCGGAATCCGCCGGTTGCAGCATCGATCAAAGCCAGCAAAGTGGCACGACGGGTAGCTCGTTCAGTTGCGAGCCAACGAAAGCGGCCGAGAACCTCGAGATCATGTTGCGCGTGCTCGCCGAAGTGCAAAAAAACAGCATCACCGCCGATGAACTCGATCAGGCGAAGAGCAAAATCTCATCGCGCATCGTACGTCATTCGGAACGACCGATGGGGCGGATGCGCTCGATTGCCTCGGCATGGATTTACAACGGCGAGTATCACGACATCGACGTGGAACTGAACCGCTTCGAGTCGGTATCGCTCGAAGATATTCGCAAAGTCCTCGAACGATTTCCGCTCACCGACACAACCGTCGTCGCATACGGCCCGACCGCAGTCGAGGCGTAATCGCCGATTCCGGATTCAAGATTCAATTAGCCGCGCCGCGTAGGCTTTGCGAAGCGAAGCGCGGGGCGGAAACTCTCGGAACCATCGTGCAAGTATCAATCCTGGCGAGCGGTGGGTGTAAGCCCACTGATCCAGCCACAGTCATATGCAGTTTCAATTGATAGTAATTACCACCATCGAAATCGGCGTCGTCCACGACTCAGGAAGAATCAGGGGAGTGACCTCCCCCGCTCGCCTCGCGGCAGGATTTGCGTGAATATCGAATCCGGCCAGCCCGCAGCGCCAGCAAGAAACTCCACGCCGTGTCTCGACCGTGGGAGTCCAAGGCTTTGCGAAGCGAAGCGCGGGGCGGAAACTCTCGGAACCATCGTGCAAGTGTCTAATACCGAGCCGATTCCCCGCAAGGGGTCGGGTACGATTGATTATTTCGCTAGTATTTTGAGATTTCTGCGGAAAGTCGCCGCGTCAGAAGTCTCACGACTTCCGCTATGAGGCGATTCTAACGTACTTATGAGTGAACCAATCACTACGCGATATGATCCGATAGCCGCTCTGCCAAAATCGAGGCAGGGTCAGTGGCTAATCCTTAAGTGCGAGCAATGCGGTGGCTTGTTAAGAAGGTATCCAGACTTCTCTGAGTCGTGCAATTGCGGCAACATTGTCGTCGATGTTGACTACGGCTACCGTCTGTACATTAATACACCTAGCGCTGTGGTATATTTTTTACCAATGCTTCTTAGCCGTCATGTGCAATTATTTTGCAGCACGAAATTGCCGACGCTTCGAGTAGTCGAAGTCGTGAGACTTCGGGACGCGGGATGTCACCGCGTCAGAAGTCTCACGACTTCCGCTACGAGGCGATTCTGACGTAGTCGAAGTCGTGAGACTTCATGGCGCGAGATGCCGCTGCGTCGTTCGGCGAAGTGGAGAAAGCGTGATGGGTGGTTCCAGCGATGTAACGGAGGAATGGGCCACCGAGGACGACGCCATTTTCCGCTTGTTGGCCGATTATTCTCCACCTCGCTCCTACGGCTACTCCGACCAACTCCGGGTCGATTTGCGAAGTTGGAAGCCTCTGACTCTTTGGGCCGTTGCGACAATCTGTTTCGTCGCATGGGCGATGATAGGGAATGGGTCCGCATTGTCGCTCGGCATTGCCATGGTCAGTTTCTACCTATGGGCTATCCACGGCACCGTTCGTTATCTGCGGGACACGCCAACCGCCGCTGGTCACATCTCGCAGTTGTTGCCGCACCTGTGGTTGTTGGACCATTCGACCGCCATGGCCGTGACTGCCGAGGGGCTGCGTGTCCCGATCTCGGTCAAAACCCGGCTCGTCTCGCCAATCTTGGGGCGGAGCCAACATGCGGAGGTATTGTTCCTGCACGACAACCGTTCAGAGTATTGTGCGGTGTTCGGGGCGAGGGCCATGCCGGGTTCGGAGCGCCGCGAAGAAGTGCCTATCAAAGTTTAACACTATGCTTTAGCAGACCGGTGTACGTGGCACGACTATTGCCGAGTGTATCGGCGACGGCTGACAAATGGGGCGTAGTTCAAAACCGGGGTGCCGTTTTGTGTATTTTCCACGTCTTGGCGAGCGGGGGAGGTAACTCAGGTAACTCCCCTGATCCTTCCAGAGTCGCTGACAGCCTCGATTTCGCTGAGGCAATCTCGGTTCACTCTTGATGCGCACGACGGGGGCAGAATCAGTGGGCTTACACAGGCTTACACACCCCGCTCACCTAAGTGTTTTGAACCTACTTCGCGACGACTTTTAACATCACCGGTTTTGCGGCGTGTTCTGTGCCTTTGCGCTCGCTTTTTGCGAGTGCGACGAACGGGATTTGCATTGGCTTTACCCACGGTTCGGCGAAGATCACGACTTCGCGTTCGGTGTCGCGTGGCGTAAACAGAATGCCGTTGAGGCCGATGTTGAGCACGCGGACTCCGTGAGGCAGGCCGCGAACATCGGCCGGGACGCGACCATCGTAGCCGTTGCGGCGCTCGATTTTAATCCGCAACTTCGTCTGCCCGCCGGGCACGATTGTTACCTCGGTTAAATCCGTGGTGGCGGTCACATCGCCTGGCTCGATCACTTTTGGCATACCAAAATCGGTCGTGCGAACGATGGCTTTCCCGGCGATCATCGCGGACGATTCGACCTGGCACTTGATGGTCGCATTGATCGCATCGGCTGCGGCGAACAGCCCGAATGTCGCGGTGGTTTGCCCCGCTTCGATCTCGGTTTCGAGTGCCTCGAAGCCTTTCGGCAAGCCGATGAGTTTCACGCGAATCGCGCCGTCGAAGCCATCGATTCGCGTTGCAGTCACGGTTAGCGGTACCGCACCGTTCTTCCAAACGCTCGGCGACATCGGACTGATTGCGAGCGTGTAATCCGGGCGCGGCGGCCGCACGCTGAGGCGGTAACTGTAGTTCGCGCCGCCGAAGCCACGCGAATCGGTGACGCGCACCTGATAGGTGCCATCGGCAGGGGCTTCAAAGAAAATCCGCGAGTCTTGGCGGTAGCCATTGCCACCGTCGTCGTTGCGGTACGCGACGGCAAACACCGGCAGGCCGTTCGGCGGGAACACCATGCCCGGCGGGTGGATTTCGACTTTGTAAACCGATGTGTTCAACGCATGGTGTGCCGGTGTCGTATCGAGAAACCCGATCCGCTGACCGGCAACTTGCACGAACTGCACATCGTCGTCGGGGCCTTTCGGCAACGCGCGAATCTGCATCAGTTCGGAGCCGACGTAGACGAAATTATTCGCCGCGAGTTCGTTCCACGCTTCGAGGCGGATGCTCGGGCTGGCCGAATCGTGATCGCGAAACGTAACGTAGGTTTTTGCCACGCTGCGTAGGGTGGCACGGGTGACGGGGGCACCGGTCGCGTCGAGGATTTCGAGGCTCGTATCGATCGGCGAACCGAGCCGTCTCGCGTGCGTTTCGACGATCCGCACATCGCCTTTCTTCGCCGTGAACCGGACGATTTGTGCATCGCCGGGTTTCGAGAGAATGCCATCGGCAGTGCCCGGAATCGTGCGAATTTCGGCACCCGCATCGGGCGAAACCACGACCGATGGAAACTCGCCGACGGTCACGGTCAAATCGCCGAGTGGCGTTTCCGTCGTGCCATCGACGGGGATCGCAATCTTGCTTCCCACGACGGCATCGGCGGAGACTTTTACGCGGACCGTGCGGCCGTGCGGGCTGCCGAGAAAGACGCCATCGAGGTGGACGTCGGTTTCTTTTCCGCGTGCCACACCGAGCGGGAAGATGCTCGTCACCACCGGGATTTCGCCGAGGTTTAGGTGATACGCGAACTCGGCCCCGCCGCGAAATTCCTTGTCGCGAATACTTACCGAATAGATGCCCGCTTTGGTGGCGGTGAAGCCGAGCGAGCCGGCAAAACCTTCGCACAACACTTTGCCCGAATCGTTGACGACCACCAGTTGCGAATCGAGCTTCGTGCCGAGGACTTGTGCCGCGACTTGCTGCCCCGCCCTGACTTCAAACTGGTAGAAATCGACATCGCCCGCCCGGTCGATGCTGCCAACAATCGTCGTCGGCAGCGTGACTTTCATCGCCGACTTTGCGGAATCGGTGATGCCACTTTCCAGTGTGACCGGGTAGCGATCGACGATGATTTTCTGCGCGATCGACATACCGGCATCGGATGTCACCTGAAACGAAATCGGCCCCGACACCGCGTTTACTGGGACCGTCACATCGACTTCGAGCTTGTTTTTGAGCTTGGAAACGATTGTGAATGACACCCCGGTGGCAGTTGAAGTGATCGCTTTGGAATCATCGAGCCGCTGACCATCGATTGTTAGTCGCGTCGTTTTCCCACGGAGAACCGAATCGGGTGCGACCCGTGCGATCGCGGGCGGCTTCGGTTTCACGGGCAGGATACTCACGACTTTTTTGTCGTCGATCGGATCGAGAAACAGGCCGACGCCATCGAAGCGACCGATGGCGATTTGCGCGCCGTCGGGACGCAGCCGGAAGCTCAGCACGCTGTCGGGTTGCTTCGCGAACGTGCGTCGTTCGACCATCTTCTGCGCGTCCCACGCCTTGACCACCGCATCGTCGCCGAGCGAATAAAGTGTGAGGCCGTCGGGGTGATATTGCACGTGAGTCACCGGCCCCGTGTGTGCGAACACCGCCTGCCGCAACGTGCCACCTTCGGCGTTGGCCGTCCACGTTCGCAGGCTCTTGTCGACGCCGCCTGCGACGATCGTTTTGCCATCGGGTGACCAGGCCACCGCATATACCCAGTCGGTCGGATCGCTCAACGTGTAGAGGCGTTTGCCGCTCGCCACGTCCCACACTTTCACCGCACGGTCGGCAGCACCGCTTGCTAGGAGTTTGCCATCGGGGTGGAACGCAAGTGCGTAAACCGCATCGCTATGGTCGGTGAGAATGCGAATCGGCACATCGGTTTTTGCCGTGTCCCAGAGCTTGATCGTGCGGTCGTAACCCGCCGTCGCCAGGACTTTGGCATCGGGTGAAAACGCGATCGCGTAGATGGCGTCCTTGTGCGCGGTGAACTCCGCGATTGGCTTCGCGGAGAGTGCATTTGCCGCATCGTAGACCCGCACGATGCCACTGACACCCGGCGTGCCCGACGCGACCGCCAGGCGATTGTCTTTCGAGAACGCAACTGCCGTTACGCGGCCCGTTTGGCCATCGAGCTTCGCAATCGCCTCGCCCGTTTTCGGGTCGATGATCGCGACGCTCCCATGCGTGCCCGCTGCCAGCATCGCGCCATCGGCACGATACGCGAGCGCCGTAACCGCAGGCGGCGCAGCCGAACTTGAGTCGAAGCAAACCAATATCATCGCGGCAGATATCAAAGTGCGCAACTCGAACATCGTGTACTCACAATAAAATTCAGAATTTAACCGCGGAGGGCGCAGAGAACGCAAAGAAATCAAATCAGAGATTGATCGGACTCAGCGTTCTTCGCGCTCTCTGCGGTAAAAAATCTTCGTTTGATATTTAGCGGTTGAACAGGAATTCCTGGCTCGTTAGCACGGCCCAGAACAAATCCTCGACGGCTTCGCGGCGTGCGGCGGGATCCTTGTTGGCGGCGGCCAAGATTGGCAGCAACTTTGCCTTCTCTGCGGCACTCGGTTCGCGGCTGAGTGCCAGGCGATACAGGCGGCCCACGATCTCTTCGTCGGTCGATTTGTCGCCGAGCCAAATGCTCACGCGCGATGTCTTGTCGCGAAGTTTGTCGTTGAGCGTTTGCCCGTTGTTTAGGTGCAACGCCTGGCTGACGCTCGAATCCGATGTGCGTTCGCACGAACAAGTTTGCCCGCGTTCCGCACGGCCGAAGGCATCGAGAAACTGCGACACCAGTTGCGAGTCCGGCAGTTGCATCGCGCGAGTGCCCGCGGGGTAGTTCGTGCTGTTTTGCGTGCCACCCGATGCACCGAGCGATAGCACATTGAACGGCGTCGGCACGTTCGCGACATCGCTGTATGCATCGAGGATCACCTCGGCCGAAAGCCTTCGCAACAGGTACCGCGAGTAGAAGCGATCGTCGGAGGCATTCGTCGGTAATGGCTGCGCGGAACGCTGATACGCGGCGGAGTTGAGGATCGTCCGCATCAGGTGCTTCACGTCGTATTTGTGGCCGATGAAATCGCTCGCGAGTGCATCGAAGAGTTCGCGGTTCGTCGGCGGGTTCGTCTCGCGCAAATCGTCCTCGGCTTCCACGAGGCCACGCCCCATGTAGTTCCGCCAGACGCGATTGATGACCGCCTTCGCGAAGTACGGATTCTCCTTCGCCGTCATCCAGTCGGCGAGCGCCTCTCGGCGATCCGTTGCCGCGCCTGCGGCCATCGGCTTGCCATCGAGCGGGGTCGGCGGCATCGCGATTCCGCGCCGCAAATGGAGCGCATCGCCGGTCGGCAGGCTTTGCACGTAGACTTCACCTGCCCGTTCGCCGTTCTTCAAACCGACGCGGCCAAACAGGTTCGCCATCGACCAGTATTGGTCCTGCGTCCACTTTTCGAGCGGGTGATTATGGCAGCGGCAGCAGTTGATCGATGTGCCAAGGAATGTCACGGTCGTCGATTCGACGAGGTCGCTGACGTCTTTATGGATGACGAAATACCCTGCCGCACCGTTGGTGATCGTACTACCGGAGGCAGTCAGGATTTCGCGCGCGAACGTGTCCCAAGGCTGGTTCTCGCTGACGCTCTGACGGACTTTGCGGTAGAACGCCCACACTGCCGGTTGTGGCAGTCGCTTCGACGAAACGAGCAGCAGATCGGACCACTTGTGCGCCCAGTAATCGGTGAACTCCGGGCGTGCGAGCAAGGCATCAATGACCTTCTCTCGCTTGTCGATTCGCACATCCGCGAGGAACGCTTGAAGCTCTTCGGGCTTCGGCAAAATCCCGCAACTATCGAGGTACGCACGTCGCAGAAATTCGGTGTCGGTGCAGGTTCCCGATGGCGCGATCTTCAACAATTGCAGTTTGCGAAGGACGTGTTCGTCGATGAAGTTTCGGCGTGGCGATTTCGTGTAAACATCGTCGGCGACTGCGTTCGCGTATGGCACCGTGACGGTCATCGTTGCGACGCGCGAGCCGAAGTTCGCGGTGATCGCCGCCTCGCCGCTGGTCACGACTGTCACCTGGCCGTCATCGTCGACGGTGGCAACCGGTTCTTCACTCGAACCGAATTTCGTCCATGCCGTGACATCGCGAACGGTGCCATCGGAGTAGGTGCCTTTCACGGTTACGCGCAGCGTATCTTTCGGCTTGGCCATCGCCGATTTCGGCAGTAACTCCAGGCTTTTCAGGTCCGGCTCACCTTCACGTGGCCCCATCGCGCCGCCGCGAACCCAATCGAGCAATAGCGTGTAGTTCGCGCTGCCCTCTTCGATGCGTCGTCCGCCACCGTGCGGCATCGTGCGCGTGACTTTCTTCAAAAGCAAGCTATCCGCCGCGTTCGTCAAATCGACCCGGCGCGCGAGTGCTTGCCGCGTCAGCACGAAGTGATCCGACTCCGGATCGAACCCGCGCAGCGAGAGTTTCAAACCGCCCTTGCCCGCGAGCGCGCCGTGGCACGCACCGGAGTTGCAACCGGTTTTCGTCAGTAGCGGGATGATCTGATTGCGAAAGCTCGGTACCTCGGCGGCACCCGCGAACGAGGCGAACAGTAGCGGAACAAGCGAACCGTAGAGGAAGCGGTGCATTAGTATCGGTGGGGAGGGAGGCATCGGGGGTTAAAACAACTCGCTGATCGGTTTGATACCGTAATCGACCATCGGGATCGGGCGGTTCTGCGGGCCGGGGAGTTCCTTGTGGTAGTCGAGGCCGAGGCCCTGCATGATCGTCGCTGCGACTTCGCCGGTGGTGATCGGGCGCGTCTTCGGGGCATAACCGAGTTCGTCGGATTCGCCCACGACTTGCCCGCCCTTCAGGGGTCCGCCGCCCATCAGGATCGACCAAACACCGGGGTGGTGGTCGCGGCCACCGGCGGGGTTGATCTTCGGCGTGCGACCGAACTCGCCCATCGCGGTCACCATCGTCGTCTTGAGCAAACCGCGTTCGGCCAGGTCTTCGAGCAACGCGGAGTACGCTTGATCGAAGTTCGGCGCGATGAACTTCGACATCTCTGTAATATCGGTAAATGGCTTCGAGCCGTGGATATCCCAAGTCAGTTCGTCGAATACGGTCTCGAACATATTCACCGTGACGAACCGCACGCCCGCCTCGATGAGTCGCCGTGCCATCAGGCACGACTGCCCGAATCGCGTGCGACCGTAACGGTCGCGAACCTTCGCCGGTTCCTTTTCGAGCGCGAATGCATCCCGCGCCTTGGCTGACGACATCAGCTTGTAGGCGAGCTTGAAGTTATCGTCCATCTGCTTCGCGGCGGCGCTGTTCTCGAACGTGCTCATCGACGATTCGACCGCATCGCGCAACTTCTGACGGCGTTCGGCGCGGTTTGCCGACAGATACTCCGGCGGCAACAAGTCCGGGACTTTGAAGTTCGGCGTCGAAGGGTCCGCATTCAGGATGAACGGGTCGTGCATTTTCCCGAGGTAACCCGCCGTGTGGCCGTGCGGCAGGTTGCCACCGGTTCGGCCGATCGGTTTCGGAATCAGCACGTGTGCGGGGAGTTCGCCGCGACCGCCCTTGAGATAACCGAGCGTGCAACCGACGTGCGGGTGTTCGATTCCGCCGGTAAACAACCGCCCCGTTTGCATCATCTGGTAGCCGGTGTCGTGGACGGCGGTGGCCGTGTGATAGACCGAACGCAGTACCGAGAATTTGTCGGTATGTTGTGCCGTCAGTGGGAAAATTTCGCTGATCTGCACCCCCGACGCCTTCGTGGGGATCGGCTTGAACGGCCCGCGAACTTCTGCCGGTGCGTTCGGCTTCATGTCGAATGTATCGAGTTGACTCGGCCCACCGACGAGCATCAGCATGATGCAGTTCGTGTCGGTATCTTTCGCGGTTTCCTTCGCAGCCAACGCCCCGCCTATCGACAGGCCGAGTGGCGCGAGCAACCCCGCTTGCAAGAAACTGCGACGCGAATGACCATCGCAGGCATCGAGTCCGATCATGATCGCGCTCCGAGATTATGTAGAATCTGAATTCAGTGTAATCGTTCCGAGTCGCGATTGCAAAAGAGAAAAGGTCGTTCCCAAATTCGCCGCAACATGAAGGCGTTGCGAATCGAAGCGACTGACACCCACACAGAGCGCCCAAGCTGTGCGGTTCGTATCATTTCTGCAATCCCTTTACTCGCGTACTCAGGTGCCGCAATGCGTTCGATTTGCATCCTCATCGCGTTCCTCAGTTTCACATTCCGCGTTGTGGCGGCGGACACCGCACGGGTAAAACCGCTCTTCAACGGCAAAGACCTGACCGGATGGACGACGTACCTTCGCCCCACGAAAGACGACGCGAAGCCCGACCCAAAGAAAACGTGGTCGATCGTCGATGGCGCGATCGTTTGCACGGGTAAGCCGAATGGCTTTATCGCGACGGAAGCGGAGTACGAAAATTACACGCTGCGCCTTCAGTGGCGTTACCCGGCGACCGCCAAAGCGGGCAACAGTGGCGTGCTGCTTCATGTGAATGGCCCCGATGCCGTGTGGCCGTACAGCATCGAAGCGCAACTGAAATCGGGTACGGCCGGCGACCTCTGGCTGAATGCCGACAAAGACCGCGTCTACCCAAAAATTGACGTCGAAGCCTCGCGAAAAGACGCCGCGAACAAGGACGGCCGACGCTTCTTTCGCATCGATAAAGACAAGCCAATCGAGAAGCCGTTCGGAGAATGGAACGACATCGAGATCATTTGCAAAGGCGGCGCGATGACGTTCACCATCAACGGCACCAAGGCCAACGAGGCAACGGGCGGCAGCCTGAAAAAGGGCCGCATCGCGTTACAGTCCGAAGGTGCAGAGATCCATTTCAAAGACATTGCAATTCAAATTGGCAAATGAGTCTTTACCATCTTTTAAGACCTTGCTTGCGCGTTTTGAAGTTGCGCTAACTTGCAGTTTCTGCACGACTCCCTGGAAATTGCAGGTATTTGACGCACAGACATAGTCGCAGAGGGTTCCCACGGCACGCC
>JAYVXI010000162.1:0-40386 GCA_043785305.1 Limnoglobus sp. | reverse complement strand
GAGGATTTTCAGGATCATCGACAACGTCATTGCCGAGTCTTCGTTGTCGTCGGCGACTAACACCTTCAAAGTGGTGGTGCGCGGTGAGTGAAGAGTGTCGAGTGTCGCATTCACCATCGGTTTCTCCTTGCTTGCGATTGGTAATTTCACGATGAATTCGCTGCCTTTGCCGTGGCCCTCGCTCCGGGCTTCCACGGTCCCATCGTGCATTTCTACTAGCCGCTTTACGAGAGTCAAACCGATACCCAAACCGCCTTGCGACTTCTCCAGCGATCGATCGACTTGCGTGAACATCTCGAAGATTTTAGGTAGCATCTCCGGCGGAATTCCAACGCCAGTATCGCGGATGCTTACTTTCATCCTTCCGCCTTCATCCTTCATGATTGCTACCAGTTCGATCCGGCCGCCGCGCTCGCTGTACTTCGCGGCGTTGTTGAGGAGGTTGGAGAAAATTTACTTCGCCACCACTTCCACAATTCCCACGTCGATGTACTGCCCGCCGAGCGTTTGTTTGCAATGCACGGCGATCGTGTTTTTACCCTTCACGAACGCCTTCATGGCGGCGGCGGTCATTGGCACTTCATAATAATTCGATACATGACTCGCCACTTTTCCGGCTAATACACCATTGATGAAAACCTCTGCATCTTCATCGTGGTGAATGCGCAGATACAGTTCGCCCTTCGGCACTTCCTTCAACTCGAAACTTTGGCGAATCCAGATGTCTTTGGTGTTCCACTCGGTGCCGATGAATGCACCCGGTGTGCCTTTCGTGCCGAAGCCGCCTTTGCCGAGCTTCCAGCTTTCGTCGTTGAAATCGCTCAGTTCCCAGCCTTTCGTCGGCGTTGCGATGGTGGAACGCCAGTTGCGTGCGTCCTTCTCGCTAGTCGGCAGCAAGTCGGCCATCACCGGTGGCGGGCCGAATAGCGACTTGTGCCACTTCGCGGTTTCGGCAATGTCGAACTTCATGACTTCGCGGTCGTACGTCATGAAGCCGTTGACTTCAATCTCCACATCGGTCGTCTGCGTATAGACGGCCGCCGAAAGGCCCTTGCCGATGAGCGGATGCAGCCGGCGAATGAGGCCGTGGTAGTTCGTGCGAAGCTCATCCGTCGTTTTGAAACTGCGGTAACCCCAGTTGCCTTGGTCTTTCCAAAGGTGCCCCGCAACCGGCAAGCCGAGGCCACCGAACTCGCCGAGTACCGATACGCGATCCTTCATGACGGGGAACATATTGGGGCCGGGGTAATCGTGCATATCCTTCATATCGCCGTAGCCGCGATCTTCCCAGCCGGAAGGGCCGTTGACGAGCCGCGTCGGGTCGTATTCCTTCGTCCATTTCAGGATCGCATTCGTATCGTGCTGGCCCCAACCTTCGTTGAATGGCACCCAGCAATAGATGCTCGGGAAGAACTTCAAGTGATCGATTATCGCCTTCAATTCGTGGCGAAATTGCTTCTTTTCCAGGTCGGTGAACTGGTCGTCGGCGTCGTTCTTGCCGCCCGGCGGGATGAAGTGTTGCTTCGTGCGGTTGATCGCGCTCGGCATATCTTGCCACACGAGCAGGCCCATCCGGTCGCAGTCGTAGTAATAGCGCGACGGTTCGATTTTAATATGTTTTCGCACCATATTCATACCCATTTTCTTCAACACTTCGAGATCGTATCGCATCGCCTCTTCCGATGGTGGCGTCAGCAAACCATCGGGCCACCAACCCTGATCGAGCGGCCCAATGTGGAACAGCGGCTTGTTGTTGAGCAGCAGGCGCATGTGGCCATCGGCATCAGGGCCGGTGGAGACTTTGCGCATGGCGAAGTACGATTCGACTTCATCGGAACCATCGTTTACGAGCATGCCCATCGCACGCACTCGAATGCGGTATAAGTGTGGCTTGTCCGGCGTCCAAAGCTTCGGATTCGCGATCGGAATCGGCACGCTGAATGGTCCAATTTTCTTGCTCGCGATCTGAGTTTCACCGTCGAACACGTCGACACTGGCGAACTGATTACCAAAAGCGATGCCCATTGTTGTGTCTACTGTGATCTCATTCTTCTCGGTATCCGTAGTGACGTGGACCGCCTGAATCCAGCCTCCATGATTCACCGGTTCCATCCAGACGGTTTGCCAGATGCCGCTGACGGGGGTGTACCAGATGCCGTGCGGGTTGTGGATCTGTTTGCCGAGCGGTTGGCTGCCCTTATCGGTGGGATCCCACACCTTCAGCACCAGCTCGCCTTTGCCTTCTTTCAAAGCCTCGGTGATGTCGAAATGGAACGGATCAAAGCCGCCTTTGTGCGTGCCGACTTCCTTGCCGTTGACGTAGGCGGTCGTTTCCCAATCGACCGCGCCGAAGTGCAACAGCACGCGCTTGCCCTTCCAGGTGCTTGCGTCGATGTCGCGGCGATACCAAAGTTCTTGCGTCTCTGTCGGGTGTTTGCCGACGCCGCTCAGCGCGCTTTCGATGCAGAACGGCACGAGGATTTTGCCGTCCCATTTCTCGGGTTTCGCATCGCCCTTGTTGGTAATCGCGTAGTCCCACAGGCCATTGAGATTGGCCCAGTCTTTGCGAACCATCTGCGGTCGCGGGTACTCCGCCCACGGCGTTTTGTCGGGCGTAATCTGCTTGCCCCACTTCGTCATCAGCGGAGTGGCCGCCGGTTTCCAATCGGCCGCCGAGGCGTTACCGATCAGCAAGAAAATCGCAAGGAGAGAGAATCGCATGGTGTTACTCCGGCTTCTGGAGAAATCTGCAAATTTGTTATAGAAATTGTACGGAGAACGGCACGAAACGCCGTTCTTTCAAAAATGAACAGACAGGATTTGCAGGATGAAACAGGATAGATGAAAGTAACTGGTTTTGTAGGTCGGGCCGGAGGCTTTGGGTGGGCACCGACAGTGCTATCGCGCGGAACATAAAAACCATAAGGGTTTGTTGTCGCGGATACTCTGTCGGGCCTCATCGCAAAGCCTCTTCGGCCGCGACCTACGGCGTCTGATTGTTGGAAATACGATCGATCCCGTGAACGGTTACAGATGAGACTGACTTCTCAATCCTGTTTCATCCTGATAATCCTGTCTCGAAGAAATGATCATCCCCAATTATTTCGCATTTTCCGCCAGATACGCTTTCACTTCCGGGCGGGCGAGCGTTCGCAGCAAATACAGGCCGATCGGTAGCCCGAATACGACGGCGGGCGAAAATGGCACCATCGCCGCGATGATCGCCAGCTTTCCCGGGTCGCGGTTTCGGGCGAGGCGACGCGAACCGAGGTACACGAACAAACCCGCACCGATCGCCCAAAGTGCAGTGACGCCGACGAGATCGTCTACCTTCACCAATGAGATCCAGCTCGCACAAAACGCGATGGCGGTGTATCGGAGAATCTTTGCGGATCGCTGACAATGCGCGGCAATTTGCTCCGTCGTCCACGTCCCGACCGTCGGCGCGTCGACGATCCCGAAGCCGCGCCGTGCGTACCAAATGACGTATAGCACGAACGCGAAAATGAACGCCAACATCTCTGCGGAGTACGACCGTCGCGTGGTTACCGATGCGGCGATGGCGACGAGGACGCCGAACACGAAAAAACCGATGAGCGGGAAGGTGACCCAACGTGCGAACGGGCGGTCGATCTCGTCGTGTTCCCAAAAGTACGGGATCGCTGCGGGTGGCGTGTCCGCAACCACTTTCGGCGGCGATGGCGGCGCTTGATACGGCGTCCGCACGACCGATTCGACCTCGGTTTTCACGTCCTCCGCGTGCTGGTACCGCAGGTTTGGCTCCTTCTCCAAGGCGCGTAAAACGATCTCGTCGAGGCGGACGTCGATCATTACTTTCTTCGATGGCGGCGCGAATCGGCCGAGCGGCAACTCGCCGGTCAGCAGTTCGTAAAACACGACGCCGAGCGAATAGATATCGGCGCGGTGGTCGATGTTTTTCGCGCCTTCCATCTGCTCCGGGGCCATGTATTTGATCGTGCCCATGACCTGGTGCGTGGCAGTCAGGTTGTCGTCGATGTGCTCGTGGCCGAGCAGTTTCGCGAGGCCGAAGTCGGCGATTTTGACGCGGCCTTTCTTGTCGATCAGGATGTTCTCGGGCTTGATGTCGCGATGGACGATGCCTTCGTCGTGCGCGAATTGTAGCGCATCGCAAAGCTGCGGCACGATGGCGAGCGCGTCCTTCGCCGCGAACGCTTTCTCTTTCAACAGGTGCCGCAGATTGGCCCCTTCGACGTACTCCATCACGAAGTAAAACAGGCCGTTCGCGTTACCGAAATCGTAGATCGCGACGATGTTCGGATGGTTGAGTTTCGCGAGCGCACGGGCTTCGCGGGTGAAGCGTTCGGCGAATGCGGCATCGTGGTTGTCCGGCGGCAGAATCTTCACGGCAACCAGCCGATCGAGCGATTTTTGCCGCCCTTTGTAGACCGCACCCATGCCGCCCTTGGCGAGGAGTTCGAGAATTTCGATCTGCGGAATGACGTTCGCCAGTTCTTCAACGGTGGGCGGAACGAAGCCGCCACCGCTCGATTTCGAGGCCGTTTGGGAGCCGGTCAGGATTTGCGATTCCTTCTCCAACGCCACCTTCAACAAGCATTGCGGGCACAACCCCGGCAACGCCGTTCCAGTCAGTTCGCAGCCACATTCAGGGCAAAGATTTTCGCTCATGATGGGTCACCTTTCGGAGTGTCGTACCCATCGATACAGCAAACGGCGAAACTTGTGACCGGATTATGCCATCAGCATTCCGATTTGGCGTTGTGGTGCGTTAAACGACGACGCTCGTACTGGCCGAGTTCGCGTCGGCGCTCGACTGGCGAACGGTAATCTCGACCCGCTGACCGAGAAGGTTCAAAAACTTGAATAACCGGTCAAGTGAATATCCTGCGACACGTCCGCGAACCAGTGCCGACACTTTGGGTTGGTCGAGGCCAAGTAGTGTGGCGGCCTCTGCCTGAGTCAATTTGCGTTGGGCAATCACGTCCCGAATCCGTTGAACGAGTTTTGCCTTCGCAAGTGCGAGGTCGGGCTGCGGGAAGCCAAGGTCCGCAAACACGTTCCCACTTCCCACTTCGACGGAAATCGGCTCTTCAGGATGTGCTTTCTTTCCGTTGCTCGATGTATTTCGCATAGTCCTTCTCTGCTTCCTTGAATCGTGCGTCGATCTTATCGATTTCGTCACCCCGCCAGTGCCTCGAAGAGGCCGCGGATTTCGTCGTCGATCTCGTCTTCGCTGGCAACGGTTTCGGCGACTTCGGCACGCAGTAACTCGCGGTAGCGCTTGCGCATTCGATGTGCGGCCTGGCGGAACGCGGCGAACGACACACCCATGTCCGTTGCGGTGCGCTCGTACGATTCGTCGGCGTGTTTGCCGGCGAGGAACGGCTTCAAATACTCGAAGTCTGCGGCTTTCCCTTTGTCGGCGAACTCCTTCTGCAATCGGCCGACGACGAGTTCCAGTAGCCGTACGGCCCAGGCGCGGTCGAAGATTTTCTCCGGCGTGAGTTCGTGCGATGGCTCGAAGCGAAGTTTCGATTCGCCGTCTTCGACGTTCAAGGACAAGATTTTGCGGTCGCCGCCACGCTTCTGCGCGTGCGCCTGATCCCACTCGTTGGCGAGGAAGTTTTGCATGGAAACGAGCAGGAACGAGCGGAATCGCCCGCGCGATGGGGCCGCGTGTTCGAGGACGTGCTTCTCGATGAGCCTCGCGAAGAAGCTCTGCGTGACATCTTCGGCCCGTTCGGGGTCGATGCCCTTTTTCCACAAGAAGACGTAAAGTGGGTATCAATACCGTTGGCACAGGAACGCCAACGCATCGCGTGCGTCGGAACCGTCGGCTTTACCCGCGCGGAGGACGATGCTCCAGTGCGTCGAAGTGAAATCGCTGCGTGGCATCCGGGCATTGTACGCGAACGCCACACGCGACATCGAGGTACACGATGACGACTTCGAGTGATGTTCGGATTGCGTGTGGGGATGTCGATTATCGCGCCACGGGGGCGGTTGTGGCGGCGATCTGGTTCCGGCTTGACTAAGGCTGACTGCACGAAGTTTATGGAGTGGCCCGACAACATCCGTGTAGCTCACCAGAATTATCCCAGTATATCGCTAAACCAGCAGTTTCGTCACAACCCCTGCTTCATCGCACCAAACATCCGACCAACCAAATTAATGACCTCGTTCGCGTCTTCGGTATGCAACCGTTCCGGCTTCTCACCAGGCAACATCGTCATCAGCGACCGCTCGGGTGCCTTCACGATCCGCTCGAAAAGACCAGAAGCGTACTCATCCTCCTTCTGGTTCAGTGCCCACTCGAATGCCCTGCGGAAACCGCCAGCGAGCACGTCAGTGAGCTGGATGCCCGCCCACTTCTGGCTCTCAACGAATTCAGTCTGGTCAAGCGCAATAGGGAACCGGAGCGATGCTCCAACGTCACCGTAGGCTTCGCGATCAACCGCAGTAAGGTATGCCCAAAACGCGGATTGCCGCCCCATGGCCGATGACTGGTCGTGGAGAAGGTGGATTGGCTCATTCGAGCCACAGTCCTCCCGCCAAAGTGACATCATGGGAAGCGCCACAGTCAATGACAGATCCAGGCTGTTGGCGGGCATCGCCGCGATCACATCCATCACGCCAGGATGGGACAAGTAAATCTTCGCTGGCAGCAGCAGTTGTTCCACCTGCGGAACCGAGTCAACCATGCACAAGAATGCTCGCAGCTTTCCTAACGCCTCAACGGATCGGGCGGTGAGCAGTTCGTGGAACAGCCGCAGGAGTTGCTCGAAGTAGTCTTTGCCTTTCAATGAGTGGACGACCCGATCGATTGCGATGGCGTAGTCGATTTGCCGATGCCCGTCGTAAAGGTTCAACCCCAACTGCTTCATCGTCGGCTCAACGAGATGGTCGACGAACTTACGAACCAGCGCCGTTCGCTTGTGTAGCACGTAGCAACGGATCGCACCTGGTCGAGACAGCACGTCGTCGAAGAATGCCCGAACCATGTGTTGGCCGGACGGTTTGCGGGCGAGCACCGAGTGCTTCAACTCGGACAATCTGGTCTGGCCGAAATACTTTTGCTTTAGGGCTTGGCATTCGGCTTCGGGCAGGCCCAACGTGGCCACGCTAAAGAGCGGTTGCTGAACGTCCAGCAAGTTGTTACCAGAGTAGCCAGATTCGTCCAGGAATACCTGCATGCCCAATCATTGCTAACGTTACAAGGTGTAGCAACCCCTTAAACCGGGTTACGGTTCGCCGCCGGATGAAGTTCCTGAGGTCCGCATATTACTTGGACGCTCGGCGCTTGTTCTGGATCGCCCCCCAACCCCACATCAGCACGACCACCCACAACATCACGACCAGGATCATGGTGCCCATGAATACCCAGAAGTTGGTGCGCAAAGAAGCAATGACTTCGTAGACCGGGACGACTGCACGAAGCCATACGAACCGGACGACGACCGCAAAGATGACCAGGATCACTACCCCAAGCACAACGCCGCCGCACCCACCGTCAGGCGAACGCGGGCCGCTTGCCGGAGTTGGCTCACCTGTCGGGGTGTTCGTGACTGCCAAGGGAGCCGACGGTTCCGCCACCGACACCGGAACGACCGGAACGACCGGTGGAGTGGACCGCCGCACATCCTCGGCGATCCGCGACAACTCGATAATGGCGTCCTTCAGCGGCAGTTGGAAGAACTCTCGGTTCTTATTTGGGCGGAACTTGTCGAGCCGTTTGTGGATCAGCCGTTCGGCCTTGGCGCAATCTGGCACATCCTCCGAGTACGCTACCATAAACGGCGATGGCACACCGGATCCGGTTGACAGTTCGCGGGCGCGATCCTCCGGGGTCCGCTCGGTCTTGCCGATCTTGAGCAGACCAGGATTGCTGGCATTGACCAAGATGTACACATGACCCGCCGCCACACTGCTGCCCTCCACAATGCCGAACAGTTATTCTGCAAACCATCGGCAACGATCTTGACCGGATTTTAACAACTACACAGAATGAATCAACGTATTTCGAGAATTTTTTATCGCTCGAACAATCCGTCCTGCCTGAAACCGTGCGTCTCGCGGCAAATCGCAATACGGTCGCCTGTTGGCGACAGATTACAACAAGTTTGCCGAGATGCCGTTCGCGACACAATATGCGATTCTTCCACTGCGCCCATGGAGATGGAGAAATCGTAGCTGCGTTGGGTCAAACGCGACATCGTATTTCACTAACTCGAACTCCCCACGGACGGTCGTCCGTGGGCTTGGGTTTGGCGCACCCATACGAATTCGTAAAGTCAAAAAATCGGAGGCGATCCGACGTAAGTCGGAATTTGTGACGTGCGCAAAGTGTCGTGAGAATGTCGCGAAGTGTCGTGAGAATGTCGCGTCCGGTCGATTTTGTGTCGTGGTCGGTCGATTTTGTGTCGCACTCGGTCGATTTTTGGTCGGCACTTGCGGCACTTGCCAACTGAGTGATCATCGACGTAACCCACAATAGCAGTGAAAGTTACGGCAAAATTCCCCGTAACCGATCAGCGATTTGCGATCAAAAAGTGACGTTTTGAGACGAAAAAACACCCCAAAAACCGGTTTTTGAGCCTCTGGAATTGTGACTTACGTCGATTATGAGAGCGAAAAACTGCCAGTTAACGCATGAAGTGCAGCGCGATGGCGGCGGCGGCGGCTCCGAGAACGGCGGCGATGGCCACGGCGAGGACGATCACTTTCCAGCCTTTGTGGAGCGATGTGCGCGGCACGGGGGCAATCGAGGCGCGGGTGATCACGGGAAGGTGCGTCTTCGTCGGCAGCTTAGTTTCCGGCTTCGTGCCGAGCGTGCGCGGCGTCTGGGCGCTGCGATCTTCCATCGTCGGCGTGTCGTAATCGGCAGCGATTTCCGGCACCGGCGGAAGCTCTAAAATCGGCGTGGAATACTTCGGTAGCCTCATCTGCGTGCGACCGGGTAAGTTGTTATTGAACGTGCTATTCGTGCGCAGTTGCGAGTCGGTCGTTACGGGAACGGGCGTCGCAGAGCCGGTCAAGCCGCGGCGATTCGGCAACGCGGGCATCCACTTCGAGTTCGGCAGGTCGACCGGCTCGCGCGTCCACGGTTCCAAGAGCTTCGCAACATCGGCGGGCGTTTGCGGACGGTCGGCAGGCTTCTTTTCGAGCATCGAATGTAGGACGGCGGCGAGGCCAGCAGGCACGTCGGGTTTCAGATCGCGGATCGGCGTCGGCGCGGTCATTTGTTGCCACATCAGCTTCTGCGCGGTTCGCCCGTCGCGGAACATCGTGTGCCCGGCCACGAGGTAATAGAACGTCGCACCCAGGCTGTAGATGTCCGCGCGCACGTCGACCTTCGAGCTATCGACGGCTTGTTCGGGTGCGAGATAATCGGCGGTTCCGAGGATCGTGCGGTCGACTTGCTCGGTCAGTTTCGATTCGCCTTCCACCTCGCGAACGAGGCCGAGATCGAGGATTTTCACCGTGCCATCGCGGGCCAATAACAAGTTCGCCGGTTTGATGTCGCGGTGGATGTAGCCGTGTTCGTGCGCGTGAATGAGGCCGAGCGCCACCTGCCGCACGTACTCGGCGGCCAACTGCCACGGTTGGGCACCGTGCCGCGAAACGACGTGTTGCAGGCTGATCCCGGAGATGAACTCCATGACGAGATAGAAGACGGTCGATTCGCGGCGCAGGTCGAAGACGCGAATGATGTTCGGGTGGTCGAGTACCGCCGTGGCACGGGCTTCGCGGAAGAATCGTTCGCGGGCCACGGGATCGACGGACGCGCCAATCGAGAGCACTTTGAGCGCAACGAGGCGGTGCATGACGGCATGTTCGGCGAGGTAAACCTGGCCAGTGCCGCCGCCGCCGAGTTGATCGAGAATGACGTAATCGCCGAGAATGAAGCCTTTGTACTTGCCCGCGCGGATGCGGCCCGCCTGAAACTTCGTGAGCATCCCGGCAGACTGGAGGCGTTCCAGTACCGCGAGCGGACCGTCGTCTGGCGTGTCGGCCAGGACGTTCGCAAGCTCCTCCGGCGCGATCAGGCCGCTCCGTTGGATGTTCGCCAGAAGTTGATCGGTCGTGGTCGGGGACGGCATTTTCGTCGGTGACCGAGTGGGCGGAAGGAGCATCGCCGCCGCGAACAATTCGCAGCGGTCGAAATTACGGCATCACTATCGGCTTCGCGACGCAGGCACGATCGTCGATTTCGCGCGAACCATCTTGTAAACTTGCACGCCACCCGCGAGTACGAATAACGCGAGTGCACACCACATTACGAACAACACGTTCCGTTTCCGACGCGGGGACATCGGCGGACGGGCGGCGTAGCGATCGGCAATGTGCGCGAGCGCCGGGGCGATTTTCGACGCCTCGCGAATCTGCGTACACAGCGTCGATTGATCGTCGGCACGGACTACCGGTGTCAGATCGTCGAACGCGATGACTCTCGTCACCACGTCATCCAACACGATCGGCAGCGGTGTGGAGTTCGACGAAACCTGGCGTTGCGTTTGCATCGGCGTCAGGCAGTCCTGCGTCGTCGTCTTGTTGGCGTGAAACAACCTTGTCGGGAACTCGGCCGTGAGGTCCACCCACGGCGCGAGTGCCGCCGCCGCTGCGCGCGGCGTCGGATAGCGATCGTCGGGAGCTTTCGCCAACAGCCGATGGACGATCGCGGCGAGGTTATCGGGGATTTCCGGGCAGTGCGTTCGAATCGATTCCGGTGCGACCGAATGCAGTCGAAGTAGTTTCGCCCGCGTCGATCCTTCGGCGAACGGTGGCCGCCCCGCAAGCAGGAAGTACAGTGTGGCCCCAAGGCTGTAGAGGTCGGCGCGAATGTCCACGTGGTGGCTATCGACGGCTTGCTCGGGAGACAGATACTCGATCGTCCCGAGGATGAGTTGTTCATCGACCATCTGCGTGATCGATTCGCCGCCTTCGACGCGAACGATACCGAGGTCGAGGATTTTGACGCCGCCGTGCCGATCGACGAGCAAGTTCGCGGGCTTGATGTCGCGATGGACGAGGCCCGCTTCGTGGGCGTGTTGCAACCCGAGCGCGACCTGCTGCCCGATGTGCGCCGCTTCGCCCCATGCGACCGGTCCCGTTTGGGCGACGGCGGCTTGCAGGCTGATGCCGTCGACGTACTCCATGACGAGGTACGGCGGTTGGCTGCCCGCGTGGAAATCGAACACGCGGACGATGTTCGGGTGCGCGAGCCGCGCGGAGATCGTCGCTTCGCGGGCAAATCGCTCGAACGCCTTCGGGGCTTTGTACGCTTGTTGGCGAAGTACCTTGATGGCGACCCGCATCCCCGTGTTGTCTTTTTCGGCCAGAAAGACTTGACCCATGCCACCGCTGCCGATGCGATCCAGAATGCGATAATTTCCGAGGCGAAAGCCCTGATAGCGACCGTTCCGCAATTGCTCCGCTTGGAACGACGTGAGCAACTTCGCTTCGATCATCTGATTCAGTAACGTGTCCGGCGTGAGATCGATCAACCGGTTGCCGCGTACGCCCGCCAGGAACGTCCGCAACCGGTCTTCGGCGACCAGTTCACTGCGGCGAACGAGCGATAGGATCGCGTTCAGGGTTTCGGGTTTCGTCATTCCAAATCACACGGCATACGGAACGGCAAACGCGCCCTCAACGGAGGAGGAGGCCCTCTAGACTAGGACACAATCCGCCGTGCGGTACTACTACGACCGACACAATCTGAATTACGCTCCTTACTGAAAACCATCTCGTTTGGCAGGATAATTGCGCCAATTGCCACAACCGTGCCTGTCCGAATTTTTTACGCGAACCGTGCGCACCGCGCGGTAACGTGTTCTAGGTTTCGACGCGGGAACGTTCGTTTCCCGAACTCGGAGTTTCTGCGTTCGCAGGGCCGGATAGCCATGATGCTCACACACCAACAGAAGTCTTTGCGTCGGGCCGGAGTTGCCACTGTCGAGGCGGCCGTCGTCCTCACGTTCCTCGTCGTTCCGTTAATGATCGGCGTCTGGGAGATCGGGCGGCTCGTTTACGCGCAACAAGTCGTAGCGACGGCGGCCCGTGAAGGTGCCCGCGTTGCGGCCCAGGGTCGTACGATCAACAGCGATGGCACGTTAACCTTGATCTCGATTTCCACAGGCACGCCGAACGTCAAAGATACGGTCTTTCAGTCGCTGGCGACGGGTGGCCTGCCGACTCTCGTAAAAGCCGATGTGAATACCACATTCACGTTCATCACCGGCTCGGCTACCGAGCCCTATCAAGCGCAGAAAAACGATCGCTTTCGCGTGACGGTGACGATCCCATTCGCGAAGGTGCGTTGGGTCAGTCTCGGCATCGTGAACCCGACAGATGTGTACTACCAAGTCGATTGGCAGATGCTCAACGACGATCCGTTCACCATCAGCCCCAATTTGCCGACTTGGTAGTTTCTCACGCATACCTACGCAGCCATACTTTCTGAGATTCCGTCATGATCGCTCGTTCGCCGATTCGCCGACGCCGAGGAACGACGACCGTCGAAGTCGCGGTCGTTATCAGCGTGTTCTTGCTGTTCCTGTTCGGCATCCTCGAATACTGCCGCTTCTTGTTGATGCTGCACGTGGTGACGAATGCGGCGCGCGATGGCGCGCGTTACGCCGTCGTGAACGTGAACAAACCGACGAACTTCGACACCGTCGATTACTTCGACGGGGCGACCACGTTCCCTTCGGTCAAAAATTATACCGACTCGAAATCGACCGCCGTGCAGCAAATGCTGACGACTTACACGGTGTCCGTGTTTCCTTGCGATATGACGAGCTTGAACGCGACGCCGCCAACGGTGGTACCGAAATCCGGTTCGCCGAGTTGGAACCAAGCCCAGTTCGGCGACCGCATCGCGGTCCGAATCTCGGGCGACTACACACCAGTGTTACCGAACTTCCTGTTTATGAGCGCGACGATACCGATCAGTATCGCCGTGACGATGAACAGCGAAGGGTAAGACCGATTCTCGATTGAGATGGTCCGGAGTGTCCGGACTGTATTACCGCTGCGATCCCCTCCCGCCACCCCCGGCGGTTCGCAGCATTACCTCCCGTCGTCACGCGTCCCCATTTGAAGGGTGTACCTATGACGACCAGACCGCAAGTCCGGTCGACACGCCGCGGCAGCATCGTACCGATGTTGGCTGTCTGCGTGACGGCATTATTTATGTTTGTGGCCTTGGCAGTCGACCTGGGCATGTTGATGGTCGCACGGACGGAGTTCCAGAATGCGGCGGACACCGGTGCCCTCACGGGTACGCGGAACTTGGATAACAAGCCCGCAAGCACCGACAATAACAAGGTCACGGCGGATGCGCAGGCGAGAGTTGTGATTAAGCAGAATCTGAACTTATCGACCGCATTCACCGATGCCGAGATTCAATCGGTGACGGTGGGAACGTACGACTATAGTGCCGCGCTCGGGCTGTTCCAACTCAGCTATCCCGCTTCGATCCCGACGACGAAATCGTGGACGGCGACGCGGGTTGTACTCAGCGGTTCGCAGCCGACGTATTTCGCTCGCGTCTTCGGCGTCAACACGATGCCGATGATCGCAGTGGCAACGGCGGTTCACCGCCCGCGCGACATCGCGATGGTCTTGGACTTCACGGGGTCGATGGGTTACGGCTCCGTGCCGAACCTCGCGGACGTCGGCAGTTTCGCTCACGGCTTCAACAGCACCGATACTACCTACCCGCAGTTCGGTTCGTACTCGCGCTTCCAAGACGGCACGCGATACTCGGTCGGTACGCCGAGCAACAGTGCCACCGGCGCATCGGCGCGTCCAAACCCGTTCGTGCAAACGGCGACGGCGACGGCGGGTTCTTACGTCTTCGCGCCGGGCAACTTTACGGTCACCAACAACAACGGACCGCCGATCATTCAAGATTTCCGCTACGATCCGGCGAACCTCGCGACCCCAACGACCACGCAAATTCCGGTGAACTCGGCCTCGCTCGCGAATGCGTTTGAAGCGGCCACATTCAGCACAACCACGCGAACCCCAGGCGTCGGCCCGACGCCGGCCCCGGACAATTTTAAGGATCAATCCGACGTACCCGTCGTTTATGTGGGCGATAAATTTCCCCGCAAACGCGGTGTGGCAACGGGTGTAACTTGGGACGTCACCGACACGAACGGCGCGGCCGTCAACCTTGCCGAACTCCTCGGTTGGTGCCCGCGATTTGCAGCGGGTTCGACGACAGCATGGATCGGCAGCCCGCCGGTTCGCACCGCGATGCCTGCGCCGAACGGCACTCCCTACACCGCCGATTGGAGCGACTTCCGCGACGCGACTTGGGAAACCTACGGCTACGACATGGACGTGGCGGACTACATCGCCATGCGGCCCGTGAACCACGATCCACGCAATACGCTCCCATCGAATGCGGGGGGTAGCGTCGTCGGTCAGGTGAAGGTGACACCCGGCAAATTCAACGGCTACTCGATGGGGCCAGGGTACTGGGGTAAGACGTTCTTCACGTGGCCACCCGACCCCCGTGCGGCCAACGATTGGCGTCGCAAGTTCTTCTTAAGCACGACGGGAAACCCCTTCGCAACGAACGTGTTGAACCCACCGCCCGCACCCGGCGTGTACGAGGCGGTCGTCGATGCCGACTCGACGAGTGCCGGATCGATGCAGACGATCAACGAAGAGATGTTCAACGGCAGCGCATCGTCCACCTTACGATCGGCAAGCGGAAACTACACGATCAATTACGCGGCAGTTCTGGCATGGATCAAATCCGGCCCGCCGGTCTTGCCGCCAAACCTGCGAGCGGGTCGCGTGCTGTACTATTCTTCGATTCCAAACGACACGAACAACGCGGTGGGCACGAACGACGAGAAACTGGATAAGACCTTCTGGCGCGCCTATATCGATTTCGTGCTGACCGGCGTTGACAGATACACCGCTGGGTCCGAAGTCGTCGGCTGGCCGGAAAACACCGCCACCACGATTACTCCTGCACGCATTACCGGTGCCTTGAACGGCTTCGACCCCGACGGCGCGGGCCTGACGCCACGCGGCCCACGACCCTACATGGGCTACACCGATAACCCGTCGCGGCCTCGAATGCACTTCTGGTTCGGCCCGATCACGATGATGAATTTCCTGTACGCGAATGGCTTGTACGCCGGTACGGTCCACGAGGCCCAGTGCTGGCAGCTCAAAGCGGGGGTGAGTTCGAGTATCGGCGACATTCGGAATAACCATCCGAACGACCAAGTCGGCCTCGCCTTCTTTCAGACGAACAACGGGGATTTGAGCCAGTCCTATAAGACGCCAATCGTCGACATGGGTCAGGATTGGCAGATGATGAAAGACGCGCTCTACTACCCACGGACATTGCTTGCCACGACATCGACCAACCCGAACACCGAGTTCCGGCCTTACGACACGGCTATGACGTACCTCGGTGGCACGATCATCCCAAATGCGCAAAACGCGACCGACCCGAACTCGGGGATGTCGATGGCGTACAACATGCTCTCGTCGAGTACGAACGCGGCCGTCCACCCCGACGCGACGCGAACCGGTCGTCGGGGCGCATCGAAGATTGTGATCTTTGAAACCGACGGGATTCCGAACTCGACGCAGAACTATACGTTCAACCAGCTCGGCTACAACTCGTACTACTCGTACGGCGGAGCGAGTCCCGGTGCTGCCGATACTGCTGCCATCAACGCGGTAACGCAGATTCGCAAAGCGACGTCTTTGACGACTTCAGGAGACAGCGGACACTCGTTGCCGAACGCTCCGGCCCGCGTTTACGCCATCGGTTTCGGCGACATCTTCTCGACGGGGAATGCCACGACCGCGAAGACGTTCTTGCTCAACATTCAGAAGGCCGGGGGGACGTCGGACGCCGCGGCGACTTCGATCCCCACCGAGCAGATCATCACGGGGACGTACACCACCCGGATCGACAACCTGAAAACCGCACTCGAGCGGATCCTCCAAAGTGGAGTGCAAGTCACGCTCATCGAGTAACCCCCGCGCGAGGCATACCGGCCCCCTAATCCGGTGCGTCTCGCTTCACCTTCCCCATCCGAGGTGATTTCGATGTTGGTTCGTCCCGTCCTGCGGGCGGCCCGCCGTGGCAGCATCGTACCGATGCTCGCCGTGTGCGCGGTCGCTCTGTTTTCGTTCGTCGCCCTTGCGATCGACCTGGGCATGCTCATGGTCGCGCGCACGGAGTCGCAAAACGCCGCCGATGCCGCCGCGCTCTCGGCCGCACGCACCCTCGACAATCGGGTGCCCCCGTTCACCAGCCCGGACGCCTACGACAACAAAAAGGCCGCCGCCGATCTGATCGCGCGCGGTCTCGTCCAGGAAAATATCTTCCTCAATGCTCGCTACGCCGCCGCGCGAGTTCAACGGGTGCGAATCGGCATCTACGACTACGACGCGGCTGTAGGCAGCTTCGTCGCGAGTTACCCGAACACCAAGCCGAGCGGGAAGTCGTGGACGGCGGCCGAGGTCGTCGTCAACGCCGACCAACCGACGAATTTCGCCAAAGTCTTCGGCGTCAGCAGTATGCCGATGTCATCGCGTGCCGTCGCCGCGCACCGCCCCCGCGACATCGCCGTCGTACTCGACATGTCTGGCTCGATGCAATTCTCCTCGACCACGCACTGGGAACCCGGCACCGCCGGTTCGTTCGACATCGTGCAAGGGTTGTTGAACCCCGACCCGGTGTACCCGAAGTTCGGACATTACGCGCGTTTCAACACCTATCAAACGACCGCGCCGAGTAAGGCGCTCGCCACCGGTGACTCTGGGACGCGGCCAAACCCGTTCCGGCTCACGGTGCCATTCCTCGCGGGAACGGGCGAAGTCTTCTCGCCGAATAATCTGACGATGGAGACGCCGAACGGCCCGCCCGTGATTCGCGACTTCCTGTTCGATCCGGCGAACCTCGGCAACTCGTCGATCCCCGTGTCGGCGGTTTCGAACCCGAGTAACTTGCGCAATGCCTTCCATCGTTGGCGGCGCTACACGAACCCCAACGGCACGTTCCGCTACGACCCACCGGCCACCTCCGCCGGCGACCCGACCAACTACGTCGCGCCGACGTATAACTGGTCCGGCTACAACGCCAACGACGCCACGAACACCAACGGCCCGACGCCCGCACCCGATTTCTTCGACCGGCAGATCGACTCCGCCGGCGTGAGCTACGTCGGGGATCGCTACCCGCGGAAAGGCGGCTTCGTGTACGCTGCGGACGTCAGTTGGGATCCGGCCACCACGCTCGGTGCGGCGCGCAACGCCGTCGAACTCTTGTTCCCAGGCAGCGCGAGTCCCAGCCCCGTCGCCCGTGCTGTGCCCGCATCGCGGCCCGCACTTCGCAACGGCAACCGCACCGAAGGTGGCCTCTCGTGGGATCAGTTCTACGACGATGCGTGGGAGCGCAACGGTTACGATCTCAACGTGGCCGGGTACATCAACAGCTCGACGAATACCGCGAACGGCACCGGCCCGCGCGCGAGCGCACCGCTCCGCACGCCGGGGTTCAACGGCTTCTCGATGGGGCCAGGTTATTACGGCAAAACGTTCTTCATCTGGCCGCCCGATCCGCGTTGGGGCAACCCGAACGGCGGCGCGCCGAACGGTGGGCAAGTCCGCCCGGACCTCGTGAATACGCAGCCGACGAAGGACGTCAGCGGGAACTGGATCTGCGACTGGCGGCGACGCTTCTTCGTACGCGGCAACAGTGCCGACACCGGCAGCCCGACAACGTTTCTCGCATTCGATCCCGCCATCGACAACGACCCGAGCGCACCGGGGAACCAGTCGATCAATCAGGCACTGATGCGAACCGGCGTGGGTTACACGTTACGCGATGGTTCCAGCGGCGGTACGCGAAACTACAAGCTCAACTATCGTGCGGTGTTGGCGTGGCTGAAAAGCGGCCCGCAGACGTTGCCGCCGAACCTACGAGCGGGCCGCGTGCTGTATTATGCTTCGATTCCAGACAACATCGACAACTGGGCGACGGACCTCGACCAGCGCTTCTGGCGCGAATACATCGATTTCGTGATGGGCTACAACGGCAACACGCCGAACAACGACCCGCGCTTTTCGCTGGCCGGCGTCGAGATGATGGCGTGGCCCGAAAACGCGATTATTTCGATCGGCAACACCAGCAGTTTCGACCCCGATGCCACCGGCCCGATGCCCGCGAACCCCGTGCCATACATGAACTACACCGATAACCCGAGCCGCCCGCGAATGCACATGTGGTTCGGCCCCGCCACGATGCTCGCGTTCCTTTCCACGCGCGCCCCACTGCGAAACTGGCTCCCCGGCAACTCGCACGAAGCCCAAGGTTGGCAACTCAAAGCGGGCGTGCAATCGGGCATCGAGGACATCCGCAACAACCACCCGAACGACCGCGTCGGCATCGCGTTCTTCGCGCACGCCAACTACAACACGCCGCGCGTGGCGATGAGCCAGGATTGGCAGACCTTGAAGAACTCGCTGTTTTTCCCGAAGTCGTTGTTACCGCAATTAGCCGCGGGAAGTGGCTCGGCGGAACTGCGTGCCTACAACACCGGCTTCGGCTCGGCACTGCTCGGGAACTTGCCGAACGCCAACGGTGGCACCGACCCGAACACCGGCTTCGCGCTCGCTTACAACTTGCTGTCGTCGTCGCCCACGGTGAACGCCGATCCGAACCAGCGCGGTCGCCGGGGCGCGGTCAAAATCGTGCTGTTCGAGACCGACGGCGTACCGAACGCTTACCAGAACTTCTCGTATTCCGGTGGCGCGAACGCCAGTTACACCTTCGGCGGCACCGGCGCGTTCGTGGCCAACGGCGATCCGGGCGTGATGCAGCAATCGTACGACATCGTCGCGCAGATCGTGGCCCCCGTGTCGGCCGGCGGGTACTCGCTGCCGAGCGCACCGGCCCGCGTTTACCCGATCGCTTTCGGCGACTTGTTCAGTTCGACGAGTTCGTTCCGGCCGCAAGCGATGGGCTTCCTGCAAAACGTCGCCCAGCGCGGCAACACCGCCAAGAACACCAGCGACCCGCTCCCCACCGAGCAGATCATCACCGGCAGTTCGCAAGATCGCATCGACAAACTCCGAACGAGCTTCGAGCGCATCCTGCAAAGCGGCGTGCAAGTGACGCTGATCGAGTGAGGAATCGACGTAAGTCACAATCGTGTGGGTGGGGCACGTTTTTTACGTGCCGTTGTTGAGAATGGCACGTTAAAAACGTGCCCCACGTCAACGGATTCTGCGGCTGCTCTTTGTAGCGGAAGTCGTGAGACTTCCGACGCAGTTCCCCTTGCTGGCGCTGCGGGCTGGCACGAAATGCCAGCCCCTCCGCCTGCTTCGCCTCGACGCGCGGGCGGTTGGTTTCGTATACTGGCCTAACGACATTATCCCCGTAACCTCGGAGAAGTACGATGCGACGATTGACCCAATGGATGCTCGGTACGTTTGTGGCCGTCGTGGCCGTGGCAACCGTCGCGGCTCAAGCCCCACCAGCAGCAGTGCCTGCGGCCGTACCGGCACCGGCTGTTGCACCCCAACCGGTGGTCGCGCCACCGGCAGCGGCCGCCACCCTCACCGACTTGTTCCCCATCAAGGTGGGTAGCAAGTGGACGTACAAAATCGGCGAAGCTCAGACGATTGAAGTCCGCGTCGATTCGGCCAAAGATGGCGAAGCCGTCCTCAGCACCGTCGTCGGTGGCAAGTCGGTCGCCAAGGAAACGATCAAGGTTCAGGCCGATGGCGTGTATCGCACGAAGGTCAACGACAGCCCGATCAACCCACCCGTGAAAATCCTGGCACTCCCTGCCAAGAAGGACACCAAGTGGCTCGTCGAGACGAAAGTCCAAGAGCAAACCGTGAAGGGCAACTTCATCGTCAAGGAAGAAAAAGAGAAGATCAAGCTGAAGGACGGCAAGGAAATCGAAGCGGTCCTCGTCGAAAGCGCCGACCTCGATGTCGCGGGTACCAAGACCACCGTCAAGACCTGGTTCGCGCCCGGCAAAGGCATGATTAAGCTCCAGTACAGCATCAACGGCAACGAAGCCACGCTGGAACTGACCGAGTACGTCGAAGGGAAGTAACGCCTCCCTCACATTCGCAAACGCCCCGCACGGTCAACCGCTCGGGGCGTTTTCGTTTGACTCGCTCCGAAGTCTTACGACTTCGGCTACATGCCAATTGTCTGTGCTGTGCCGCTTCACTTCACTGCTTCGGCGCGCAGATTTTGTAGCAACTGCAAGAGGTCTCGGTGTTTCTTGGCGTCGGGGGTGCCGTTGATGGCGTGGCGGTAGACGCCGTTCGCGTCGAACACGGCGAGGTTCGGTTCGCCTTTTGTCAGGCCGAAATGTTGCGTCATCGTTTCCTCGAAATCGAGCCACACGGGCACGTCCGGCGCGTTCGCTTTCACTTGGCCGCGAATGACGGTTCGCACCAAGCCCGGCACTTTGCCGCAACACGCCACGGGTACGACGATCAACTCCGGAGACGTCTGCCCCGGCTTCAAACCGGGTAGCGCGACGATGGGTTGCTTCTGTGCTTCGGCTGGTTTTAGCCCCTTGGCGGTCGGGTGAAATTGCGTGTGGAGTTGCTCGCCGAGTTGCCGACACGCCTCCATTCCCTTGCGGTCGCCGTACACCAGTACGACGACGCGGCCGCGCAGCGACGACAGTTCGGGATTGCCGTCGAATTGATCTTCAAACGCGAAGTTCACCGGTTTCGGCGCAGGCTCTTGGCCAATCGACGCCGACGCAACGAGAACCACCGCGAACAGAGCGATTGTAATTTTCATGAGTACCCCCGCCGTCGGCGAGATTCATTGGAGACGAGCCGGGCGACGGCCACGGCTAGAAAACAAGCTGTAAACCCCACCACCCCAGCGAGGCTCGGCAACGAGGCGATCAGTCCGCGACCTTGCCACGCCACGCCTTCGAGGCCGCGCATCGCCCAGGTCGTCGGCATCGCCAGCGAAAGATCCCGCACCCACGCGGGCAGCAAGTACGACGGCAGCCACAGCCCGCCGATCATCGACACGCCCAAAATCACGAGGATGCAAACGCTGCGGGCACGCGCTTCGGTTCCGCCGACGGCGGCGACCATCAACCCCGTGACCGCCGCGAGCGCGCTGATCGCCATCGCGAGAAACACGAAGCCGAACACCGAGCCGTTGACCGTCACGCCGAAGATCAGGTTCCCCATGAGGAACGTGAAGCCGATCATCATCATCGCGATTGTTGCGGTGGCGAACGCTTTGGCGAGCAGGATTTCGGCGAGCGATACGGGAGCGGCACGCATTCGCTGCCAGACGCTCCGGTTGCGTTCGCGCAACAGCAGCAGCCCGCTCTCCATCCCCCAGAACAGCAGATATTGCAGCGTCATCCCGCAGAAACTGTGCGAGTACGGGTTGAACGCACTCCGCGCATCGCCGTGAATCGCGGTCGATTCACATTGGAACGGCAGTGCATCCGACACCAGCGGCCCGAGGTGCGCCTTCGCGATGCAGCGCAACACAACCTCGGTGACGACGCCCTCCGCCCACTGCGCTTCCATCGTGCATAGCGGGTTGTGCAACAGTTCCATTCGCGGGCGATCCGCACGGCCCGGCGTCCACGTTGCCAGTGTCTCGAACGATTTCGGCAACACGACGGCGACGCCCGGATTGCGTTCGGCAACGAGCGCCAGCGCTTCGGCGCGCGAAACGATTCGCGCCTCGACGCGGTCGCACGCCAACACTGCTTGCGCAAGTTGGGCCACGTACGGCGAATCCGATTCGACCACAAGCAGGAGCGGTAACTTGACGGCGGTGCCGGTGGATTGCGGGCGGTCGAAGATGAGGCCGAACGCCGACGCGAGCAGAACGGGCACGAGAAAGCACAAGATTGCGGCGCGACGATCCGACCAGAACAGCGACCAGTCCTTCGCGGCGAGTACGGCAATTCGCGATAATTTCGGGTAGCGCATTCGGTGCTTCCGGTGTTACGAGCGTGCGACGGCTTCGAGCCGACCGGGTGGCGTGCGGAACGTATCGAGCTGCATTCCCTCGGCGAGAACCAGCCCGAGCGCGCGGCCCAATTGTTCGCTGCTACTCGCGGACAACCGGACGCGATGGCCGACGATTTCCAGTTCGACATCCGGCCCGAGCCGCTGGCGCAGCCCGCGTTCGACGTACTTCGGCAGCAGTTCGCCCAAGTGGCCGTACAGCACGGCGCGGCCATCGCGCGGCGCTCGCGTCAGTTCCTGGATCGTCCCCGATGCGACGAGTTTCCCCTTGTTCAGAAGCACCACGCGGTCGCAACCGTACTCGGCTTCATCGTGGTGGTGCGTCGTCAGCAAGATGGCGTGGCCATCGTCGCGCAGGCGGTGCAAGTCTGCGAACAGCGCATCGCGGCTGGCCGGGTCGAGCGATGCCGTCGGTTCGTCGAGCAACAGGAGCGGCGGGTCGTGTAGCAGCGCGACGGCCATGTTCAAGCGTTGTTTCATGCCACCGGAAAACGTGCCGACGCGGTCGCTGGAGCGTTCGAGCAAGCGGGCGCGATCGAGTGCGTATGCCACCCGCGAATCGAGTGCAATTCCGGAAAGGCCGTAGAGTTGGCCGAAGAATTCGAGGTTCCGCGACGCGCTCAGTTCATCGTAAAGCGCCGCGTCTTGCGGCACGAATCCGACCTTCGCGGCAAAGCGACACGGGTCTTGCGCTCGCGATTGGCCATCGATCGTCACCGTGCCCGAGTCGGCATCGAGGTTCCCCGCCGCCGCCGCCAGTGTGGAGCTTTTCCCCGAACCATTCGGCCCGAGAAGCCCGACAATTTCGCCGCGGTGGACGTCGAGCGACACGCCATCGACGGCGATCGTCGCACCATAACGAATCACGAGATCGCGAACGGACAGGGGCATAATCGGCACCAGGACACACGGAGTATGCATGACTGATACCCGACCCAGGAAACGAGGTCAACCGCGAGTTGATTTTGAGGCGTAGTAAACAGTTGACTTCACAGGGCAAACGGTCGAATATACATTTCCACTTCCGAATCAAACGCCTGAAACTGAAAGCGAGATTATCATGATCGGAGCTATCGCTGGTGATGTGATCGGCTCCGTTCACGAAGCGACCGCGACGAAGTCGAAGCGGTTCCCACTGTTTACGCCGGAATCGTGTTTCACGGACGATACCGTGCTGACGATTGCCGTCGCTGAGGTTTTACTTGTAGGCGGCGATTACACGAAGACGTTCCAAAAGTATTACCGGGCTTATCCCGACGCGGGTTACGGTCAGCAGTTCAAATTGTGGTGCGATCTCCGCAATACCGAGCCGTACAACAGTTGGGGCAATGGCTCCGCGATGCGCGTCAGCCCTATCGGAATGGCATTCGACCGCATGGAAGACGTGCTGGCCGAGGCCGAACGGTCGGCCCGTGTGACGCACAACCACCCCGAAGGCATCCGTGGCGCGCAAGCTACGGCAGTAGCGGTGTTCCTCGCGCGTCAGCGGCCAGACAAGCAGGAGATCGCCAATACCATCGAGGCAAAATTCGGCTATCACCTGGATCGTTCGCTCAAGAGTGTCCGCCGTAAGTTCCTATTCGACGTGTCTTGCGAAGGCACGGTACCTTGGGCGCTGCGTGCATTTCTCGAAGCCGATAGTTACGAGGACACCGTTCGCAATGCAATCTCTTTGGGCGGAGATGCGGATACCTTGGCATGTATCGCCGGTGCCGTTGCTGGAGCGTATTATGGGGTGCCCGCAGAGATTGAGTCGGAAGTCCTCAACAGGCTCGACGATCGCTTGCGAGATGTGGTGTCGCGTTTTTCCACTCGCTAAATGCACCTGATATACGAGTTCCACTTTTAGTGGTGGTGGTTCGATGTCGAATTCCTCGCGTCACTCGCCGTTCTCGTCGGGTTCCCGACAATACACCCGTTCGCTTCCGTCCATTGTGCCGAGTTGCTCATGCGTTACCGACCGAGTTTTGACGAGTTCGCGGAACTGGCTGCCACGCACACGGTCGTGCCGGTTTACCGGCAGTTACTCGGCGATTCGCTGACGCCGGTCTCGGCATTTCGAGCGATTGGCGCGAAGGAAGAATGGGCGTTCCTGTTCGAGAGTGTCGTCGGCGGCGAGCGGATTGGCCGCTACAGTTTCGTCGGTGCGGGGCCGTTCGAGCGTTTTGAAGCGTACGAAAAAACCATCTGCATTACCCGCAACGGCAGCGAAACGCGCACGACGGCCGACGACCCGCTCAAGGCGCTCGAAGACTACGTCGCCCAGTTCCGCGCACCGCACCTGCCCGGCTTGCCGCGCTTCGTCGGCGGCGCGGTCGGCTACGCCAGTTACGACTCGGTGCGGTACGTCGAACATCTCCCGAACGCACCCAAAGACGACCGCCACATTCCCGATCTCAGCTTCGCCTGTTACGACCGCATGATCGTCTTCGATCAGATCAACAAGACCGTCAACGTGGTGGCGCACTCTTTAATTGCGGAATTGGGAATGCGGAATTCGGAATTGAAATCGGCAGAATTGAAGAAAGCGGAATTGCAGAAGGCGTACGACGAGGCGTGTCGTCGCGTCGATGAACTCGTCGAGACGCTACAACGACCCGTTACGAGTTTGCCACTGATCGACATTAACGTCCATACTTCCAAAACCACACAGGCTTCAACAATACCTTCACGTTTCCAATCGAACTTCACGCAGGCGGGGTATGAGGCGGCGGTGCGGAAGACGATCGAGTACATCAATGCGGGGGATGCGTTTCAGGTGGTGCCGAGCCAGCGATTTCAGACCGAAACGACGGCGGACCCGTTCGATATTTATCGCGCGTTGCGTGTGGTGAACCCGTCGCCGTTTATGTTTTTCCTGAAGGCGGGCACGGTGACGCTCGTCGGTGCATCGCCGGAAATCATGTGCCGCGTCGAGAACGGCGAAATGACGGTTCGCCCACTGGCCGGCACGCGCCGACGCGGGGCGACACCCGAAGAAGACAAGGCACTTGCGGTGGAACTCGTCAATGACCCAAAGGAACGCGCCGAGCATATTATGCTCGTCGATCTGGCCCGAAATGACATCGGCAAAGTCGCAGAGATCGGCAGCGTGCAGATCGGCGATTTGCTGACGGTAGAGCGATATAGCCACGTCATGCACCTATCGAGTACCGTCACCGGAACGTTGCGAAAAGGCCTGACCGCGTTCGATGCGATGAAGTCCAGTTTGCCTGCGGGTACGCTGAGCGGCGCGCCGAAAGTGCGAGCGATGGAGATCATCGACGAGATCGAACCGCACCGTCGCGGGCCGTACGGCGGCGCGGTCGGCTACTTCGATTTTAGCGGCAACATGGATACCTGCATCGCGCTCCGCACGATGGTGATTCAAGGCACAACCGCCTACGTGCAAGCCGGTGCCGGTGTCGTCGCCGACAGCAACCCGACGAGCGAGTATCAGGAAACCGTGAGCAAAGCGATGGGCTTGTTGAAGGCACTCGAGATCGCCGAAACGCAGTTGTAAGAGTTGGATAGCAATTAAGATATTAACCGCAGAGGTCGCAGAGAACGCCGAGATAAGAGATAAGACTTTTAGAGAAGTCACTTGGTGTATAAGAAAAGATTTTAATTGTATTCTCCGCGCCCTTAGCGAACTCTGCGGTTAAATTCTTTGCAGGAAACCCGAACAGGAGGTTCTTCGATGGCTGCTATGCCTACGTGGCCGCGACCGAACTTTGCACCCGGTGGCGACGATGCGCTCGTCCGTTACGCGATCTTTGGGAAGCTCGATTTGAGCGTGCCGATCGATCGGGAGAAGTACCGTTCGGCGGCGGTGCCCGAAGGTTTGGAACTCGTGCAATACGACCGCGATCGGCAACAGGCGGGGTTCCATCAATACTTCAGTAGTCGCGGTTGGAAACTCGCGGCCGAAGAATCGCCGGAGATGGCATACGCCGCCGAAACCTCGCCGAATATGGCGGTGCTTCGCGGATTCGTCAAAGATCCGGCCACGCTCGATTACCTGCGCGATTGCATCGGCGTCGTGACATATCTGTTCGATCGCGGAGCCGTGACGGTCTTCGACCCGCAGACGTTCCACCTCTGGACGGCCGAGGAATGGCGACGCGAACTCTTCGCCCCCGGAAATGCCGCACCCCACCGGCACATCCTCATTTTGCGCTCGCCGGAAGATCATCGCATAGACAACACGGAGTGGATTCATACACGCGGGATGCGCAAATTTGGCAGACCCGATCTCAGCGTTCGCGGCGTGGGGCCTTCCTACCAATTGAAAGTGATCGAATTGTTGAATCTATACATCGACTATCAAGCCCACGGTGGCGAGATCCTTGCCGACGATGTGGTGACGCTCGAAGGCTTACCCCCCGAGGGAACCTGTTACCCCAACCTGCAAATCGATCATCCCGACTTTCACAATTCGCACGTGGAAATCATGTGGCCAGGGAATGGACTTTCAGGGTGAGACGGTGACAATCTGTTGGCTCCAGACCCGCAATATCGTTAGTTATTCCGCGAGGTTGTACTAAATGTCTGTCGGCTCGGTCGTAATTGGTTTACAAGCGTCACACGGCGACGGTCGAGGCGTGACGACCGCCGAGTTTCTCGCTGCACTTGCCATTCAGCCGGACGAAGTCGCGGGCACCCGTGCCGACGGCTGGTCGTGGTCTGCGGGGATAGTCTACCTCGCGGTCGTCCGATACAGCGGGTTTGCCCATGTCGATTGCACGACCGACGCAGGGGCGCAATCTGTGGCATTCCACGCAGGAGTCGTAGAGGGGTTCCGAACTGCCGGTCGATTCCTTGATCGGCGTCCGCCCAAGGTCACTTCGGCCCTTCGTGCCGCTGGCCTGTCGCTGCGGCTGTTCGTCGATGTCCGTATGGATCAGGACCAGATGGAAATCGAGTTCCCGCCAGAATTGTTGGCTGCGTGTAGCCGTCACAATCTCGGAGTATACCTCATCTCCAACGACATCCCAACGGTTGAGGTTTTGGAAGCAAGACATGCATAAACTAGGGGCACTACGATACGATTTCGTTAATTATATACCAGTTTGCCGTTGCATATCCATAGTTAAGAGTTGTCAGTCGATAGTTGTTAGTCGTCGACTTGGGAGCAACATTTATGTGGCGTTTTCTGTATAGTCTCGTTCTTTCAATTCTCACATCGCTGCCGCTGATGGCGGCGGATCGGCCGAATGTAGTCGTTCTGTTGGCGGACGACATGCGTTGGGACATGATACACTGTGCGGGGAACGCGATCATCCAGACGCCGCACCTCGATGCGCTAGCGAAGGATGGCATGCGGTTCCGGAATGCATTTGTGACGACCGCGATTTGTGCCGCGAGCCGCGCGTCGTTACTGACGGGGTTGCACGAACGGACGCACCGCTACACTTTCGGCACGAAGCCGATCACTGCCGAACATTCCGCGATCAGTTACCCGGCGCAGTTGAAGCAAGCGGGCTACCGCACGGGGTTCGTCGGCAAGTTCGGCGTCGGCGTGACGGCAGGTGCGACGGCGACGATGTTCGATTCGTTTCAAGTGCTTAACCGCTCGCCATACTGGAAGAAACAACCCGATGGCACCTCGAAACACGTCACCGATATCGAGGGCGAACGAGCGATCGCGTTCCTGGATAATGTGCAGCCGGGTCAGCCGTTTTGTTTGTCGGTGAGCTTCAATGCACCGCACGCCGAGGACGACGACCCGAAGCAATATTACTGGCAAAAAGAGGTCGATCACCTCTACGCGGATGCGGTGTTCCCGGTGCCGAAGACGATGGACGATGCGTTTTTCGCGAAGCAGCCGGAGTTCCTGAAAACCTCGGAAAGTCGCGTTCGCTACGGCTGGCGATTCGACGAGCCGAAGAAATATCAGGAGATGGTGCGCGGCTATTACCGCATGATTTCGGGCGTCGATCTCGTCGTCGGTCGCATTCGCGAAACATTGCGCAAACGTGGCCTCGCAGATAACACGATTATCATTTTTACCTCGGACAACGGCTACTTTTTGGGTGACCGCGGCTTTGCCGACAAGTGGTACATCTACGAGCCGTCGATCCGCGTGCCGATGATTGTCCACGACCCGCGAACGAAGCCGAGCCGTGCGGTTTCCGATCTGCCGGTGCTGAACATCGACCTCGCCGCAACCGTACTGGACTACGCCAAAGTGGACGTGCCGAAGGTGATGCAGGGGCGAAGCATCGCGAGCATTTGTCGCGGGGAAATGCCGAGCGACTGGCGGAGCGACTTCTTCTACGAGCATCTCTTCGAGCGAAAGAATATCCCGAAGAGCGAAGGCGTACGCAACGAGCGATTCACTTACGTGCGTTGGTTCGAGCAGGTGCCGTTGGTCGAAGAGCTTTACGACCGCACGGCCGATACTGACCAGGTGCGGAACCTCGTGAATGAGGCGGAGTTTGCGGGCACGCTGGCCACGCTGCGAAAGCGTACGACCGAACTCCGCGATGCGTACGGCGGGCCGTATCGCCCGAACCCGGCGAAGCCGAAGCCGTGATGGCTGACTACAATAAAAAGTATGTGGCCGAACAAAGATGAAACCGACCGTCTGCTGAACGACGCCCGCGAGAAATCCGCCGGGGCCGCCGATGCGTTGTTCGGCGAATTCCGCGAGCCGCTTCGCCGGATGATCGGCCTGCGGCTAGACCCGGCCATCGCGCGCCGGGTCGATGCCTCGGACATCGTGCAAGACGTGCTCCTCGAGGCGAACCTGCGGCTCGTCGAGTACCTCAAAAAGCCCGACATGCCGTTCCACCTCTGGCTACGACACCTCGCGCAAGATCGCATCATCGACACGCACCGACGGCATCGCTTGGCCCAACGGCGCAGCATCGACAAAGAGCAATCGATCGAACGGCCCGCGTGGTCCGACGATTCCTCTGCATCGCTCGCGCAGCAATTCGTCGACCAGGAACGCACGCCCGCTTCGGAGGCGATTCAGCACGAATTGCAGCGAAAACTGGCGTCGGCGGTCAACGAACTCGCCGACGACGACCGCGAAATCATCCTGATGCGGCACCACGAAATGCTCTCGAATCAGGAAGTCGCCGCCGCGCTGACGCTGACCGAAGCCGCCGCAAGTATGCGGTACCTGCGCGCGGTTCGCCGCCTCAAAGCAGTGCTGGTGCCGAGTGGCGAAAACAAAACGACCGATTGATGGAACCCCCACAAAGCTATGGCGTCGCCCCTTCCAGATGCTTCGGATGAACGCCTCGCCGCCCTGCTGACGGCGCTCGGCACAGCCCAGCGCACGGGCCGTTTCGCCGATATCGATACCGTGGCGCTCGCCAACCCGGACCTCGCAAAAGAACTCCGCGAGTTGTGGGCCATCGCCCAGTTCGCGGACTTGGCACATCGCGGACAAACCTCGGCCAGCGATCACCGCAAGACACCGCGCGATTCGAGCGGCAGCCTGAATGCGATCGCATTCCCACGCGAGTTCGGCGACTTCGATCTCGTCGCAGAGATCGGTCGCGGTGGCATGGGCGTCGTTTACAAAGCCAAGCAAAAATCGTTGAACCGCACGGTCGCGCTCAAGATGGTCCGAGAGGCGCATCTGGCGTCCGACGAAGATCGTGCTCGCTTTCAAGCCGAAGCGGAAGCGGCCGCACGGCTGAAACACCCGAACATCGTTACCGTTCACGAAGTCGGGTCGATCGATGGCCAAGCGTATTTGTGCATGGAATTCGTCGAAGGCTGGACGCTCGCACAGCGCGTTCACGCCGAAGGCCCGTTGATGCCGCGCGATGCCGCAACCATCGTGGCGGCTATCGCGCGCGGCGTGCAACATGCGCACGAACAGGGGATTTTACACCGCGACTTGAAGCCCTCGAACGTGCTGCTCAACGTGAGCCGCAAATCGCGCGAAGGCGAATGGAACCTCCCGGATTTGGCCGCACGCTCGGGTTACTCCTCTTCGACCGAAGTCCACGCGAACCCGTCGCCGTTGCTGCCGAAGGTCACCGACTTCGGGTTGGCGAAGCGAATCGACGGAACCGAGTCTTTGACGCGGACGGGTGCGGTGGTCGGTACGCCATCGTACATGGCCCCCGAACAAGCGACGGGGCGCAAGGATCTGACACCCGCCGCGGACGTGTATTCTTTGGGCGCGATCCTGTACGAACTCGTCACGGGGCGGCCGCCGTTTCAAGCCGCGAACCCCGTCGATACGCTGTTGCTCGTACTCGAACAGGAAGTGATTCCGCCGCGCGATTTGAACCCGATGGTCGACCGCGATCTCGAACTCATCTGTTTGAAATGCCTGCAAAAGCCGCTGCATCTGCGCTATACGACGGCCGGGGAACTCGCGGCGGATCTCGAAGCCTATCTCGCGGGGGAAGCCGTTTCCACGCGGCCGAGTAGCCTCGGATATTTCCTGTCGCGATTGTTGCGCGAGACGCATCATGCGGCGATTCTGGAGAACTGGGGCGTGCTCTGGATGTGGCACAGCCTGATGATTTTCCTGCTCTGTTTGCTGACGCAAATCATGTCGTGGCAGGGCGTCGTCAGCCATGCGTACTACCTCGCATCGTGGACGGTGGGGCTAGTCACGTGGGGTTCGATCTTGTGGAAGCTGCGTCGCCGGGCAGGGCCGGTGATGTTCGTCGAACGGCAGATCGCACACGCCTGGGCCGCCGGGGTGTTCGCCAGCCTGGCGATGTTCGCGATCGAAGTCGTCAGCGGGTCGCCCGCACTGACGTTCTCACCCGCAATCGCCGTGGCCGCCGGCATGGTGATGATGTTCAAGGCGGGCATCCTTTCCGGCCAGTTTTACATCTGGGCGCTGGCGAACTTCGTCGTCGCGTGCCTGATGGCGTACATTCCGAGTTACGCACACCTGATGTTCGGCATCGTCTCGGCGGTGTCGTTCTTCGTGCCCGGTTTGAAGTACTACCGCCAGCGCGTCCGCGGCCTGCACGCCATCCCATTCGGAGGGCGACTGTGATGAGCGAAGATCATTCACTCACAACGCATGAAATCGAGAGGCTCAACTGGGTATTATCCACGTTTGCAGTGGAAGAGCACGATTCGGAGATTGCGGCAGAATTGAAGGACATTCTGGCCGCGAGAAAGTTGGCAACCATGCCCAAACTCACATCAGCAGAAATTAAGAGGGCCAAAGCAAAGGCGATCGAAATGGGGCTGACAGACGTTGCAATCGACTGAATGAATAACAGAGGTTTGCAAAAATGCTCGATAATACATCTACGATAATTTTAGCAGAAGGTGACATATCGATATGTGTCGTCGAAGAGTCGTCTCTACATATTAAATGTATTACAAAATATGGCGACCCAGTCGAACTCAACTTCGAGGAAGTGAAACGGTTGTACGAGGTACTGTTGGCCTTATCGAAGAGAATTGAATGAGCGTTGTATCTGATCGAGCATCGTTCCGAAAGTGTCCAGAAAATGACTGTCTACCGTTTTCCGGCCTGTAGGGCCGGTTCTGTCAGCCCAGGGCAACGCCCTGGGAAAAGTGTTGTCAAATCCATCGGCCCTGTAAGGGCCGTTCCACGTGCGTTTCCCGTTCGCTCATTTGTGGCGATGAACGGCCCCTTCCGGGCGTTGCCCTGGGCTAACGGAATCGCCTATTTCGGGCGAAGAACATACGAAACCGGTGTTCCTTGGGGAACATCATGACGCGCACGCGCCGGAGTCTTTGGTCGCTGATTGCCGGCTACGGTTCGTCGGGCATTGCCATGCTCGTCGGCTTTGCGAGTACGCCGATTTTGCTCGACTACCTCGGCGATGCCCGCGTGGGCCTCTACCGGATCGCGCTCGGCTGGCTCGGTTACACCGCTCTGTTCGAACTGGGTCTGGCGACGACGCTGCAAGTCCTGTTATCCAAAGCGCACGGCACGGGGGATCGTGAGGCCACCGTGCAGATTCTGCGGCGTGGCAACCGTGCGTACGTCTGGGTTGCGATGGCTTCCGCGATATTGACTGCGATATTCATCGCGATCGCGCCGTACCTCAGCCGCGACATTCCACCCGAACTGATCGTCGAATTGCGATGGGGGTTTGCGCTCTCGCTGATCGGGCTGTTGTTGCTGCCGCTCACGCCGTTTCGCTCGTTGGCGGAATCGCAACAGCGCAGCTATTTCGTACACCTTGCCGGAACCGTTCAGCAGATCGTCGTCTTCGCGTTCTCGGTCGGGTTCGCCGTACTCGCCTTCGGCCTCGTTGGTCAATTCGCGGCCGCGCTGATCGGGTCGATAATCGCCATCCTCATTCTCACGCGCGACGGGATGCGGCGCTTCCCGGAAATGACCCAACGCGATACGAGTGGAAAAGTCGGAAATGCGATTCCGATGACGAGCGGGGCGATGTTTGCATACCACCTTGCCGCGCGAATTTGTTACACCGCCGACACGATCGTCGTCGGGTTAATGCTCGGGGCGGAGGCCGCGTTGATCTACACAGTTTCATTGCGGCTCAGCCAGTTGGCACTGGCGCAAGTTCTCGCAGTTGGAAACGCGACGTGGGCCGCACTCGCCGACTTGCACCATCGCGGCGAGATCGAGCGATTCAACGAACGACTCGTCGAATTGACGCGAATCGTCGGCTGGCTCGGCTGCGCAGTTCTCTTGCCGGTAACGGTGTGGAACTCCGATTTCGTTTCCGCTTGGGTCGGCGAAACGCGATATGCCGGGGCCGCTTTGAATTGGTTCATGTTAGCCGCCAGCTATGCGCTCAGCATTACCGCACTCTGGGGATGGCCGCTGATGGCAACGGGGCGAGTGCGGGCCGTGTTGCCGTATTTTCTGACGGGTGGGATTTTGAATCTGGCGATTAGCATCATCGTGACTTACACGAACGGGCTGATCGGCCCGGCGGTCGGCGCGGTCGCGAACCTCGTCGGCGTGGTCGGCTGGTGGTGTCCGCTGGTGTTGCGGCGCGAGTTCGGCACGCCGCTGCGACCGCTGTTCTCGGCCGTTGTGCTGCCGGTGTTGCTCGCGCTACCGTTCGGTGGCTTGCTGATCTTCTTGCAAGATCACTGGCCGATTGCCGAGATGCCGTGGCCGCGTGCAATGAAGTTCGCGGCGCTCGCGGCGTGCATGGGCGGCGCGGCGACGATCTACCTCATCGTCGGTTGGCGCTGCTTATTCCCACCGGTTACCCGTGCGAGTTTGTCGGCTCGAATCTTCCCCAAACGCGGTGCGAAATGACCGTGCATATCCTCACGGGGGAGTACCCGCCAGACAATGGCGGCGTCGCCGATTACACCGCGATTATCGCGAACGAACTCACCGCTTCCGGTTGCGAAGTACACATCTGGTGCCCCGGCGAACCATCGACGAAAAATGCAGAAGGCGTCGTCGTGCATCGCTTGCGCGGCGGATTTCAACCAGCATCGCTCCTTGCACTCTCGCGACAACTTTCCCGCTTCACGGGGCCGCGCCATTTGCTCGTTCAGTACGTCCCCCATGCATTCGGCATGAAGTCTATGAACGTGCCGTTCTGCGTCTGGCTCTGGTGGCGACGGGTGCGGCATGGCGACCGCATTCGCGTGATGTTTCACGAAGTCTGTGCGCCGTTCGTCTGGTGGCCAATCGCGTGGAGTCTCAGCGCATTCGTTCACCGAGCGATGGCGTTCCTACTGGTACTGGCCGCCACGCAGATCGACATCTCCACGCCAATCTGGTTGCGGGTGTTACGCGGTTGCGGCCTCGGTCGCCGAACGGCTACGGTCGTTCCGATACCGAGTACGATCCCATACGTGGACAACCCCGTTGCGGTCGAAGCGGTGCGAAGAAGCATCTTAAAAGACGAAGTCGAAGCGAAGCTCGTCGGCCACTTCGGAACCTACGGCGCGCTGATAACCGAGTTGCTGTTACCGATACTCGCGGGGCTACTCGATGCGGAACCGAACGTGCGCGTGTTACTGATCGGCCGCGATGGCGAGGCGTTTTTACAGAACTTCGTTGCGCAACACCCGCAGTTTGCCGCGCGAATCACCGCAACGGGCCGGCTCTCTGCGGTGGAAATTTCCATCCGACTTCAAGCGTGCGATGCGCTGGTGCAACCGTACCCCGATGGCGCGAGTGGCCGCCGCACGAGCCTGACTGCCGGAATCGCGAACGGCATAACCACCGTCACGACAACGGGACCGGCCACCGAGACATTTTGGCGCGAATCCGGACTCGTCGCACTCGTACGAGTCGGTGATACTGCGGCATTCATCGACGCCACGCGGAAAGCGATACAAGCGAACCATCGCGATTCGTAGCTCGATCGAATAATATTGCAGACGAACCGCAACGTATTCTCCTTTCCCCCTTGCCGATTGGGTACTACTCTCGTTCACTGGAATTCATGATCGCCGAAGATTGGCTGAAGGGCACCGACCCCGATGAGATGCTCGAATTCGTCCTCGACCGGTTGAATCCGCGTCGGTGGCGACTGCTTGCGGCTGCGTTCGTGCGCCGTCGATGGGACGCCGTTCCCGAAGGCGATCTGCGCGACGCCGTCGACTTTATCGAACTCAATGCGGCAGCGTTACCTGCAAAAGCGGCGCGCGACTGGCTCAAACGGATCGATGCCGCGATCCCTGTTGCCATCGAAGAAGCTCGCAACACGATGGCCGATGTCGTGCGTCCGGCAGACCCCACTTCGGCCGATCAATCGGCACCGATTCTCGATAGCCCGGACGAGATCGCCCCCGCGTTCCCGCTATTCGCCGCCGCCAGCCGTCATGCGGCTCTCGCAATCGAAGCCTCGTTTTTACACGTCGAACTCGCGGCCGATGCCGTGCGGGCGCTGTTCGCCGAACCGGGCCGCGAGACGCTCATTCGCACGACGAGCCGCATCGAAGAAGCCGTCGCGGATCGGGCCGAGGCGAATCGCTATGCGAATAATGCCCTGCGCATGAAGCAACAAGGCGACGAACTGGCCGACTATGCCACCACGGTGAAGAACCAACGGGTCGAAGAATCGAAGGCGATCGAGATGGTTCGTCGCCTCGAAGAAGCCCAGGGGAATCGGGCGAACGACATCGACCCCGACGAAGACCCGACCGAGCGCGCTATGAAGAAAGTGCTGCCGCGATTCTTGCACGAACTCGTCGGCAACCCGATCCTCGGCTATCGCTTCGAGCCGAACTGGTACACGCCTACGGTCGTCGATCTCGCGCGGACGATTTACGAAGAACGCAGCTTCGACAAAATGCCGTTCCTCGCCGACGCCCTCCTCGATGTCGATTGCGATGAAGAAGCGATCTTGCGGCATTTGCGCGGCCGCGAAACGCACACCAAGGACAAGCCCGTTCACATGCGTGGCTGCTGGGTGCTCGATCGGATTCTATTCCCAACCGACCTCCTATTCGGCGACGCCCCCGCCGATGACGTTCCTCCACCAGCGAAGAAGCCACGCAAGAAGAAGGCGTAGATTAGTATGGTCGTGCTCCTGATCGGCACGCTGGATACCAAGGGCAAGGAGATCGCCTTCGTGCGCGATCGACTGATTGCAGCCGGGGTGAACGTACGCGTTCTCGATGCTGGCGTGCTGGCACCGCCGACGTTCGTGCCGGACATTTTACGCGAAACGGTCTTCGCGGCGGCCGGTGTCAAACATGCGCAAGTGAAGGCGACCGCAGACCGTGGCCAGGCGATCGCACTCGCCGCGATTGGTGCCGCGAAAATCGCGACGGAACTTTACCGCAACGGCGAGATTACGGGCCTACTCGGCCTCGGCGGTTCGGCGGGCACGACCATCGCCACTGCTGCCATGCGTGCCTTGCCCGTCGGCGTACCGAAGCTCATGGTCAGCACGCTCGCCAGTGGCGATGTCCGCCCGTACGTCGGCACTCGCGACGTCACAATGATGCATTCCGTGGTCGATATTGCCGGGTTGAACCGCATCAGCCGGCGGGTGTTGGCGAACGCTGCCGACGCGATGGCCGGGATGGTTCGCGGCATTGCCGAACGACCGATTACCGACGAAGACAAGCCGGTGATTGCGGCGACGATGTTCGGCGTCACGACGCCGTGCGTCGAAGCGGCACGCGGAATTCTCGAAGCCGCCGGGTACGAAGTGCTCGTGTTTCACGCGACCGGCAGCGGTGGCCGCACGATGGAAAACCTCATCCGCGATGGCCTCATCTGCGGCGTGTTGGACATCACCACGACCGAACTCGCCGACCAACACGTTGGGGGCGTGATGGCTGCCGGAACGGACCGCCTGACCGCCGCCGGGTTGCGAAAAGTACCGCAAGTCATCTCCGTCGGCGCGCTCGACATGGTCAACTTCGGCCCACCCGAAACGATCCCCGAACGCTACCGGACGCGCAAGTTTCACGCACATAATCCGACCGTGACTCTGATGCGAACCACTGCCGAGGAACTCGACGCGATCGGCAAAGAGATTGCCGAGAAAGCCTGCGCCGCCGGTGGCCCGACGCGGGTGTTGTTGCCACTCCGCGGCCTCTCCGCACTCGACGCCGAAGGGCAGCCATTCCACGACCCCACCGCAAACGCCGCACTGTTTCAAAGTTTACGCAACTGGATTTACCCATCGGAACTGTTAGTCGAACACGATCTGCACATCAACGACATCGCGTTCGCCACTGCCGCCGCGAAGACATTGCTCAGCCTGATGCGAGTACCCGTTTAATCGTCAAACGACGAGCATGGCGTCGCCGTAGCTGAAGGTTTGGTAGGTCGGGCCGGAAGCTTTGGGAGGCCCGACAGTGCTATCACGCGGGACATAAAAACCATAATGGATTTTGCCGTTGCCATTCGTCGGGCCTCATCGCAAAGCCTCTTCGGCCACGACCTACGGGTTCTGGAACGTTGGAAATGCGAACGGTTGTCGTCAAACGACGAGCATGGCGTCGCCGTAGCTGAAGAAGCGATAGTTGTGTGCGATCGCTTCGGAGTAGGCGCGTCGGAGGTTCTCGCTGCCGGAGAGTGCTTGGACGAGCAACAACAATGTCGTGCGCGGCAAATGGAAATTGGTGATGAGGCAGTCGACCGTTTGAAATGAATACGGCGGATGGATGAACAGCTTCGTGTCGCCCGTCGCGATGGCGCTTTCGAGCGTTCGCGTCGTCGTGGTACCCACTGCGATCACGCGCCCACCAGCGGCTTTTGTGGCGCGAATGGCCTCGGTGGTTTCCACAGGTACGGAGCACCACTCGGCGTGGATGGCGTGTTGCGTCGGGTCGGTTTCTTTCACCGGTGCGAACGTCCCGAGGCCGACGTGTAAGGTCACCGTTGCGGTCGTAATGCCCTTTGCTGCCAGCGTGGCGAACAGTTCGGGCGTGAAGTGCAGCCCGGCCGTTGGGGCCGCGATCGACCCGGCTGCCTGTGCGTAGATCGTCTGATAGCGATCGGCATCGCTCGCACTCGCACGCCCGTTGCGGATGTACGGCGGCAACGGGATCTGCCCGTGAATCGCGAGCAGTTCCGCAACGGTGCCGGGCGATTCGGGCCGCATCAACCACTGTTTTTCGGGTGTTCGCCCGAGCAATTTCAGTCGCAGCCCGCTGGTAGTGATGCAGATTTCGCTCGCCTCCACGTAGCCGCGAGTCTTGGCGAGGAGTTCCCATTCGCCGGTTGGTAACTCGCGGAGAAACAGCGATTCCCACTTTCCGCCCGTCCGTTCGCGCACGCCCACGAGCCGCGCCGGAAGCACTTTCGTGTCGTTCCGGACGATGAGATCGCCCGCGTTCAAGTACGTCGGCAAGTCGCGAAAATGGCGATGCTCGATCTGGCCCGTAGCCGAATGCAGCACGAGCAAGCGAGACTCATCTCGCGTACTCGTGGGGTACTGCGCGATCGCCGATTCCGGCAGTTCGTAATCAAAAAACAGTTCGCTCACGTGTTACTTAATTCACCACGGAATACACGGAAGGCACGGAAAAAGAAGCGATTCGGGTTCCGTGTTTTCAGTGCTTTCCGTGGTTGTTTGGAATGCCTATTACTTGAAGTTTTTCAGCCACTCGTCGAAGCCTTTCTTGTGCTTTTCGACGGTCTTCTCCGGCCCCATCAGCGTGAAGTAATACTGACTGTCCTTCGTTTCAAAGACCACGTATAGCTGGCGATACCCCGCGACCGGCGTGCCCTTTACGGCCATCGGGAACGGTTTCTTGATGAACGTGCCTTTCACGTCCTGATACGTGGCGGCGATCTCGCCGACCTTGAACTTCTTGTCGACGGTTTCTTCGACTTTGTCTTTGCCGTCGGCGGGCTGGAACTTCGCGACTTGGCGCTTCAGGTTTGCCTCGACCGTGCCACTGCCGCCGGGGAACTTGAACAGCGCCAATTCGGCTTCGTCCTTGTCGCCTTCGGCCTTCGGCAACTTGAACTGCGTCAACCGCATCGCGTTCGATGGGGCTTCCTCTTTCCAGTCGGCCGGCGTCGTCGACTTCAAGCCGGCAAGTTCGACTTCGGTGCCTTTCTTCTTGTCATCGGCAGCGGTAACGAAGCTCGTCATAATGACGGCCACCGCAAGTGCAGCGAACGAACGCATCAGTCATTCCTCCGGAATCGGTGAGTGTGGAACCGAAGGGGATTATAGGCCGGGCGCGACGCGCAGGCGCAAGAACCACTCGCGAAGTATCGCTTCCCGCGCCGCATTCGCCTGCGCGGCCTCGTCGGTGGTCACTGCTACGAAGCGTACGAACGTGCCGGGCCGCAACTGGGCGAGTGCGTCGAGGTCGGCCCGAATCACATGTGCGATCTTCGGGTAACCGCCGATGGTTTGGCCATCGACGCCGAGAACGATCGGCTGGCCGTCGTTGGCAATTTGCACCGAACCGGGGGCGACGGCTTCCGAAATCAACTCGCCGGGCCGCCGTTCGAGCGTCGTCCCACGTAGCCGTAGACCCATGCGGTTGCTCGCGCTCCGCACTTCGTAATTCGCGTCGAAGAATCGATCGGCGTGCAGGAACCAATCGACTTGCGGGCCGGGCAACGTGCGAATGATCGCCGCGTTTACGGCATCGACACTCGCTGACACCGGGCTGACAGCGAACGGCAACGCCCGCCCGCCGACGCTCGATTCGGCACACGCCAAACTGTCGCCGACGGCAACCGGTGACAGCCCACTGGCACTGTTCAGGATGTGCGGCACATCGAACCCGCCCGCCACGCACAAGTAGCCGCGGACCCCCGTCGGCGTACCGCCAATCTTCAGCACATCGCCCGCTTCGAGCGTGAATGTCGTACCCGGTGGCAGGCGTCCTTTGTTGGCAATCGCCGCGAGAAATGGCGAGCCGAACAGCACGCACGCGGTGCGCTGGTCGGCTTGCAGCGTCGGCCCCGCCATCGTGATTTCGAGTGCCGGTGCGGTCGGTTCATTTCCCAAAAGTGCGTTGCCCAGTTCGTACGCCGCCCGGTCCGCAGCCCCGCCCAGCGGCATCCCCAAATGCCGAAACGTCGGTCGCCCACCATCGACGACGATCGAGTGCAACCCCGGTTCCAGTACGGTCAGTGCCATGCTTCAATCATAGGCCGCACCCCATGGTCGCGTCGACGTTGCGCCGTGTCTGGGTCGCACAATCGCGCTTCGCTCCGAAGACTACGCGGCGCGGCTAAACGCGGAGAAGATCGATGTGCGTCGGCACATTTCCACCCATAATTCTGTTGACATTCAGAACGCACCGGATAATTATGATGTAAATGTGAATCGTAGTTTGTCGGCGGAGGTTGTAGTGGCTGATCGATATTATTTCCGTAACGACTTCGTCGAAGTCACAAGAACACGCGCGATTTTTGGTTCAAAATCTTACGCTATTAATGGGATTACTTCTACTGATCTAATTGAGATCCCTCCAAAGCGTATGAAGCCGATCATGCTTCTATTGACCGGCTTAGCCTTCGGCTTTTGTGCCAGAATGCCAGGTCTTCGCCAACAAAACGGCGGTGTCTTTGTAATGGTCGGCGTAATGTTTGCAATCCCTGCAGTGATATGGCTATTCCGTCAGAAGACTGAGTATGCGGTGCTTATTTGCACCGCTGCACATGAAACTGAAGCCTATGTAACTTACAACTTGAAAATTGCGGAAGATATCGTTAGTGCCATTAACAAAGCGACTTCAGACAGAGGTTAGATTAACATGCGATAGACGCCTTTCGGGAAATATCTTCTCCGTAGTTTGACCTCAAAACGCCTTTTTGTCTTTTGTCCGTGTCTGGGTCGCACAATCGCGCTTCGCTCCGAAGACTACGCGGCGCGGCTAAACAGAGGAGAAGTGTGAGGTGGGCCGGTTTCTGAGTTGGCAAGTACGTTTGTAGTTCTACTGTATCGTTATCGTTTTTGCTCGTTCTTTAATGGTGGCGGCAGGTTACGTCTGCGATAGCGGTAGTAACGTGCCGATTCGATTCGCTGC
>JAYVXI010000161.1:0-40436 GCA_043785305.1 Limnoglobus sp. | reverse complement strand
CTGGGGTCGAGTATTGACGGATTGTTGTAACTCCAATCAATACCACATCTTAGGCCGCCGCGCTACTCCACTTTCGCAAAAGCGATGAAATATCCGGGATAGCATGGCAAGCAGTGTTTCGGACGAAAGAATTCTTCTGATTGGCTTTGACGCTGCCGATGCGGCGACGTTGGGCGAACGGTTGCCGTTCGAGTGCGTGGCCCATGAGATGTTGCCGAAGATCGTCGTCGAACGTGGGCAGTTGTTCGTCGAGTCGGCTCGCAATGCGCGTTACCTCAAAGTGTCGCGGGTAGTTTTCCACGGCATCTTTGAACACGACGTGGATTTCCTCGCGGGGTTATCGCTTTGGGGTGGGCCGTGTTTCCCGAATCCCACCGCGATGATGAACTGCCGACTCCGTCTGCCGTGTCTCGTTCATGCACTGAAATACACCCGTTTCGGCGGCGAAACTCGCGGGTTTGCGTCGACGTATGGCGAATATGCTTCCGAAGTCGAGAGTGTCGCGAAATGGGGCAACTGGCACTGCGGCGAGAACAAAGAGCGATTTACTGGCAGTTGGTCCGCAAAAGAAGCCACGCTGTTCGAGCCATTCCTTAGTGGCGAGGCCGTGCGGGTAATCATCGTCGGCGAACCGCGACAAATCCGGCTCGCGGGCAAAGACTGGCTCAAGTCGGTCCACGGTGACGGCGCGTCGTTTATGCCTGCCGATCCAGAGTTGGTCGCAGACACGCAGGCCATCCAGCGCGGTATGGGCCTCGATATTATCGCGAACGACTACATCGTGTCGGCGTCCGGCCCGTATCTGCTCGAAGTCAACCACATACCGAGTGTCAACTGCTTCCCGGAGTTGTGGCAAGAATATATCGATGTCGTGTCGAAGTGGGTCGCATCCTTGCCCAGTCCCACCGCACAAAATACCTCGTCGGATTGATTCTCACGGCGTCCCGATCCGACAGGGTAACTTGGTCGGTTTGGGACGCTCTTGTCGGCGGATACCCAGTCGGATAACGTCGACGCCGATTTCGATGGGGCACATCCATTCGCATCATACATGACTGTAACGGGATCCAATTGACAAGCCCGGCTTGATCGTTGACAATTCAAAAAACGCTTTCTTAACACATCGGGCAAGTCCATGGACCACGACCAACGATTCAAGGCGTTGATCCGCGAATTCTTCCCAGAGTTCATGCAATTGTTCCTGCCCACGTGGGCCGTGGAGTTCGATTTCGCATCCACGGAATGGCTCGACAAGGAAATATTGCCGGACCCGCCCGAAGGCGAACGCCACATACTCGACCTCGTCGCGAAGCTTCGCACCGTCGAGAATCTCACGTCGCGCACAACGACTACCGCCGACGAATGGCTTGCACTGGTCCACGTGGAAATCGAGGCCGAGGACCGCACGACGCGGTTGAAACCGCGCCTCCCACGATATTACCATCACCTTCGCGACAAGCACCGATTGCCCGTTTTGCCGATCGTGTTGTATCTCAGCGTCGGCATGGACGGCATCGGCGAAGACGAAGTGATCGAGTATTTCGGCTCGATGCCAGTGATGCGATTTCGCTATTTGTACATTGGGCTGAAGTCGCTCGATGCGTTAGAATATGCACGGGGAAGCAATTGGCTCGGCGTCGCATTATCGGCACTGATGAAAGCCGAACGCGATCAGTGGCCGATTCTAGCCGCAGACGCATTACTTCGCCTCGTCGATGCGCCGGTGAACGACCACCAGCGATTTTTGTTGAGCGATTGCCTGCAAGCCTACCTGACGCTCGACGAAGCGAGCCGAGAGCGATACCAAGAAATCACCAAGGCCGAACCCTATTCGAGGATTCACGCGATGAACAAAACACCCTACGACCACGGCATCGAACGAGGCATCGAACGAGGCATCGAACAAGGCATCGAACGAGGCCGCGAAGAAGGCCGCGAAGAAGGCAAGGAAAACGCGATGCGGAATGCCGCAATCGCCTTGCTGGAAAGCAAGTATCGCTCGGTGCCAAAGCCCTTTCTCGAGCGGATTGGCACACTCGGTTACAACGATCTGCTGGCACTCGTCGTTCGCATCCCGAATGCGGCGTCGATGGAGTCGCTGTTTCTGCCGAGTTGAATCGGCCACGCCGATGCCCACCGCACAAAACGCCTTGCCGGATTGATTCTCACGGCGTCCCGATCCGACAGGGTAACTTGGTCGGTTTGGGACGCTCTTGTCGGCGGATACTCGGTCGGGTTTCGCGCCCGTACTACGAACCCCCTTCTGCACTGATACCCGGAACCTTATCTTTCCAATGGAGGGAATGACTGGGTGCGGCTCCTCCGCGTTCGGTTTGCACCACGATTGCACCAGGGGTTCGACAACCGTGAGTGACCGCCCGATTGCTCCGAATGCGTTCGTACTTGGCTTTCTCACCGTCGTCCAAGACCCCGGCGGTTATTTTGGTGGCTACCTGGTGACGAACGCCTGGGGGCGACCGCTCGAATTTCGCATGACGACCGCCGTGCAACCGAACCGCGTGCAGCAGATTCTCTACGGTGCCACGCTCAACGAGTACATTTTCGCGGACCTCATCGGCAAAACGCTGATCGAGAAGGCCACGGCGCAACCGTCGCTGATTATTGCGGACCATCCATCGATGTTGCCGTTGCGGTCGCGGATGGACGTCCCCGTGATCGCGTTGCCGGGTGACACGACCGGCGATGCACTGACGATCCAACACGCGCGGTCATCGTCGCCGTTGCTGTTTTCTGCGTCATTTGCCCATGACCGTGCGACGATCGAAGAACTCCTCAACCAGATCGATCCCTCGGTCGACCTGACCGAACCGTTCGCGCGGATTCGCGAAGCGGTGGCCGAGGCCCGCAAACTGGGGGTTGCCAACCGTGCCGCCTAATGAGGTACCCACACCCGGTTTACCGCTGAACTTCGGCTGGCTGCCACCGCAACTCGCGGAATTCACGACGATTGCGATCGATCTGGACCTCACGCCCACGTATATCTTGCCGCCGCAATTCGACGAACCGCTGACCGCGAATGTGCGGGAAACGCGGCTGCTCGCGCAGTCGCCGTTCGTCAAAACCATCGGCAAACTAGACCTAGCTGTCACAACCGAAGGCTGGAAGTTCCCGTCGCCGCCAATCGAATATGCCCCACGTGCCGCGAATGCGAACTCGGAATCGGTGCGTCCGGTCGGCCGTCGCGTCGTCGATCTGCCGACGTTGCCCGATGGCCAGCCGATGCCCGACGGGTTGAAGCCACGGATCCGCACTGGCCCGACTACCGATCACGTGCTGATTAAAGATCGCTTGCTGTACTTGTTACAACCGCCACTCGATGGTCTGTTCAACGGTCGGCAACTCGAAGTGCCGTTCGAGCCGTTTCCGTATCAACTCGAAGGCATCGCCTTCCTGATGCCGCGCCATGCGGCACTGTTAGCCGACGAGATGGGCCTCGGCAAAACCGCGCAGGCGATCCTTGCGCTACGGTTGTTGTACCATCAAGGGGTGGTTACGAAGGCGCTGATCGTGATGCCGAAACCGCTCGTGCATAACTGGGCACGAGAACTGAAACTCTGGGCACCCGACCTGCCGTTCGAGGTCTTCGATGGCGATGCCGACGACCGCCGGCGCGTCTGGCTCGTGTCGAACTGTCCGCTGAAATTAATCAACTACGAAACGCTCACCCGCGATGCGGAGATCCTTGCGGACAAGCGAGTCGCGTTCGATCTGGTCGTTCTCGACGAAGCGCAGCGGATCAAGAATCGCGGTTCGAAGACGGCGAACACCGTCACGAGTATTCGGCGAACGCGAAGTTGGGCGATGACCGGCACGCCGATTGAAAACCACGCCGACGACCTCGTGAATATCTTCTCGTTCGTCGATCCGGGCCGCGTGCCGCAAGACTGCCCGCCACGGCAGATTGCCTCCTTGACTAGCGATTGCATCTTGCGCCGCACGAAGGATGATGTGCAATCGGACATGCCGCCGAAGATGATTAAGGACGTCGAAGTCGATCTGACGTCGGCACAGCGAATCGCCTACGACCGTGCCGAAAACGATGGCATCATTCACCTCAACGAACTCGGCGATACGATCAGCGTGCAGCACGTGTTTCAGTTAGTGATGCGCCTGAAGCAGATTTGTAACTTCGACCCGCTCACCGGCGAAAGTGCGAAACTCGAACAGCTCATGCACGACATGGAGGAAGTGGCGGCGAACGGGCGCAAGGCGATCATCTTCTCGCAGTGGGTGGAGCCACTGAAGGTAATTGCGGAGTCGTTGAAAGCGTACGGGCCGCTCCAGTATCATGGCCGCATTCCGCAGAACGAACGCACGCCGATCCTCGACCGCTTCCAGGCCGACCCCGATGCCCACGTGTTGCTGATGACCTACGGCACCGGTAGCGTCGGGCTGAACTTGCAGTTCTCGAATTACGTGTTCCTGTTCGACCGCTGGTGGAACCCGGCCGTCGAGGATCAGGCGATCAATCGCGCCCACCGCATCGGCCAGCGCCACCCCGTTACCGTGACGCGATTTCTAACCGAGAACACGATCGAACAGCGTATCGGCGACATTTTGGAGGCGAAGCGGAAGGTCTTCAACGATCTGCTCTCGCAAGCCGACAAGCCCGCATCGATCGGCCTGTCCGAAGACGAAATCTTCGGCTTGTTCGACATCGGCGCACGACGCAAGAAAGCGGCGTGACATCGTTCTAATCTTCGGTGTCGTCTGCACATCAAATCAGTTCGGGCATCGCTTTCCAGTCGTCCACCAGGAAGTTTGGCCGCCCCGAGAGATCGGGGAGTGTGACGGTGTGCGGGTCGATGCCGAAGTGGTGGTAGAGCGAGGCGTGGACTTCGCCGAAGTGAACGGGGCGTTTCGTGATGGTGCCGCCGTTGCGATCCGTCGCACCGATGACTTGCCCCGTCCGGAAGCCGCCGCCCGCAATCAGCCCGCCGCCGACTTGTGGCCAGTGATCGCGGCCGCCGTCCTTGTTGATTTGCGGTGTACGTCCGAACTCGCCCCACGCGACGACTGCGACATCTTTATCGAGTCCGCGGTCGTGCAAGTCCGAGATCAGCGCGTGCATTCCATGATCGAACCACGGGAAGTGCGTGTTCTTGCACTCGCTAAAATTGCTACTGTGGAAGTCCCAGCGACCGAAGTTCAACGTTACCACCCGCGCACCCGCTTCGACTAAACGGCGAGCCATCAGGAAATGCTCGAGGTTTCGCGGTGCGCCGTCACCGTAGTTTTTGGAGTCGCCTTTGCCGTAGCGTTCGCGGACGACCAACGGCTCTTTTGAAAGATCCAGCGCTTCGACCATTTTGCTCGACGTGAGAATTTCAAGCGACTGGCGATGGAGCGCATCCATGCCGTCGAACGTGCCTTTGCCGTCGATGTCGCGGCGGATGCGGTCGAAGCCCCGCAGCAATTCGGCACGGTCCGTAAGGTTCACCGCGTTGCTCGAATTCAGCACCATGTTTCGGCTAATCGGCCCCGATGGGCGGAACGCCCCGTTCGCGATGCCGAGAAAACCGGGGTGGCCCGGCGATCCGTACGGCGGATGCCCCGAATCGGGTGCGAGGCCGAAGAACGGCGGTACCGAGTTGTTCGTCGAACCGAGCAACTTCGACACCGTCGCGCCGATCGACGGCCAACCGCCGGGAGCTTGCTTTTGGACCGTGCGGCCGGTGTAGCAAATGAACGAGTCGTGATCGCCACTCGGCGACCCGTAGACCGAGCGTAGCGGGATGACTTTGTCCATGATCGAGGCGATTTTCGGCAGATGCTCGCAGATTTGGATGCCGGGCACTTTCGTGTGGATCGGCTTGAATTCTCCGCGAATCTCCGATGGGGCGTCCATTTTCAAGTCGTACATGTCTTGGTGCGGTGGTGCGCCGACCATGTAGATCATAATGACGGCTTTGTGCGACCGTCCGACCCCCGATGCCTGTTCCGCCCGCAACAACCCCGGCAGTGACAACCCGCCTAAACCCAGTGCGCCGACTTTGAGAAACTCACGGCGAGATTGTCCGAGTACGGATAGCATGTCGGCTTCCTTCTGAATCGGCAGTGGCGAAGTATCGGCGCGGATGGCGTGGCCATCGGTAGGCGGGTATAGACAGCATACATTCTCGTATCGCGTACGAGTAGCTTTCTTTTCGTCTCGAAAGGATTCGAGAATTCGCGGACGGGATTAACCGGCCCGAAGGTGACCAACCCTGCTCGAAGTATAGACGGGCTGATTTCTTGTTCTTCTGCGTCGTGCAGATAGGATAATCCGTGATCGTTGGAATTCGCTCCTTCGCCCGTTGGACCCCTCACTCAGGACAACCATGGCTTCGCCACTGACTGTGGTCATTTTCGGGGCATCTGGCGACCTTACGTCGCGGAAACTGATCCCCGCACTATACAACTCGGACCGCAAGAATCGCCTTCCTGCTGAGGCCAAGATTCTCGGCGTCGCACGCAGCGGCTTCACGACGGAGCAGTTCCGCGAGAAGATGAAAGCGAAATTCATCGAGTACCACAAGGATCAGTTCGACCCCAACGTGTGGGAACGCTTCGCGGCGCGGCTGCATTATGTGGCCGGAGATGTCGGTGAGAATGCGGCCCCACTTCAGGCGTGGTTCAACGAACACGAAGGCACGAGCGGCGGCCGACGCTTGTACTATCTATCCGTGAAGCCGGAGCTTTACCCGAGCCTGAGCCGTGGCCTCGGTGCTATCGGTTACAACAAGGAAATCGGTGGCTATCGCCGCCTGATCGTCGAGAAGCCGTTCGGCCACGACATGCAGAGCGGTAAGGAACTCAACGCGATTCTGCACGAGAATTTCCGCGAAGATCAGCTTTACCGCATCGACCACTACCTCGGTAAGGAAACCGTCCAGAACATCATGATCTTTCGGTTCGCGAACACGCTGTTTGAACCGCTCTGGAACTACCAGTACATCGATCACGTGCAAATTACCGTTGCGGAAACGGTCACCGTCAAAGATCGGCTCGCGTATTACGACACGAGCGGCGTCATCCGCGACATGATCCAGAGCCACTTGCTGCAAGTGATGACGCTCGTCGCGATGGAAAGCCCGAACCGCTACAACGCCGACAACCTCCGCAACGAGAAGATGAAGGTTCTCGACAGTATTCCCGTTTCGCCGATCGAAGCGGCCGCGAAGGTGGTTGCCGTCGGCCAGTATGCGGGCTATCGCGAGGAATTGATCGCGCTCAAAGACAAGCTCATGAATGAAGGCAAACAGTTCGAAGCTGACGCGATCAATCCGGACTCGAAGACGCCGACGTACGCGGCGGTGCGATTGACCGTCGAGAACGGTCGTTGGAAGAACGTGCCGTTCTACATCCGCTCCGGGAAGGGCATGAAGAGCCGCTACAGCGAGATCATGATTCAATTCCGCTGCCCCGCACACATGATGTTCCCGTTGCCGCCCGGCGAGGTGCTCCAGTGCAACCGCATGACGCTCGTTCTGCAACCGAACGAAGGGATTACGCTGAATTTCCAGACGAAAGTGCCCGACGTCGAAGGGACGCTATTGCAGCCGCGCGACCTGTCGTTCAACTATCGCCAGGCGTACGACGACAAGGCGCTTCCCGAGGCGTACGAGCGGATGTTGCTCGACGCGATTCAGGGCGATGCCTCGTTGTTCCTGCGTAGCGACGAAATCGAACGCGCCTGGGAACTGATGGACCCGCTGATCGCGGCGATGACGAGCGAAAGTGCGCCGATCCCCGAAAGCTATCCGATCGGTTCGCAAGGGCCGAGTGGTGCCGATGAACTCCTCGGTGCGGAAGGTCGAAAATGGCAAGTGATCCAGTAGTTCCTGAACAAATTCTCGTCGGGCTGATCATGGGTTCCCGGTCGGACTGGGACACAATGCGTCACACCGCTGCGATGCTGATTTCCCTCGAAATTCCGCACGAAGTCGAAGTCGTGTCGGCACACCGGACGCCGGACAAGCTGTTCGATTACGCCGAAGGTGCGGAGTCGCGCGGCCTCGAAGTGATCATCGCGGGGGCGGGTGGGGCGGCGCATTTGCCGGGCATGTGCGCATCGAAAACGATCCTCCCCGTGCTCGGCGTGCCCGTGGAATCGGCGATGCTCCGCGGCCTCGATTCGCTATTGTCGATCGTGCAAATGCCGGGCGGCGTCCCCGTCGGCACGCTCGCCATCGGCAAGGCGGGGGCAAAAAACGCCGCACTGCTTGCCGCCGCGATTCTGGGTGCGAAGTACCCCGCGATTCGCGACCGATTGCGTCGCTTCCGCCAACAGCAAACGCAAGATGTGATCGATGGCTCGGACCCGAGGGTTTCGTCGTGAAGGTCGGCATCCTCGGTGGCGGCCAACTCGGCCAGATGATGGCATGGGCCGCACATCCGCTCGGTATTCAGACGACCGTGCTGGACCCCGCCGCGAACCCGTGCGCGGCATCGTTGTGCGAGCATATTCGCGGGGAATTCGACGATCTTCAGGCTCTGTATTCGCTGTCGCAAGTCTCGGATGCGATCGCGTACGAGTTCGAGAACGTGCCGATCGAAACCGCCCGGTGGCTGGCCGAACGGGTAGCCGTTTATCCACCGCCACGGGCGCTCGAAGTCTCGCAAGATCGCATCGTCGAAAAGTCGTTCTTTCAAAGTCTACGCATCCCCACGCCGCCGTTTGCAGCGATCGATACCCGTGCCGACTACGATGCCGCGATTCAGCGGATCGGGTTGCCCGCGGTCATGAAAACGCGACGCTTCGGCTACGACGGCAAGGGCCAGGCCGTCGTTCGCACGCCCGCCGATGTCGAGACCGCGTGGATGTCGCTCAACGGGCGACCGCTGATCCTCGAAGGCTTCGTGCCGTTCGTTCGCGAACTGTCGATTCTTGCGGTGCGGTCGCAAACGGGCGAGTCGAAATTTTATCCACTCGTCGAGAACGAGCACCGCGACGGCATGTTGCACAAATCGCTCGCACCCGCGCCGAACCTCACGCACGAACTGCAAAACCAGGCCGAAACGTACGCCCACCGAGTTCTGGATACTTTGAATTACGTCGGCGTGCTGGCCATCGAGTGGTTCGATGTTGGCGGGCAACTGATCGCGAATGAGATGGCCCCGCGCGTTCATAACTCGGGCCACTGGACCATTGAAGGCGCGGTCACCAGCCAGTTTGAAAACCACATGCGCGCCGTCGCGGGACTGCCACTCGGCGCGACCGATTTGCTCGGGCACTCGGTGATGTTCAACCTCATCGGCGATCACCCGCCGTTCGCGGACATCCTGAAAATGCCTCGCGCGAAACTGCATTGGTACGGAAAAGAGCCACGTCCACGCCGCAAAATCGGCCACGTCACATTCACGATGGACACTGCCGCCGAACGCGATAACGTCGTTCGGGAATGGTCTTCAAGAAGTTTTTAGTCGTTGGTTGATCGTGGTTAGTTCACCAGAAACGCCGCAAACGCTTTCGACTCCACAATTTTTTCGTCGGTGTCCTCGAACACCAGATACATCGCGCTGCCTTTGAACGACTCGACCACTGACAGTGCTTTGTCAGTCGGCAACACGCTCGCGGCCTTCGTGAGGCTATCGGCGAGGTAACCTTTCTTGGCAATAACCGTGGCACTACGGCGACCCATCAAGCCGAGGCCGGTTTTGGGGTCGAGGACGTGCGAATAGCGCACGCCCGCGATTTCCACGAACTGAAACAAATCGCCCGAAGTCGACACCGAGGCATTCGCCAACTTCACGGTGCGGGTGGGTCGGCCTTTGCCAATCGGAGCAATATCGACCGTCCAACCGTCGCGATCGGGCGGGGCATCGCCGACGGTAATGTCGCCACTCGCAGCCACCATCGCGGACGGGCAGCCGTGGGCTTTTAGCACCGCGAGTGCCTCGTCGGCAGCGAACCCTTTGCCGATGCCACCGAAGTCGAGCCGCATTCCGGCGATGCGTAACCGCAAGAGTTTCTTGTCGCGATCGAGCACGATTTTCGCGTAACCGACTTTCGCCTTCGCCGCTTCTAGAACCGCGACATCGGGCAGCGACTTCGTTTTACGGCTTTCCCGCCAGAGCAAACTGAGTGGTCCGACGCTAACATCGAACGCACCCTCGCTCGCTTTCGAGACATCGAGCGCGTGCCCCAGCACGGTACACAGGTCGTCGCTGATCGCGAATTCCTTGCCGGGGCTGGCATCGTTCGCTACGCAAATCCGCATCACCTCGCTGCTGGCGCGATAGTCGCTCATGACCAATTCGAGATCGCGCACCCGCTGATACGCCGCCCGCACCGCCTTCACGGCCACGGCTTTCTCCGTGGCGTACAGCACGACGCGGAACGTCGTGCCCATATGATTTTCTTCGTACTCGTAGCGGGTCGGATTTTCCGCCCCACGGCAATGACCGAACGGAACGCCAACTGGTATAAAGGTCAACACGGTCAGTAGCAGTGTCCGATAAATGGTCACGGTGACTTCCCTCTGGCGTTCGCTTTTTTCGGTCCGTTGTTGACAGCATCCGCACAATCAGAGACGCTATCAGTATGAGATACGCTTTTTTAGCTGCAATCCTGGTCTGCGTCGTTGCACTCGCAACGGTGTCGGCCGACAACACCAAGCCGATATTGGTGCCGAAGAAGGTCGAGCTTCCCGCGAAGAATTTTACGCAAGATCTCGTCGAAGGCATCAAGTTCGAGATGGTTTACGTGCCGGGTGGCGAGTACATGATGGGCAGCCCCGAAGGTGAAGTGGGCCGCGGTGCCGACGAAGGCCCGCAACATAAAGTCGCACTCAAGCCGTTTTGGATCGGGAAATGGGAAGTGTCGTGGGATGAATACGACTCGTGGTGGAAGAACGAATCGCTCGCGCAGCCATCGAAAGACCCACCGTTCAATACCGTCGCCGACGCACTGACCCGCCCGACGAACCCGTACGTGCCCGAAGACTATAAGCACGGCCGCGAGGGCTTCCCCGCAATTTGCATGAGCCATCACGCCGCAATGATGTACTGCCACTGGTTGCGAGCCGTGACGAAGCGCGGCTACCGCTTGCCGACCGAAGCCGAGTGGGAATACGCCTGCCGCGCCGGTTCGCCCGACGCTTTCAGTTTCGGGGATGCCAGCAAGATCGGCGATTTCGCACAGTTCAAAGACAATTCCCCCGACGAAGATCATGCGAAAGGCACGACGGCGAAGTGCGGCAGCAAGAAGCCGAACGCCTTCGGGATCTTCGACATGCACGGCAACGTCTCCGAATGGGTACTCGATCATTACGATGCGGAGTTTTACGGCAAGTGCGCGACGAAACCATTGAGCCTGCAACCGGTCGTGAAACTTACCGATAAGAAGTGGTCGCACGTCGTTCGCGGTGGCTCGTTCAAAGACCCCGCCGCGTGGTGCCGATCTGCCGCACGGCGTTCCTCCGATGCGAAGTGGATGTACAAAGACCCGCAATCGCCGCGGAGTATCTGGTGGTTGACGAACATGGATCAAATCGGCTTCCGGATCGTGTTACCCGTCGAGGAACAACTCGATTTGCTCGATCTGAAGCCGATGGTCGTGAAGAAAGCCGAGCACGACCCGATTGTCGACGAAGACAAATAGCGAACTGCCTCGAAACCGTTTCTCCCTTAATTCTCTGGAGCCTCTCTCATGACCGATTCGAAAACGCGCCGCGATTTCATGAAAGCCGCCGGCGCTGTCGCCGTTGCGGCCTCGGTGATCCCGACCGTTCACGCGGCCGGTACGGACATCATCAAAGTCGGCCTCATCGGCTGCGGCGGTCGCGGTCGTGGTGCCGCACAAGATTGCCTGAAGGCCGATAAGTCGATTCAAATTACCGCCGTCGCCGACGTGTTCCTCGACCGGGCACAACGCTTTGGAAAGGAACTCAAGGAAGGCGGATTCAAGGACCGCGTCGATATCGGCGATCGCGTCTTCGGCGGACTCGATGCCTACCAGAAGTTGATCGCATCGGGCGTCGATCTCGTCATCCTCGCCACGCCGCCCGGCTTCCGTCCGACGCACCTCGAAGCCGCGATCACCGCCGGCAAACACGTCTTCACCGAGAAGCCCGTCGCAGTCGATGCCCCCGGCATTCGCAAGGTGCTCGCACTCGTCGAAGTCGCGAAGAGCAAGAACATCGCCGTCGTCGCCGGTACGCAACGTCGCCACCAAAAGTCTTACCAGGAAGTGTACAAGCGAATCCAGAACGGCGACATCGGCGACATCGTCGGCGGTCGCTGTGCCTGGAATAACTCGGGGATTTGGTTCAACAAGCGGGAAGAAAACGTCACCGATGTCGTGTACCAACTGAAGAACTGGTACCACTTCGTTTGGCTGTGCGGCGATCACATCGTCGAACAGCACGTTCACAACCTGGACGTCATCAACTGGTTCATCGGCCAGCACCCCGTTCGCGCAACGGGTATGGGCGGTCGCATCGGTGGCCACGCGGCGCGTCCGAACGGCGAATCGAAGGAAGTCGGCAACATCTTCGACCACTTCGCGGTCGAGTACGAATACGGCAACAAAGTCGAGATCGCCAGCTACTGCCGCCACTACCCCGGCCCCGGCGATGTGTCCGAGATGGTCGTCGGCACGAAGGGCACGATCCGTACCGCGAGCGGCAGCCATTTCACGATCAACGGCAAGGAAATCTACTCGGCCGATCAGGATAACAAGGACACGTCGCCGTACGTTCTCGAACATGTGGCGATGATCAACAGCATCAAGGCCGGCAAGCCGCTGAACGAACTGCAATCGGTTGCCGAAAGCACCATGACCGCGATCATGGGCCGCATGTCGACGTATACCGGCGAATCGCTGACGTGGGACAAAGCCCTCGCCAGCAAGCTCGACACGATGCCCGCCAACCTGTCGCTCGACATGGAACTGCCCGTGCCTCCGGTATCGGTGCCCGGCAAAACGAAGTTCGTGTAAGCGATTTCCGTCGCCCGAAGCGCGAGCACCTCGCGCTTCGGGTATGTTTGCCCATTCTCAAAACTGCGGGATCTTTACGCGGTCGCCACCCTTCATCGCCGATTCGTGCGCACAAATTCCAACGAGTGTCCAGTTCGCACTGGTGACGGCATCGGGGAACGCGGGCTGTTCGCCGAGTGCGGCCATTAGGAAATTGTGCGTCAGGTGCGGGTGGCTGCCGCCGTGGCCGCCGCCTTGTAGGAACGAGAGATGGTCCGCGTCCTGAATTGCGGCGGGCATCGTGAATTGCTGGATCGGGGCAGGCAGTAACTTCGCGTAATCGGGCACCTTCACACGCACCGGAATTTGAAGTTCCTGAATCGGCTTCTCCGGCGTGCTCTTCGTGTGAATCACGGGGTCTTCGCCTTCGACCTGTTGCCACTCGAAACTCTTCTTGGAACCGGTCGCATCGAAGCTCTCGCGATACTGTCGCGCGGTGTCGAACAAACTGCGAGTCACCTCAGCGACGACGTCCGAACCGCAAATCTTGAACGTGGCGGTTTGAATCGCGAACGGCGAATTGTACTTGGAGACGAGGTCTTCGCGGATGCGTCCCGACCCGTGGCAGACGACGCTTTCGGCGAGTGCGGGTTGCCCCGGCTTACTGAGCAGCGCGAGGCACGGGCTGACGCAGTGCGTGGCGTACCACATCGGCGGCAGGCCCGGCCAGTAGTTCGGCCAACCGTCCATGTCTTGTTGATGGCTGCCGCGCAGGAACTGAATGCGGCCGAGTTCGCCCTTCTCGTAAAGCTCTTTTACGAACAGATATTCGCGGGCATACACGACCGTTTCCATCATCATGTACGTCTTGCCGGTCTTCCGCGTCAGTTCGATAATCTCGCGAATATCGTTCGGGTCGGTCGCCATCGGCACGGTACACGCGACGTGCTTGCCTGCCTTCAGGGCGGCGATACTTTGCGGGCCGTGGTCGGGGATCGGGCTGTTGATGTGAACCGCATCGACTTTCGGATCGCGAAGCAAATCCTCGAAGCTCGTGTAGCGTGCAGGAATGCCGTACTTATCCCCGCAGGCATCGAGTTCGGCTTTGTTTCGGCGGCAGATCGCGTACATCTCCGCGTTCGGGTGCGCCTTATAGATCGGGATAAATTCGGCCCCGAAACCGAGGCCCACAATCCCCACGCGGACAATCTTCGTACTCATCGGACAGCGACCTCAAAAGGGAGTTTATGAGGTAGCTGTTATATTGACTCGCGCAGAAACGCGACTCTAGACAGTCCGATCCTGCTTGCGTTTCTTCTTGCTCGATCCGTTCCGTTCGGCGACCACCTTCGTTGCAGTAACGGCCCCTTCCGGTGCTTTTGCGAAGCTCATCCAGTGTTTCGTTGGGGTCATCCCGATGGCTAACAGCATCGTGTGCGATACCCAGAGACCCGAACAGACGAGTGCCAGGGTGTTGTCGAAGCCGTAATTGTGTAGGCCGATGCCGAGTTGGTTGGTGCCGAACCAACTCCATACGGTAATCATGTTGCCGACGATCGTGAGCAATGCGATCCCGCGAGTTTTGACGAGGCCGGCCCATCGTGCGTGCAGAATGAGCGCGTTCCAGATTACGATCAAGATGGCCCCGTTTTCCTTGGGATCCCAGCCCCAGAAACGGCCCCACGATTGATCCGCCCAGATACCGCCGAGGATGGTGCCCACTAAGCTGAGAAGCGTGGCGAAGCAGACGACGCCATAAAGCATTTTACCGAACGCTTTGTTCGCCTCCGCATTGATCGCAGGGGTGAACATCCCTGCAATCACATAGATCACACCGAGCGCGCCTGCGACGAATGTGGCGGTGTAACCGAAGGTTACGCAGGTCACGTGCGTAGCCAGCCAGAAGTTCGTATCGAGAACGGCCACCATCATCTCGAGTGTGTCGCCACTCGCACCGATCTGGTGAGAAATAATTGTAGTCGCCACTCCGAGCGTTGCACCGAGAAGATTGCCGATGCCAATGGGGTACAGACGTTCGAGCAGCAACCCGAGCAGCACGCAGCCGAAACCGATGAAGATCGCCGACGAGTAAAGGTTCGTCACGAAGACGAGCCAGCGATCTTGCAAGTACATGCGCGCGATTAATGCGATAAAGTGAATCACCGCCGTGAAAACCAACATGCGGAATGCCGCCCGACGCAGTTCGTCCGTGCAGCCGAACCAGCTTGCGAAACAGAGCAAAACTGCACCGATGTAGAGAACGAGGCAGACGTAGAACGGCGCGAAGCCGTTATACATCGTCTCGAGCCGCGTTCTCGCGAGGCTCATTCCGGGAACGGAAACCTTGGTCGAATAGTCTTCGATTAACTTGTTGAAGTCGTCCGGCTTCTTGTTGCGGTACGCCTGGATAATACCCGTCCAGAAACTGATCGACGGCGACTCGGCGGTGAGTTCGATCATTTTCTCGCGGAACAACTGCGTGACGAATTCCTGCTCTTGTTTCGGCAGCTTATCGTAGTCATCCAACGCGAGTCCGCTTTTCTCAGTAACGAACGCCTTTGCAATATCGCGGCACTTATCCAGTGCGTCTGGCAGCGTCGACCAGTTCGGATTCGCACCCGATGGAGCGATGTTCATCGGAGCGTTGACCAACGAAAGTTGGTAGTACACTTTCAAGCGTTCGGCGACTTCGATGATTTTGACGTCGTAAAGATCACGCTTTTCGACAGGCTTTCTAAGAGAAGTGTCACCTTGCTTCAAAAGAAGCGGCGCATATTCGCTGAACTCTTCGAGTGCGTACAACAACCCTTTCCGCGGTTCGAGCTTGAGTAGCGCGAGCACTTGGTCGTTCTCGATTTTGAATACTTTGTACTTCCACGCGGCCCCCCGTTTGTCCGGGCCACCGATCGTCATCACATCGAGCAACCACTGGATCGCGGGGATCTCGATCGTCGTTTTACCGATGGTTTCTGTCGTCGTTTCCCGGGCGCTGATCGAACGCAGACTCACGCGTGCCACGGTGTCGAGCGGCTTGACGCGGCCGCCATCGACGACGGGAATCTGCCCGAGACCCTTCAGGTTGTACGGCTGCGTGGCGGGCGACATGTTGCTGATCGAATACAGAACAAATACGACGGCAAGCCCGACGCCGAGCCAGGGTAGGTAGCGTGCGGCACCCGTTTTTGGCACGTATTCCTTGTTGGATGCCTTCATCAGTTGGCTGAATTCGGCGATCCGCACCTTGCGTAGGAACGCAATTAGGTAGATGCCGAAGTGGATCGTCATGCCGAGCGTAACCATGATGCACGAGATGTACGGGATCAGCCAGCCGGGGTTTCGCACCACTTGCAAAATTGTCGTTTTCTCGGTTTCTTCTATGAAGCCGCCTTGATAGAACGTCTCGCCACCGTAGCGGAGCGGTTCGTTCATCGCGATGTGATATTCGCGGTCGACTTCGTTCGCAGGATCGACGAGTCGAATATCACTTGAGTAGTTTTTAGGCTTATTCGTACCCACATATCGATCGAAACTAAACTTGTTCAGTTTGACGCTGAACGATTTGTAATACCGCGTATTTCGGAGCGCGATCGAATACGTCTTGCCGTCGAGTTCGAGCGTATCGGGCTTGTTGAATCGGCTAAGGAGATAAGTCCCGAGCGATTCCTCGGTGCCTTTGCGGAAGATCGTCACATATGCGGATGGCGCATCCATCTTCGGATCGGTGCTCACACCCGAAATTTCTTTTCGGTATTCGGCAAAGTTGGTAAGCCCTCGTCCGACAGTCGCGGGGTTCGTGTCGCCTGGCTCGACGGCACGTACGAACGAGTTTTTGTAGTAACTCAAGATCAGCAAATCGACGGGCAATTGCGGATCGGAGAATCGCTCGCCAATGTGGACGCGCGCCTCGGGAACGACCACGACGGTATCGTGTTCTTTCGCGGACTTATCCTCGAAAGAAAATTCATATTTTCGCGAATTTTCGGCAAAGTGGACCGTCTGCCCTTCGTCGATCACCATTGACTGCTCGACTTGTTTCATCCGTGTAATCGCTTCGCCGACGAACAGCAAGATCAGGCCCGCGTGGATAATCATTACGCCCGAACGCTTCCACGTCAGGCGGAAACGAACGAGGTGCGCGGCAATTAAGTTCGTGAGCATCGCAAAGCCGATGAGCTGACCGGCCGGGAACGGAATCGCGACGTACGACGGGAGTGTCCAAGTTTTCGGGAACCAGAAAAACACTTGCAGGAATTTCAGCACGAGATCGAGTTCGATCCAAACGAACTTCGACCAGAAGTATTGATCGACGACCGTCCAGATGCCGTTGTTCATCTGCGCGAGCGTGCCGAAAAACACGAGCACGAGCGACATGCTGAACAACGTCACCGTCAACTGCAACGAGGCAATCGGCTTCAGCACGTACTTAATCTGATTCCACAGCGACGCTTGTGGTTTCGTCTTCACGGATGATTCGAGTGTATCGTTTGTCATTAGTGTGTGCCTTGCGTGATGTCACGAGAGAGAGTTCGACACATTATTTTGGCATCATCGGTGGGCGGGCCATCACCGGATTCGTCGGGCCGCTCATGTCGACCATCAACCCTTTGACGTTCTTCGCCTCGATCTCTTTCGTGTACTGTCCCATCTTTTCGGGTTTATAGTTTTTGATTCCCAGTTGTCCTGCCCAACGTGCGACATTGATATCGAGAGCACCTGTTGCAGCTGTAACCGTCATAGTGAAAGGGTTTTCGGCGGGGCCGAACTGGATTGTCTCGGCGGCGATGCTCACAGCGCCGGCGTTCTTCCAACCTGCGGGAAGATCCCACTCGGGAAGTCCCTTCAACCCTTTGGGGAAGCGCACGGTCTTGAACAACTTTTCGAGGTCGGCGGCATACGGTGTGAGTGCGTCCGATTTTCCAATCAGTTTGAAGAACCATTGCGGTTCGTCGCTCGGGAAGATCGCCCCAACGATGCGGAAATCGCCAGTCGTCGCCACGGCAGCATCAGCGGGTTTGGCGTCTTCCGCTTTCGGTACGGTGTACGTTTTCGTCTTATCCGCATCACCGCAGCCAATGAGCGTGGACAACGCAACGACGACGATTGCCGTAAAGATTCGCATGAATGTACCTTGTTCAGCAGCCGATGAACGGCGGTGGTGGGCTAAGAGTATTGTCCGCACAATCTCGCATTGCGTCAACGCGAAATTGCGAGACAGTGCTTTCAATCAATTATAGCGTTCGGCGGAGTTCGTGGACGACATCGCCATCCTGAATGAGTACGACATCGGCCATGCCGAGGAACAAACCAGTGCCGACGACGCCGGGAATCGCTTGTATGCTGGCATCGAGTTCGACGGCATTCGCGATCGGCTTCACAAGCGCGTGTAAGATCGGGTTGCCGTTATCGGACAGCACTGGGCTGCCATTTTCCGAGAGGATTTCCGATGGCATTCCGAGCTTCGCCAAGCGATGTTGCACGAACTTCACCGCGAACGAAAGCACTTCGATCGGCAGTTTGCCGCGCGAACCGAGTTGGTTGACGCGCTTCTCCGCTATGCGTTCGGGGCCGATTAGAATTACCAATTTTTTCGACGCCGCGGCCACGATTTTTTCGCGAACGAGCGCCCGGCCATAGCCTTTGATCATGTTCAGTCGCGAATCGACTTCATCGGCCCCATCGAACGTGTAATCGAGCGGCAACGTGCTGCCGAGATCGACGAGCGGGATACCGAGTTCGGTCGCCATCGTCGCGATTTTATTTGAAGTCGGCACCCCCGCAACCTTCAACCCCGCTCGAACGCGAGCGCCGAGGCCACGTAGAAATCGCTCCGATGCCGCCCCCGAGCCGAGGCCAATTGTCATACCGTCCACGACGAGCCGAAGTGCCACATCGACGTTGGTCATGATCGCTCGCGTTGAAGAAGATTCCGGGGTGAGAACATGTCTATTTAGAGCCTAAGCAGTAAAGTGTACCCTTGTCGGTGCCGACTAGCAAACAGTCGCTCGACACGGCGGGGGAGCCGGTCACTTCGCTGTCGAGGTTCAGCACCTGAACCTTGTTGCCGGTCTTCAGATCGAGCACGTAGAATTGCCCTTCACTCGAGAGGCAGCCGACGTAGACGCGATTGCCCACGATGATCGGCGAGCCATCGACGTTGCCATCGGTGAGGTAGCTCCAGCGTTCTTGGCCGGTTTCGCGATCGAGTGCATAGATCTTCTTGTCGCGGTTGCCGACGACGACGAGTTTTTCGCTGACGGCCGCCGAGGAATAGAACGGCTGCTGCCGTCGCATTGCCTCAAAACTCCAGAGTTTCTTGCCGTTCTTCACGTCGATGGCGATCATCTGGTTCGACATGGTGCCGACGAACGCTTCATCACCAATCAGCGCCGCCGTCGCGCCCGCCTGCCCGCCGATCTCGACATTGCGAATTTCCTTACCCGTGTTGGCATCGACGACGTGCAAGATGCTGTCGCAACCCGCGACGAAGGTCATGTCGTCTTTGACCGCCGGCGTGCCGTTTACGGGGCCATCGATCTTAAACTCCCACACCTTCTTGCCTTCAGCGGAGACGCAGTACAGCGTCGAATCGTGCGAGCCGAGCAGGATGTTTTCCTTGTGGAAGTTGACGCCCGCCACGATCTCGCCCATCGTCTCGAAGGTCCAGACGAGTTTGCCGTCGGTGGCGTTGAAGCAGTGCAGTTTGCCATCGGAATCGCCGACGTACACGCGATTGTTTCGCACGCCCGGCGAGGCTTTGATCGGCGCACCGACGGGTGTCTTCCAGCGTTGTTTGCCGGTTTTCAAGTCGAGCGCGTAGATGTGTTTGTCGGTCGAAGCCACGTAAACGACGCCATCGACGATGGCCGGCGCGCCTTCGATCGCGTTGCCCGTTTTGAACGTCCAGCGTTCCTGGAGTTGTTCGGGGAGCATCGACACGGCGGAGCCGGTCATCTCGGCATTCGCACGAAATACCGGCCAATTCGCGGCTTTCTCTTTCACAGGTGCGTCGGCAGAGCGCACGGTTCCCACGATGGCGAGCGCAAGGATTGGCAGACTGCGAAGGAGAATCCGAAACATGCGTCGCTCCTGAAAGTGGCATCACCAAGCCGCACGGTAGATGCTAAGGATTTCGGTTTCCGTAACGAGGCGCGGGTTGAAGCGGGCCGTCCATTGCTGGTTGGCTTCTTCGGCCAATAGCGGCAGGATACTCTCGCTGACGCCGCACTCTTTCAGCGAAGTCGCCAGCCCCGCAGCCCGCACGAACGCCGTTACGCGCTCCGCGAGTGGCTTTGAACCACCATAAATTTCCGCGTATCTTGCCTCCGCAACAACCGCGTTGAAGCGGATCACGTGCGGGAGCATGAGGCCGATGGCGGTGCCGTGCGTGATTCCGTAATGTGCGGTGAGTGGGTTCGCGCAACTGTGGCAGACGCCGAGCATCGCGCCTTCGATTGCCATTCCCGCAAAGTGCGAGCCGATCTGCATGGCCGCCCGTGCCAACAAGTGATTTGGCTGCGAAAGCACGATCTCGAAATTCGGTTCGAGTTCGCGCCATGCGGCCAGCGAATGGGCACGCGAAATCGGGTTCGCTTTCGTGCTGACGTACGATTCGATCGCGTGCGCGATCGCATCGATCCCCGTAACCGCCGTGACGGACCACGGCTGCGATAATGTCACTTCCGGATCGAGGATCGAGATGCGGAACGCCGCCTTTTTGTCGCCGCACGCCATCTTCATGTGCGAAGACGCATCGGTAATCAGCGCATAGCTCTGGGCTTCGCTGCCGGTACCCGATGTGGTGGGCACGCCGATTGAAGGCAGCATCGGCTTCGTCGCACGGCCGTGGCCTTTGTAGTCGGCCATCTTTCCGCCGTTGGTCAGCAGGAAGTTGATGCCCTTCGCGCAGTCCATCGACGAGCCACCGCCGACAGCAACGATCAAGTCGATCGCATGTTGCCGGGCGCGTTCGACGCCGTTTTGCACTTCGACATCGGTGGGGTTCTCTTTCACGCCATCGAAAGTCGTGACGTAAAGTCCGGCCTCGCGTAAGGATGCCACAGCGCGTTGCGGGTGGCCGACATGTTCCAGGCCGGGATCGGTGACCATCAGAACGCGCAAACCGCCGAGGGAACGTGCGAGTTCCCCCAAGCGGTTCATGCCACCGGGTTCGACGATCACCCGACCGAGCGGTTGATAGTCGAACGGCGCGAACCCGACATCATGCGATGGCGAGCGCACGTTGTTTGTAAAGGTGGGTGAAAAGGTTTCCTTCATGCGGCTGGTCCCAGGTCAACCGGTTGGTTGGCAGCGGGCCGATATTCAGCCGCTCAATGTTCGAGCACGCCATCGCTTCGGCGATGAACGCGGGGTCTTCGGTCAGCACCGTTGCGGCCAGGGTATACCCGATCCGCTTGAGCACATCCGCCTGCGGACATTCTATGACGCTGGCGTACGGGAACAAAAACTCCTTGTTCGCGAGTGAGTGTTCCGCAGACTGACAGCGGATAATCGTCGGCAAAAGATACGCGATTCGGCCCTCTTTCACGAGCCGGGGCGTACCGCGGATTTGCAGCGTCACATCGGTCGCCCCAGGTGTCTGAAGGCCTTGCGTGATCATGTTGTCGATCGCCTCGGCGACTTCCGGTTTCGCGAACGCGCTGATCTCGCAAGCCGGGTCGTCCCAGGCGCGGACTTTCGCTTTCGCCAGGCGTTCGGCCAAAGCGTGGGCGATTTTGTCGGCGTTCTTCGGCGTGTACACCGCCGAGGCGTTCACGCAGGCACGGCCCCCGTTCGCGGCAATCGAATCGATGATGAGGTCGATGTACTTTTCGTAATTGTCCGCCTGATCCTCGCCGAAAATCAGCTTGCTGTAGCCGGTGCCGTGAATTTCTACGCGATGGTCGTTCTTGTACGGTGCCATCGTGCGGTCGTCGCCGAACGCCATGCTGCGGCCGCAGAGCCGCAGAATCTCCGACGAACCGACGTGATCGGTCGGCAAGAACCCGAGGACGCTCGCGGGGATCCCCGCCTTGATGAACGATTGCAGCACGCGCATAGGAGTCCACGGTTCTTCGCGGCCGGGCTTCAACAGCAACGGCATCTTGAACGCAATCGTCGGCACCCACAACGAATGCACGCCGGGGGAATTCGACGGCAGCACCGCCCCGAAGACATCTGTCGTCGGGTAAAACGCCTGCATTCGGCCCGACGAGATTGTGTATCCTTTGTCGAGGGCTTCGACGTTCAGGCCGCGGGTCAAACCGGCGATGACTTCCTCGATGTTGCCGAGGACGTAGTGAACTTTGCGTGCGTTTCGGTCGCAGAACACCATCGGCGAACCGGTCGTGGCCGAGAGATTTTTGACGTACTCGTCGAAGGTCAGTTCCGCATCGCCGCATGGCAGCGTGGCGTTCAGGAAGTAGTCGGCGGCCTTCTTGTACATCGCGAGAATGTCGCGGATCGGGATTGCCGAGAGTTCTTTGTGCGCGCGGACTATGCCGCTAAGGTCGCGGGCGATCTGGCTACCCGTCACCTGGCTGACTTCCGCAACCGGTTCGCCGGTCACGTGGTGAACGAGCGTTGCTTTATCGAGGCTGGTGTACGACTTTCCAAAACGCAATGCGGGAATGTGAATCATCGGCGGGTGTCCTCACACGGAACGTCTGGCAGGTGGAATCGCTGGTGTTAGCGTACAAATTTTATTCTAGGCCGCACGATATGGCGTTGTCCCATGTATCGGTCAAACTCACTTCGGTCGCTTGGCTTTCAGGAATTCATCGGCCCACGCTTGATCGGGCCGTCGGAGTGGAATCGTGGGCGGCGATTGGTAATCGATGCGATTCTGGTAGCCACCATCCTCGTAGGCGCGGTCGAAACAATCGCGAAGTTCGAGCGTGATGTCGCCATCTTTCACTTTGAGCGGGATCGGCAAAATCGGCATCGGGTCGCGTACGGTGAACGCCCAGACTGACGCCTTCGGGAACAAGTTCGCCCGCGCCACGATTGCGTAATAATCGGCCATTGCCGGGCGGGGGCGTCCCAGCGGCATCCGGTCGCCATCGCGAAGCAGATCGATCTCCACGAAGTGCGTACCCGAAGCGAGATACTGATTGCGTTTCACGATGTACTGTTCGCGGTCTGGCCCGTTGTGCTTGTTACTCGGGCTGAGGAGTTCGATGACGGTGATGACGCGATTTCCCGGTTGATCGACGATCTTGATATACTTTTGCTGCGACTTGCGCGCGGATTTGGCGAGTGTCACTTCCGTTGAAACGGACACTGACTTTTCCGCAGCAACGGCCACAGCACCAGTGTTTGAATGTCCCGCAACGAAAGCATCGGGGTAGCCAAATGTCTCGCGAACATCGAAATCTTCGTCTTGCAGCCAGACATGTTGCTCGACGTCCGCGTAATAACCAGCCGGTAATGCTTTGGTAAGCAACCCTCGCAAGTAAACCATGTAAGTCGCGTGGAAACCCTTCCAGAACGCGGCGTCTTCGAGATACGGGTCCATGCCGGGGAATGGCGAGTGCATTTGTTTGCCTCCAGAATGCGAGCGTCCAAAGTCGTTGTCATTCTAATCGAGAATCCGAAACATTCGTTGCCATAATCGCAGATGACGCTTGTTCGGTTCGCGAACTCGGTTTACACTGACGACGTACATATTCCTATGATTTCTGTTGCGTCCTCATTCACTTTTCGTGGGTCACGATCATGCGTCCGAAAACCGGTCGGACGGCGTTCACGCTCATCGAGTTGCTGGTGGTCATCGCGATTATCGCGATCCTGATCGGGCTGTTGCTGCCAGCGGTGCAGAAGGTTCGCGATGCGGCCTCGCGGACGCGCTGCACGAACAACATGAAACAGATTGGCCTCGCGCTGCACAATTACCACGATTCCCAAGGGCAATTTCCGCCTGCAATTAAAGAGACGTTTGCCCCGGCCCCGCGCGATCCGATGCAGTGGATCAGTTGGATGGCACGCATTCTGCCTTACGTGGAACAAGCGAGTATGCACGCGGATATGGAAGCCGCATTCGCGTCGCAAGGTGCCTTCCGCAACCCGTTCGCCAGCCCGCCACACACTGGCTTGCCCACCCTCATGAACGGCTACAAATGCGCCGCCGATGGCCGTCAATATCAGGCGACGTATGCGGGGGGCGTCACCGTGGCATTCACTGGCTATCTGGGCGTGAGTGGTCGCGATCTCCGTAGCCGCGATGGAATATTGTTCTGGAACGATACCGTACGATTCGCCGACGTGACTGACGGCACCAGCAACACGCTGATGGTCGGCGAACGCCCGCCGAGTTACGACCTCGTCTTCGGTTGGTGGTACGCGGGGGCAGGGCAATGGGATCCGGGTTACGGCACGATTCGCAATAGCGGATCGGTCGACGTTACGCTCGGCGTATCCGAAATCAACGTCCGCAACACGGTCAATACCGAGATGAACGCCTGCCCCGTTGGCCCGTTCGCATTCGGACCGGGGGACATCAACAAGATCTGCGATCAGTTTCACTTTTGGAGCCTGCACTCGGGCGGCAGCAACTTCACGTTCGCCGACGGTTCAGTGCGGTTCCTCACCTACGGTGCCTCGAGCATAATGCCCGCACTGTCCACCCGCAACGGTGGCGATATTGCTTCCTATCCTTAAAACGTTCACAATAGAATTGTCGAGTACCGTCACGAAACGGAATACCCGATGCGAATTGCTTTTATCACGGCAGGGGCGGCGGGCATGTTTTGCGGTAGCTGCATGCGCGACAATGCGCTCGTCAGCGCGCTCATCGAACGCGGCCATGATGCACTACTCATTCCCACTTACACCCCGATCCGCACCGACGACCCCGATGCCAGCCAGAAGCGCGTGTTCTTCGGCGGGATCAACGTCTTCCTCCAACAAAAATCGCGGCTGTTCCGCCACACGCCACGGGTGTTCGATCGCCTGCTGGACTTCCCCCGCTTGCTGAAGTGGGTGTCGCGGTTCGCCTCGCGAACGCCGTATAATGTGCTCGGTAAATTGACGGTATCGATGCTCCAGGGGCAAGACGGCAACCAGCGCAAAGAGCTGCAAAAACTGATCGACTGGATGAAAGCCGAGATCCAACCTGAAGTGATCATCCTCACCAACGTGTTGCTCTCCGGCATCGCTCCGCAACTGCGAGCCGAGTTGAAAGTGCCGATACTCGCGACGTTACAAGGCGACGATATTTTCCTCGAAGCCCTCCCCGAACCGGATCGCAAAATCTGCTTGAACCTCATTCGCAAGAACAGCGAGTCGTTCGATGGTTTCATTAGCACGAGCGAATTTTACGCGAACGACATGGCGAAATACTTGCAGATCGACCGCGCGAAAATTCGCATCGTCTACCCCGGAATCTCGTTGCGCGGCCACGGCGGAACTCGCCCCTCTGCGCCGGTTTCCTCACTTTGTATCGGCTACTTCGCACGCATCTGCCCCGAGAAAGGTTTTCATAACCTGATCGATGCCTTCATCCATCTGCGAAAAATGCCCGGCAGCCCGCCGTACGCACTTCGAGCTTCGGGATGGCTCGGCGACAACCATCGCGCGTACTTCGCCGAACAGATGAAAGAACTCGAAACGGCCGGCCTGCGCGATCAATTCGAGTACGTCGAAAGTCCCGATCACGCGAGCAAAGTACGCTTCCTAAACAGCATCGACGTCCTCTCGGTGCCGACGGTTTATCACGAACCGAAGGGGCTGTACCTCCTCGAAGCGTGGGCGAATGGCGTGCCCGTCGTGCAACCGGCGCACGGTTCGTTCCCCGAATTGATCGAGTTGACCGGTGCGGGATTGCTCGTGAAACCGAACGACCCACACGCACTTGCGGTCGGATTACGTCGCCTACTGGAGGACGTGGCACTACGGGAAGCGATGGGGCTAAAGGGACGCGATGCGGTGACAACGCGGTTCCACGCGGGGGCGATGGCGGAGCAGACCGAGCAACTTCTGCACGAATACGTTCGCGGACAAAAGCCTTTCATCGCGTGAACGAATACAACAACCAGCATGGCAACAGGATTCACTACCACCCGCCGCGTCGAGTTCGGTGACACCGACATGGCAGGCATCGTTCACTTTGCGAATTTCTTCCGCTACATGGAAGCCGCTGAGACCGACTTCCTCCGTTCGCGCGGACTGTCCGTATCGTGGCTCGATGGCGACACGCGCTACGGCTTCCCACGCGTCTCGACGGGTTGCGACTTCCAGAAACCGGCGAAGTTTGAGGACGTTCTCACCGTTGCGGTGACGATCGAGAAAATCGGCCGAAAGTCGCTCTCGTACCGCTTCGATTTCACCCGCGGCAACGATGCCATCGCGGTCGGTCGGATTACGAGCGTATTCTGCCGCGCGGGTGGACCGGACCATATCGAGTCGATCGAAATCCCCGCTGCGATCCGTGCGAAACTCGAACAGTAAAGAACTCGACCGATGCCGGACGACGATCTACCGTACCTGACGCGACTGACGCTTCGGCTGATCGATGGCGTCGAAAAACTCCCCGAAGAGACGCGGGCACGGCACACGAATTACCTCATTTCCGAACAGCGCCCGGATGGCGGCTGGCCGGGGCGCGAGGGCGGTTCGGACTTGTATTACACTGGTTTCGCACTGCGTTCGCTGGCCGTTATGCAAGCACTCACGCCGGAACTATGCGAACGTACCGCGGGGTTTCTCCGTTCGCAAATGAACCGCTCGACGGGCGTCGTCGATTTCTTTTCGCTCATCGTCGGCACGTATCTTGTCCCACTCGGCGGTGGGCCAGACATCCTCGCCGAAGCGCCGACCGACTGGAAAGATCGCGTTGGCGCGATGCTCGAAACCTTCCGCACGCCCGATGGCGGTTACGGGAAAGTGCCCGGTGCCCCCGCAGGCAGCACGTATACCAGCTTCCTCGTCGCGCTTTGTTTACAGCTTCTCGACCGGCCGATTCCGCAGATTGAAAACGTTGTCGCATTCGTGAACTCGCGACGTCGGCCCGACGGTGGCTACGTTGAAATTGCACCGATGAAACGCAGCGGCGCGAACCCGACGGCGGCCGGTGTCGGGCTGTTACAAATCGCGAAAGCGATGTCGCCCGAAGCGACAACGGCAGTCGGCGATTTCCTTGCTGCGCTGCCGTCGCCGTTTGAAGGCGGATTCCGCGCGAACGATCGCATCCCCGCCGCCGACTTGCTTTCGACGTTCACTGCATCGTGGACGCTGTTCCAACTCGGTGCGGAAAAAAAGCTGAATTTGGCCGCGATTCGCGATTATGCCGATTCGTGCGAACTGCCGCGCGGCGGCTTCATCGGCGGCCTTTGGGATGAACGGCCCGACGTCGAATATACCTTCTACGGCCTCGGCACACTCGCGCTCACCGCCGATGTCCCCCGCCCGCCCGGTGCCTTCTCGAAAGGGTGATGATGCCGCTGATTGCGACGAATTTACACAAAGAGTACATCACCCGGAGCGGCACCCTACCCGTGCTTTCCGGCGTGTCGTTCGAGTTGAAGCCCGGCGACGCGGTCGCGATCACTGGCCCTTCCGGCTCTGGGAAAAGTACGCTGTTGCACATTCTCGGGGCACTGGATCGCCCCACTTCCGGCACGATGGAACTCGACGGCCAGAACCCGTTTACGCTGTCCGAAGTGCAAATTGCCGCGTTCCGCAACCGGAAAGTCGGCTTTGTGTTTCAGGATCATCACCTGTTACCGCAGTTCACAGTCCTCGAAAACGTACTCGTCCCGACGCTGATTCAAACCGAAGTTTCACGTGCCGACATCGAACGCACCGCACGCGAATTACTGACCCGCGTTGGCCTCGCGGATCGCCTCGATCATCGCCCCGCTGAGCTTTCCGGCGGCGAACGCCAACGAGTAGCTATCGCCCGCGCCCTTGTACAGAAGCCACCACTGCTGTTAGCCGACGAACCGACCGGGAACCTCGACCACAAGAACGCACAGGCGATCGGCGAATTACTCTTCGAGATGCACCGCCAACAGAACACGATCCTGATCGTCGTCACGCACAGTGCCGATCTCGCTCGAACCTTCCCAAAACGATTCGAGATGGCCGAAGGCCGACTAGTGTCTCAGTAAAATTTTAACCGCGGAGGGCGCAGAGTACGCGGAGAAAGAATTTAATATTTGAACTTGATTTTGAGTTTTCAGCGTTCTCCGCGCACTCTGCGGTTAAAGTTTTAATTTTACTATGTTTACTTCGGTACCCATCCATGCTGACACTCCGTTCGCTTCCGCTCCGTAGTTTGGCGTATCACTGGCGCGGCAACCTGGCCGTCATGCTCGCTGTCGCCATCGGCACGGCGGTACTCGCGGGTGCGCTGTTCGTCGGCGACTCTTTACGCGGAAGCCTACGAGCCAAGGCCGAGAAGCAGCTCAACGGGATCGATGCGAGCCTGACTGGCGCGAAGTTAATACGCGAAGAGGTCGCATCGCGGTTACCCGGCCAAGCCATTCCTGCACTGATGCTCCAAGGCTCGCTGACGACAACGAACGCACTCGATGCTACGCAGTTACCGAGGATCACCGTCATTGGTATCAATGACAGTGGGTTGTCATTTTTCGGCATCGAAGCTCCGAAAGGCTGGGCGACCGGCGAACCGCTCGCGGTAACTTCCGACGAAGTCGCAACGCGGTTACTGTCGAAAACTGGCGACAAGTTGCGGCTATCGGTGCAGCAATTTTCGAGCGTGCCCCGTTCGTCGATCCTCGGGCGACGCGGTGCCGACGATGTCTCGACAACGTTGCCGATAACGGTATCGCAGGTTCTGCCCGCGGCACATCACGCGAATGCGTTTTCGCTTTTACCGAACCCGACGGTGCCACTCAACGTGTTCGTTCCGCTCGTATTTCTTCAAGAAACGCTGAAACAGAAGGGCAAAATCAACGCGATCTTCGCGGCGGGAGCATCGACCGAAGAACTCAACCGCGATTTTGACACTACGCTGTCACTCGAAGATCTCGGCATCCGCGTCAAGGTACCGAAAAGTCGCAATGCCTACATCAGCGTGGAAGCCGACCAACTCATCCTCGATTCCGCCGCCGTCGAAGCCGCCGAGAAAGCTGCAACCGAACTGAAATTGCCATTCGAGCGAACGACAGTTTACCTCGCCAACGGCATCGGCGATGGCAAAAAAACGATCCCCTATTCGATCGTCGCCGCGCTGAATACCGCAGCCGCCGCGCCACTCGGACCGTTCTTACCCAACGGCGTAACGGCACTCAAAGATGACGAGATCGTGTTAGCCGACTGGGACGAATCGCCGCTGAAAACGACGCCGATTGGGAGCACGATTACGCTGAGTTTCTTCCAGCCGGAAATCGAAGCGGGTGCTGTGGAAACGACCGCAACGTTTCGCCTCGTGGGGCGTGTGCCGATGACCGATGCCGCCCGCGATCCGGACCTCACGCCGCCGTTCCCTGGCATCACCGATAAGTTGCGGATGGGCGAATGGAAACCGCCGTTCCCGTACGACTCGACGCGTATCAAAACCGGCGACGCAAATGATCGATACTGGAATAAACACAAAACGACACCGAAGGCCTACATCACGCAGAATGCTGGTGAACGCTTGTTTCGTAGCCGATTCGGTACCGTGACTTCGATTCGCATTGCGCCCGCAAACGGCACGTCACCCGATGACACCGCACTGGCAGTCAAGGCCGCGATGCGGAAATATTTGTCGCCCTCTAAACTCGGTTTGCAGTTCGACCCGACCCGCGAACGCCTACTCATTGCCAGTCGCGGGGGTACCGATTTCGGCGGGCTGTTCCTCGGGTTCAGTCTGTTCTTGATCGTCTCGGCACTCATCCTCGTCGGCTTGATGTTCCGTCTCAACATCGAGCGCCGTGCGAAAGAAATCGGCAGCTTGCTCGCGGCCGGTTACCCGCAGAAAACGATACGCCGACTGTTCCTGTTCGAGGGGTTATGCCTGTCGGTCGTTGGAACGATCCTAGGCATACTCGTTGCCGTGGCGTATTCGCGATGGCTCGTCAGCATTCTCATCGACCTTTGGCCCGATTCCACGGTCAAAAATTACCTGACGCCGTATGCGACAATCGCGAGTGCTGTCATCGGTGTGTCACTAACGATACTCATGTCGCTAATCGCGATTTGGCTGGCTATCCGCGGCTTGGTTAGGATCGCGCCGCCCGCACTTTTACGCGGAGAAACGAGCGAACCGGTCGATTTTCGCATCGAACGCGACCATCGGCGACGGTATGCGTGGCTGGCGGCCATCGCGTTCGTTCTCGGTGTCATCCTGCTGTCAGTCGGTACGACGATTGCGAATCCCGATTTCCGTGCGATGAGCTTCTTCGGCGGCGGTGGCATGATCTTCCTCGCGGGTTTGGCCATCATTCATAGGCTCCTGAAAAGTCCGCATCGCTCGTTCCCGCAATCGACCGGAACGATGGGCCTGCTCGCGCTCGGGCCGCGTAACGCCAGTCGCTTTTCGGGGCGCAGTTTGCTCACGGTATTCCTCATCGGCTCGGCAACGTTTCTGCTCGTCGCCGTCGAAAGCTTTCGTCGGAAGCCCGACCGCGATTTCGCGAACAAGAACGGCGGCAGTGGCGGCTTTAACCTTGTGGGCGAGGTCGATATCCCGCTCTTCCAACCGTTGATGGGCAAAGCGGGGCGCGACGAAATCCTCGATGAACTGCAACGAAACTATCAAGAGCAAGTGGCCGCAAACCCATCGGGGTCGAGCGTCGATGCGCGTCTTAAACAAGCCGAGGCGACGCTGGCGAAGATTGCAAACGCGGTCCCGTTGCACCTGCGGGTCGGCGACGATGCGAGTTGTTTGAACCTCTATCAAGCGGGCAAGCCACGGTTGCTCGGCGTGCCCGATGCGCTGATCGAACGCGGCGGTTTCCAGTTCGCACAAACGGAAGCGACGACGCCCGAAGAAAAAGCAAACCCGTGGCTACTACTGAAAAAACAGCGTATGGACGGCGCTGTGCCCGTTTTCGGCGAACAGAACACCGTGATGTGGATGCTGAAAACCTCGGTCGGTGGCACCGTCGAAACGACCGATGAAGCGGGCCGCACGGTGACGTGTCGCATCGTTGGGACGCTGCAAGATAGTGCGTTTCAAAGCGAACTCGTCATGGCCGACGACTCGTTCCGACGGCTGTTCCCGCGCGAAGAAGGTTTCCGCGTTCTTCTGATCGAAACCGCGGCAGAGGATGAGAAAGCGGTCGCAAATTTGCTCAATCGCGGCTTGCGGGCCAACGGTTTCGCGGCCACCAGTACCCGCGAACGAGTCTCCGCATTTCAGGCCGTCGTGGGCACATACCTCACCACGTTTCAATTGCTCGGCGCGCTCGGATTGCTCCTCGGCATCCTCGGGCTGGCGATCGTGATCTTACGTGGCGTGTGGGAACGCCTTGGCGAATTCGCACTCTTGCGTGCCTTCGGCTACACGACGCGGTCGCTCAAAATCCTCGTGCTCGGCGAGAACCTCGTGTTGCTCGCTGCGGGTATTTTGCTCGGCCTCGTTTCGGCCGCCATTTCGGTCGCACCGCACATTGCGCTCGGCGGGCAGTTGCCTTTGGTCGGAATCTCGGTCATGATTGGCGCGGTGTTCGTCGTTGGGATCATCACCGTGCTGCTCGCCACGAACAGCGTCGCGCGAATCCCGATATTGACGGCGCTACGAAAAGAGTAACCTTTAGGAGCCTTCCGATGATCCGACTCGGCATCCTGGACTTCGACACGTCGCACTGTGTCGAGTTCACCAAGCGACTCAACCACATCGACATTCCGGCGGAGCAGTGGGTCGAAGGCGCGAAGGTCGTCATCGGGTGTGCGGGCGAATCGAAGCTGTCGCCGGAGCGGATTGCGGGTTACACCGAGCAGATGAAAAAGTACGGCGTGACGCTTGTGGACAAGCCCGAGGCGATGATCGGTAAGGTTGACGCGATGCTAATCGAAGCCGTCGATGGCTCGGTCCACTGGGAGCGCGCGAAGCCGTTTCTCGAAGCGGGTATCCCGTGTTTCATCGACAAGCCGTTCGCGTGTTCGCTGAGCGATGCGAAGAAAATCGTCGATCTTGCCGACAAGAAAAAAGTGCCCTTGTTCAGCTCGTCCGCACTCCGTTATGCCACCGAAGTGACGGCGTACATGGCCGATGCGAAGCACGGTAAAATCCTCGGTTGCACGACGTACGGCCCCGCTTCCGAACACGAACGCAACCCCGGTTTATTCCACTACGGCATCCACGCGGTCGAGATCCTTTACACGCTCATGGGGCCGGGCTGCGTCCGTGTGACGTGTACGCACGAGAAAAATACCGATGTCGCAACGGGCATATGGAACGATGGCCGTGTCGCGTCGGTTCGCGGCAACCGCACGGGCGGAAGTAGCTTCGGGTTCACGGCATTCGCGGAGAAAGGGCCAACCGCAGTTGCGGTCGGCACCGGCGTGATTTACCGCGAGTTACTCAAGAAAGTCGTCGAGACATTCGCGACGGGCAAGCCACCGATTGACATCGCGGTGTCAGTGGAAATCGTGGCGTTCATCGAAGCCGCGTTTAAGAGCGGTAACAACCACGGTGCGGTGGAGATGGTGAAAGTGTAGGCAATGCTCCCAGGGTGCGACGAAGCGTCGAACCCTGGGCTTGGGTGGCTTACGATTCTTTCTTTTTGTCGTTGATGAGTACTAGTAAGCGAAGGGCTTTGCCCTTCAGGGTGGCCTTCACGTTCAGCGTTTCCCCGCCTTTCACGCGGACGGAAAACGTGTCTTTTCCTTCGGGCGTTTCATCGCCGAACGCTTCTTTGATGATGGACTTCATCGTTTCGGGTTTAATCGTTTTCTCCGCGAACGGCATTATGCTGGCGAAGCCGAACTGCGCACTGAGGATATCCGACGATGCAGGCGATGCGGCGGCGATACGTTTTGTCCCCTTGGCTTCGGGTTCGATACCCAACACGAGCAACTCATCGGCTGTCGTCAGCCAAAATGCGTTCGTGCCGAACATGGCTTTCGCAGCGCCGTCATTCGTTGTCGCGCTGTGGAGTTTGGCTTCGCCGATCGTTTCGAGATCGAATTTGAAAGCCCCTTTATCTTCGGGAATAAACGGCGCGAGTTCCTTGACCGTCTTCTCGATGAGTTTGCCCTTCGCGACCTTGAGCGCAGATAGAACTTCAAACTGCCCCGCCGTACCAGCCAGAGCCGCACCCACTTGAATGTTGCCCGACTTGAGTGTCGGTGCAATCGCATTGAGCACTTTCTCGACGGCGAGTTTTTCATCGCCCTTCGCCTTGTCAATTCCTTCTTTGACGACGAGATCGACGAGTTCATCGACCGGCTTTCGCATACTCTCGGGTACGGAGAGATTGATCGCTCCGGACATCACGGGGTTCTTCGCGTTCCCCGCAATCGTTGCAATCGAGGTGCGTTTTGCAGCGGAAATGAGCGATTGTTTCAATTCGGAGCCATCCTTCGGAACGAGCGTGAATTCGAGCGTCATATCGTCCGTCTTCGGTGCCACGTCGAGGCGGAGCGTCGCGGTTTTGCTGTCGGTGAATAGTGAAACCATCGCACTCATCACGCCATCGAGCGCGATCTCTTTCGATTTCCGTTCCGAGGGCGTCTCGTTATCTTTGCTCTTCTTTTTCTCGGCAGCCAACTGCTGTTCGATCTGACCGAGTACCGGTTTGCGAACCGCTTCGGGGATGCGATCGTTGTGAATCGTGATCGACATCACCGAGCCATCGTCTTTGGCGAAAAACGTCTTCGGGTCGATGAGCGTCTTCGGGTCGATCGACTTCTTGTTGAGGACTGTCGCGTAGACGTACTTGTTGGCGAACGTGAAGTACACTTTCGGGTTGAAGTTCGGTACGTCGAGCGAGTAAATCCCGTCGTCGCCTTTCTCCGGGCTTAGCATGAGCCGCCCCGATAGCAGGTTCACGAATGCCTCGTTGTCGGCCACGGGGATCATGAGCACGAGCGGGCTATCGACGACGTTCGGCGTGACGATTCCGTAGAAGCCGAACGGACGTTTGATGTCGATGCCTTCGACGCCCTTCGGCCCCGCGAACGCTTTCACCAGTGCGGCGGCCTGTTTGACTTCATCGCCTTTGCCGACCGATTCGCCGATGTACTCGAACGAAGTGAGAAGGTCGTTGACGGCACGCAAGCGGATTTCGAGCGCCGGACCAGCCGGTTCGTCGTCGGCCCTTGTGGTGGTCGTCAGGCCGAGAGTCAGTGCTGCAAACAGCACCAGAAGTATGTGACGCATTGTGCCTCCAGTGAGAATGATCCATCGCAGTCGCGAGGTATACCCCATCCGACCCGATTGAGTGTCAGCTTTTTTATCGAATGGCGGACGGAATTTTACCCGTTTCGTAAAACGACTCGATTGTTGCAAGGTACGCATAAATTGAGGCAGCCGATGAGCCAGAAGACTTGGGGCGGACGATTCGACGGGACGACCGATCAGCGCGTCGAGGCCTTTACCGAATCGATCTCGTTCGACCGCCGTTTGTATCGGCACGACATCATCGGCAGTCAGGCGCACGCCCGCATGTTGGCCGAAGTCGGGTTATTGACCGATGCCGAGATGCAAGCGATCGTCGTTGCGCTCGATGAAATTGGCACGGAGATCGAAGCGGGGAAGATGGAGTTCACGATCTCGCTCGAAGACATTCATACGCACATCGAAAAAGCACTCATCGCGAAGCTCGGCGACACAGGGCGCAAACTGCATACGGGGAGGAGCCGTAACGATCAGATCGCTACCGATGTCAAACTCTGGATCCGCGAAGCGATCGACCATATCGACGGCGCACTGCGGGAACTTCAGGTGGCGTTCGTCGGTTCGGCCGAACGCGAACGCGATGTGATTCTGCCGGGGTATACGCACCTGCAACGGGCGCAACCGGTGCTGGCATCGCACTATTTCCTGGCCTATGCGGAGAAGTTCGAGCGGGATCGCGAACGGCTGGCGGACTGCCGGAAACGGGTGAATATCTTGCCACTCGGTGCGGCGGCGCTCGCCGGAACGACGCTGCCGATCGACCGCGAAAGCGTGCGGCAGAAGCTCGGCTTCGACAGCGTCGCCCGGAATAGCCTCGATATATCGAGCGACCGCGACTTCCTGCTGGAGTTCGTTTTCAGCTTGTCGGTGATTGCGACGCACCTCAGCGGGTGGGCCGAGGAGTGGGTGATTTGGTCGACGACCGAGTTCCATTTTCTGGAACTGCCCGATGCGTTCTGCACCGGTTCGAGCATTATGCCGCACAAGAAGAACCCCGATGTGCTCGAACTGACACGCGGGAAATCGGCGCGCGTGATCGGTTGCCTTCAGCAACTGTTCGTGCTGCTGAAGGGGCTACCGCTCGCGTACAACCGGGACTTGCAAGAAGACAAAACGGCTCTGTTCGATTCGTACGATACCGTCGCCAGTATGCTCTCGGTGGCGGCCCCGCTCGTTGCCCAAACGAAGCTGCGCCGCGATGTGATTGCGGCCCGCCTCGAAGATGGTTTCCTCGACGCGACGACTCTCATGGAGTTCCTGATCGCGCGCGGCGTACCGATGCGTTCCGCACACGAAGCCGTTGGAAAATTAGTGCGAAAGTGCGAGATGGCACGTTGCCGGCTGGTCGATCTGCCCGATGCCGACTTCGACGAAACCAAGCCCGGCATCGGCCAAGCCGTGCGCTCCGTCCTCGGCGTCCACAACGCACTCGCAGCCTTCCGCAGTTACGGCTCCACCGCACCGAGCGAGGTGAACTTGCAACTCGAAGCCTGGAAAACGCGAGTCACTTCGCCGTGACGGCGGCGGCGGACTTACGCCACATCTCGGCCAATAGCGGTTTGCCCATTTTGTCGGACGCCTCCGCGAGTCGTAGGCGTACGTTCGCGTCCCACGGTTTCGACACGGCTTCCGTCGTCAACGCAGAAATGAGTTCCAGCGATTTTTGAGCGTCGGTCGCTCGCTTCGCTGCCATATCCGCGTCGGCTTTTCGACCGTTGGCAGCGTAAGCCTGCGAGAGCAAAAATCCAATCGAGTGATCGTGCGGCAGTTTTGCAAATGCTTTTTCGAGCAGTATCACGGCAGTGGCCGACTCGCCGGCATCGAGGTGAATGCGACCGCGCAATACCATCGCGGTGGTCGTGTCGGGATTGTCGCGCAGAATGGGGTCGAGCCATTCCCGAGCTTCGGCGGATCGACCGAGGCCGTACAACGCCTCTGCCCGGCTTGTCAGCCAGTCGGGTGATGGCTTCACACCGGCCGTCGTGCCGTCGGTATGCGCTTGCAATGCGTCTTCGTATTGGCGAGTGAGTAATAGGCACTGCACGAGATCGCGATGGACTTCCTGCCGCGCCGTATCGGGAAGTGACCGTTTCAGTGCTTCGCGAAACGCGCGGATCGATTCGGCGAAATTATCGGTGTCCATGCCGATGACGCCGATTAAGCGGTACGGCTTGCCGTCGGTGTCGTCGAGTTCCGTCAGGATTTTGAGATGTTTGAGCGCCGACGAGATGTGGCCGAGATCGTAAGTCAGTGCGGCCAAGTGACGGCGGGCTTCGAGGTGCTGAGGATCCTTCGCAATCACGAACTCGAAGATCGCATGCGCGTCGCGCGATTGCTGCATATCGATCAGGCACTGCCCGTTCAACGTGAGCGCATCGGTCCAGAACGGCGACGATTCCGGAATCCGTTTCAGGTAGCCAATCGCTTGCTTAGGTTGCCCCTGACGCTCCGCCAGTTCGGCTTGCAGAAGTGCGGCACGATCGTCTTCCCCGGCCCCTTCGAGTGCCCGAACGTACGCTTCCGCAACGGGCCAATCTTGGGCTGCAATCGCGAGTTTGCCTTGTGTGAAGCGATAATTTGGCCGCGAGATGCGGTAACGCTGTATCCCCGTCGCCACGATGGCGAGCGTTACGAAAAACAGTAACCAACGCCATCGCAAAGGTTTTGGCTTGGCCGGTGGGGGAATCTCGGTATTCATGGGTTCGTCGCTGCTCGTTTTCCAAAAAGAAACCCCACCGAGATGCGAACTCGGTGGGGTCTGTTGTATTCCGATCGGTATCGAATTACGGGTTGTTTGCGACTTGGCCGTCGTTTCGGCAACCGAGCAGTTGGTACGTCCGGTGGTCGATCGTCTGCGAGATGAACGTGACCGTGCCGTCGGCACGCAGGAAGTTCGCACCGCCCGTATGGCGGGACTTGAACCCCATCGAGATGTTCCAGCTATTCGGAGCTGCACGAACCGGGTCCGAACAGTTGGTGCCATCCGAACGTTGGTTGATCGGAACGATAGTCGACGCCTGGGCGTTGCCGCCGTTGAAAGCCCACCAAGTATTCTGCGCGAGGTGGTCGGTCATCGAGGGCAGACCTTCGCCAATCGCCAACGTGTTCGACAGACCATCGGTGATTTGTGCGAAGCCGATGCGAACGCCACTTCGACATAACAAGCCGCGTAAAGTACTCGCGGAATCGTTATCGGAAGCGGAACCGTGATCGGTGCTTCGCGTGTAACCCATCGTGGCCTGGGTGATACCGGGATACGGGTTGGTTTCTGGCACGCACCACGGCTGATTCGGATTGTATCCGCACGAGCTTGGGATGCATTGTGGACCCATGCTACCGATATAATTCACGACCTGAGCCGCAGGGTCGTAGTCGTCGCTCGGGCAGCGGCCATAAGGCAATTTTCGGCTACCGTTCGCCACGTTCCCGATACCGATCGCAACCGAATTGAACAGTGTCGGGCGAGGGTTAATTGCCTGATACATCGGACCTTGCTCCATCTGCGGCAGGCAGTGGACGAGCCAACTACCCTGGTCGTCTGAACCCCATCCCGGTGTCGGCAAAGAAGTGTCGTGGCTCGATGCAGGCAGGCGACCGAACGTGTCGTGATAGGCATGGAGGCCGATCCCGAACTGCTTGAGGTTGTTCTGGCACTTCGCGCGGGCGGCTGCTTCGCGTACCTTTTGCACGGCGGGCAGTAACAGCCCGATGAGGATTGCGATGATCGCAATCACGACGAGGAGTTCGATGAGCGTGAAGCCTTTGGCGAGACGCCGAGGCCAGCGCGTCATCACGAGCAATGAGAGAGTCATACAGCACCTTGGGAAAAATGAAGAACGGTTGGGAGAATCGATTAATTCTCATTCCCAATCCCGATTATGGCGTTGCTTACAACTGGTGTCAAGAATAAAAGTGAGAATTTAAGGAGAGTAAAACTGTTGCAAATTGTTGCGTTTTCCATAAAGAAACCCCACCGAGATGCGAACTCGGTGGGGTCTGTTGTATTCCGATCGGTATCGAATTACGGATTGTTTGCGACTTGACCGTCGTTCCGGCAACCGAGCAGTTGGTACGTCCGGTGGTCGATCGTCTGCGAGATGAACGTCACGGTGCCGTCGGCACGCAGGAAGTTCGCACCGCCCGTATGGCGGGACTTGAAGCCCATGGAGATGTTCCAGCTATTCGGAGCCGCACGAACGGGGTCCGAACAGTTGGTGCCATCCGAGCGGGCATTGATCGGAACGATGGTCGACGCCTGGGAATTCCCACCGTTGAAGTACCACCATGCATTTTGAGCGAGGTGGTCGTACATCGAGGGCAGACCTTCGCCAACGGCGATCGTGTTCGATAAGCCATCGGTGATTTGTGCAAACCCAATGGTAATGCCGACTTGGTAGCGGCTGAAAAGCCCGCGCAAATCACTTGCGCTCTGCCCTGGGGCGTTCCCGTGACCGGGGCTGCTAGTATATCCCATCGTCAAGAAAGTGATACCGGCATACGGATTGGTTTCCGGACTACACCAGGGCAGATTCGGGTTGTAACCGCACGAGCTAGGGACGCATTGCGGTCCCATGCTACCGACATAATTGACGACGGTGGCAGCGGGATCGTAATCGTCGCTGGGGCATCGTCCGTACGGCAGTTTGCGACTGCCGGCCGCAATCGTACCGATACCGACACCAACCGAATTATTCACCTTTTGATTCGGATTAATAATGGCGTACATGGCCCCTTGCTCCATCTGTGGCAAGGTCCGCACGAGCCAACTGCCTTGATCGTCGCCCCAGTTGCCACTGTTATTGTAGGTGTCGAAAATGCCACCCTCTGGCAGGCGATTGTACGTATCGTGATACGCATGGAGTGCGATCCCGAACTGCTTGAGGTTGTTCTGGCACTTCGCGCGGGCGGCTGCTTCGCGTACCTTTTGCACGGCGGGCAGTAACAGCCCGATAAGGATTGCGATAATTGCAATCACGACGAGGAGCTCGATGAGCGTGAAGCCTTTGGCGAGTCGCCGAGGCCATCGCGTCATCGCGGACAAGGAAAGAGTCATTCGGGCACCTAAAAAAATGAAGATTTGGCCAGAGATTACGTATTTCTCCGTACCAACCTCTAATGTGCGGTTACTTCGAGTGGGTGTCAAGAACAAAAGTGTGAAAAATAGCTGATAATGACTTGGATTTATTGCATTTAGTTGCTTTACGTGAAATGAACCCACCGCCTGACGGTTCGTTGTCAGACGGTGGGAAACTACGAATTACGGGTTGTTTGCGACTTGGCCATCGTTTCGGCAACCGAGCAGTTGGTACGTCCGGTGGTCGATCGTCTGCGAGATGAACGTCACGGTGCCGTCGGCACGCAGGAAGTTCGCACCGCCCGTGTGGCGAGATTTAAAGCCCCACGAGATGTTCCAGTTGTTGCTTTGCGAACGTACGGGATCGGAACAGTTGTTGCCGTCGGACCGACTGTTGATGGGGCTGATCGTCGATGCATGGGAAGCCCCACCGTTGAAGTCCCACCAACCGCCACCGAGGTGATCGTGCATCGATGGCAGCGATTCGCCGACTGCAATCGTGTTGGAAAGCCCATCCGTGATTTGAGCAAAACCGATTCGCGTTCCGAAGCGGTTGAATAACCCTCTGAGATCGGTTGCATTCGGCGAGTTGCCGTGATCGGAGCTATTCGTGTAACCCATCGTCAAGAAATTGACACCAGCATACGGATTGGTTTCCGGTCGACACCACGGTGCGTTCGGATTGTATCCACACGGGCCAGGGGCGCATTGCGGCCCCAAACTACCGATGTAGTTCGAGACTTGTGCGGCCGGATCGAAGTCGTCGCTTGGACAACGACCGTACGGCAATTTCCGGCTACCGTTTGGAATGTTAGAAATACCGATGTTGACCGAGTTATCTACGCTGTCTCGCTGATTGATAATCTGATACATCGGTCCCTGTTCCATTTGTGGAAGGGTGGCAACGAGCCAGCTTCCTTGCGAACCCCAGTTGAGATTCGCCGACCAATTCGTTCCGATCAAATCGGAGGTCAAATTAAGTGGGCTAGTTGAAACGTAGCCGAACTTTCCGCCAGGAGGCAGCCGACCGAACGTGTCGTGATAGGCGTGGAGGCCGATCCCGAACTGCTTGAGGTTGTTCTGGCACTTCGCGCGGGCGGCCGCTTCGCGTACCTTTTGGACGGCGGGCAATAACAGCCCGATGAGGATTGCGA
>JAYVXI010000160.1:0-5061 GCA_043785305.1 Limnoglobus sp. | reverse complement strand
TAAGTCGTCCAGTACCTTCGAGTTGCTCGCAGATCCGAGCCAGCTCAAGTACAAGGTGGAAATGCCCACAACCGCTTAACTTGATGCCAATGGGGTGCTTCAGCTCGATGCCCCCGCATTCGCGGTTCGGGAATCGGCCAGCCAATCGTTGAAGACAAAGGGTGTCGGCTTCGTGGCCGAGTTGCAGGCGACGATTCAAACGACGCCTTCGTTGGAAGTGAAATCGCGATTGGAAACGCTCGTCGAACATCTTATGAAACCGCCACTGCCGAACGTGTGGGAGGCCCGCGCCATCGAGTTGCTCGAACGCATCGGCTCCGCCGACGCGCAAACGCTGTTGGCAAAGATCGCCGCCGGCGAACCGACCCACGCCCTCACGCAAGACGCGATCGCCAGCCTGAAGCGACTGCAATTGAAACAGTAACGATACCATCCCTCGCTGGCGCGTCGGACTAACGGGATCTGCCTCGTCGAACCGTTGTCCCCTGTCTGGCGATTCGGTTCCTATTCTAATGAATAGAATCATAACCGAAGGGCCTCTCCCATGCCAACTGATACGCGAATCGCGGCCATTGCCGACAAAGTTCACAACCGCGAACGGCTTACGTTCGACGACGGCATGTACCTCGATCAACATGCGGACTTGTTCACGCTCGGCGAACTCGCGAATGGCGTTCGCGAACGGTTGAACGGCAACGTCACGTACTACAACGTCAATCAGCACCTCAACCCGACGAATGTCTGCGTCTATCGCTGCCAATTCTGCTCGTTCCGTGCCGATCTGAAATCGGAACGCGCGTTCGTGATGACCGATACGCAGATTCTGCAACGTGCCCGCGATGCCCACGAACAAGGGGCGACCGAGATGCACATCGTCGGCGGGCTGCACCACCAGTTGCCGTACGAATGGTATCGCAACATCATCAAAAACATCCACGACACGTACCCGGAACTGCACCTGAAAGCGTGGACGGCAGTCGAATGGGACTGGTTCGAGCGACTGACGAAACGCCCCACGAAGGAACTGCTCGCCGATATGAAATCGGTCGGCCTCGGCTCGCTGCCCGGCGGGGGTGCGGAGATTTTCCACCCCGAGATTCGCTCGATCTTGTGCGATTACAAAGCCGATGGCGAACAGTGGTTGCGCGTCCACCGCGAATGGCACGAACTCGGCGGCAAGTCGAACGCAACGATGCTTTACGGCCACATCGAGAAGCCCGAACACCGCATGGACCACATGCTGAAGCTACGCGACTTGCAAGACATCACCGGTGGCTTCCAGACGTTCATCCCGCTCGCGTTTCACCCGGAAAACAACACGCTCGGGGCGAATCTACCGAAACCATCGGGGACGATGGACTTGCGGATGATCGCGCTCGGTCGACTGATGCTCGACAACTTTCCGCACATCAAAGCCTACTGGCAGATGCTGACGATTCCGATCGCGCAGACCGCACAAAGCTTCGGGGCCGACGACATCGATGGCACCGTCGTTCACGAAACGATCTACCACGCCGCTGGCAGCGAATCACCGCAAGAACTGACGGTGACGGAACTGCGTCGGCTAATCGAAGAAGCGGGCCGTACGCCGGTCGAGCGCGACACGCTATACAACGAAGTGATGCGAGATCGCCCCATCGAACGCGACTGGAAAGTCGGGCAGAAACTTTCGCTGATTTAATTCCTCTCGCAATTTTCGTTCGCTTCACTTCTCGCCTTGGGTACAATCGCGACCGGTAGCCTCGTGCGTCTGTTCCCCGCCATCATACTTACCCTTCTTGGGAACACCGAGTCGCGTCGTCGGCTGCCACCGAGGATGAACGACATGAGTATCCCGTGCCCGAAGTGCCGGAGTCCTTTGAACCCGAAAGGTTTGAAGCCGGGTCAGTTTAAGCCGAAGTGCCCGAAGTGCGGAACGGTCTTTCTGATGGTCGTGCCCGAAGATCCCGACGGCACGATCCTCGCAAAACTGATACCCGAACCCGCGAAAGTGCTGGCCACCGCCGACCCGAACGCGACCGGCGCATTCACCGAAATCGAACGCCATCCGGATGCCACGGGCGTGTTTTCGGAATCGCACCCGAACACCTCCGGTGGCGACCCAAACGTGACCGGTGCGTTTACCGAAGTCGAAAAGAACGTCGAACGAACGAATGCATTCGCGCCGTCAATCGCGCACGATCCGAACGCAACCGATGTCTTTCAGGAGAGCGCCGAACCGGCCCGTACTCCGAAGAAGGCAGGGAAGGTAGAAAAAGCGGACGAGATCCCCGAAAAGCTCGGCGGTTACGAAGTCATCAAGGTGCTCGGCAAGGGCGGGATGGGTGCGGTGTTACTCGGGCGGCAAGTCTCGCTCGATCGCAAAGTCGCACTGAAAATCATGCACGCGCGGCTGGCGAAAGATCCCGGTTTCGTCGCACGGTTCACCCGCGAAGCGTATGCGGCGGCGCAACTCGTCCACCATAACGTGATTCAGATTTACGACATCGGCGAAGACCGCGGTACGCACTTTTTCAGCATGGAATTCGTACCGGGGCAGTCGTTGATGGAGTTGGTGAAGGAACAGGGGAAGCTCGATGCGGAAGTCGCCGTCGGCTACGTGCTACAAGCGGCACGCGGGCTGCGCTACGGGCACCTTCAGGGGATGGTTCACCGCGACATCAAGCCCGACAACCTGATGCTGAACACCGAAGGCATCGTTAAGGTGGCCGACCTCGGCCTCGTGAAATTGCCGACTCCCGACGTGCCCGTTTCCGCATCGGCGAAGTCCGCAGATGACGATTCCGATTTGAACGACGACGACGAAGACGGCCAGACGCAACGCCTAACGCGGGCCGGTGCGGTGATGGGGACGCCATCGTACATGGCTCCGGAACAGGCGGTCGATTCCGCGAGTGTCGATCAACGTGCGGATATTTATTCGCTCGGCTGCACTCTGTACGTGATGGTCACCGGCAAGACGCCGTTCCAGGGAAAGACGGCGCTCGAAGTCATTTCCAAGCACCAAACCGAGGCATTAATCCCGCCCGAAGCGATCGTGAAACGAGTGCCGAAGGCGCTCTCGGGCATCTTGCAGAAGATGCTCGCGAAGAAGCCGGAGCATCGCTATCAATCGATGGACGAAGTGATTTCTGCGTTCGAGGGCTTCCTCGGCGTCAGCAACAGCGGGCCGTTCACCCCGAAAGACGAACACGCAACGATCCTCGAATCGGCGATCGGTAAGTTCAACGCGGCATCGAAGGGCGGCCTCAAAACCATCGCGGGCCTCGGCTTCTTCGCCGCCTGTATCCTCGGCATCATCGGTTGCGGCCTCGCCGGGAAGTACCTCATCGCGGGTGGGTTGCTCGGCCTCGCGATTATGACGCCACTCGCGTATTTCATCGTCAGCGGGCTGATGTCCAAGTCGTATCTGTTCGGGAAAGTCCGCCAATTCGTGCTGGGGTTGCGCATCGCCGATTGGCTGATGTGGAGCGGCGGAGCGATCCTGTTCCTGCTGACGCTGTACATCTTCGGCCTGCTCTGGTACTGGCTCGGCTTCTGCGTGCTCGCGATCGGCCTCGCGTTCGTCCTCTGGTTCCTCACGGATCGCACCGAGGGCGCAGCCCAACTCGAATCGACCGACAACGCCAAACAACTCTTCAAAGTCATGCGGCTACAGGGCCTCGATGAAGAATCGTTGCGGCAGTTCGTGTGCAAGTACGGCGGCGAAAACTGGGAGCCATTTTACGAGGCAATGTTCGGCTACGATGCCAAGATCGCGGCACGGTCGTACCGCAAAGGCGCGATCACCGAAGAAGCCAAGAAACACGCAACGTGGCGGGAGCCGATCCTCGGCTGGATCGACGCCAAGATGCGTTCGCGGCAAGAAGCGAAAGAGCGCACGCACCTGGAGAAAGTACAGGTAAAAGCCCTCGAAGCGAAGGGCGTCAGCGCGAAAGACGCACAGGAACAGGCCGCCGAAATGGCCGATGTTATGGTCGCGCAGGCGAACGAGGCCAAGGCCGCCGAGAAGGCGGGGAAGAAGCCCGATCTGCGTGCGATGCTGAAGGTGGCGAAGGCTGCGAAACGGCCACGCGAAGGCTACAACATCGCGGGTATCAAACGCCGTAGCGGCTTCGTGAAAGACCTGCTCAACGACTGGCTCGGGCGACGCCTCCGCATCCTCGTCGGGGCCGCCGTGTTCGCGCTCGGCTTACTCTGGCTGAACCAAAACAAGGACAACCTGAAAGCCTCACTTTCCGGTGTCGATGCCGCCGTGAGCAGCCTCGCGCAAGGAGACATGAAAGCCGCCGGCGAAGCGACGACCGCAACCGCGACAGCGCCAAAAGGAATGCGACCACTCGAATGGAAAGTGTTACCCGAGAGCATCGCGAAATCGGTGAGCCACTTCGGCACGCCGATCTCCGGCTTCCTTCTCATCCTCGCCGGCATCGCCTACTACGGCTGGCGACCGAGCCTGATCGCAATCCCCGGTTGCCTCATCGGCGTCTTCGGCCCCACGCTCGGCATCCCCGACATCGGCCCACTCAACGCTTGGATGACCAGTACCGCCATCGCAGCCGTGCTCATCCTCGTAATCTCACGCTTTCTACGAAGCTGAAAGGGCTTTTCGTGCCAGCCCGCAGCGCCAGCTGGCGCTGCGGGCTGACACGAAACGGATCCAGTGCCCCCGGTCGAATCATAACCGGATGCGATACGGCGTCGAGTCCATGAAGAAAACCGAAGCCGAGTACGCGGAGCAAGAGCGAGCGCGACAAGAAAAGAGCTTCCACCGCAGAGCAAAAGAGTTGGCTACGAGGTCCATCGCCCACCCGCAAACGACGAGCCGATACCAGCGATGGCCTGAGTGACGAGTGGTGATACAGAATTGACAATTCAGAAAGCGATGCGGCTTTGTAAAATACAAGGACGGCCAAAAGCAACCGGTGCGCGCCGAAGGCGTCGCAGAACACCGGTCACAGGGGCGGGTCAACGCTCGCCGACCGAAGAAGTTCCTGGGGCCACGCCGCGCGGGGGAAGCCCCCGCCCCACAATGACAGGAACTTAAGGCATAGCGGGTCG
>JAYVXI010000159.1:0-40647 GCA_043785305.1 Limnoglobus sp. | reverse complement strand
AAGTTCCTTCTTCCAGAGGGTTGTGTGATAACTCCCTATGGTGGAAGGACTTCCGCTTTATTACAAGCCCAACTCCTTAACTTGATGCTAATGGGGTGGAATCGAGATTGTCCCTCGCCCGAGTGGCTCGGTTTGGCTTTGTCTCGGCAGGGCACGAGAATTCGTATTTTCGGGCACACCACTCGCGCCGAATTCCATATAGTAAGCATCGCTGGTAGACGCGAGGCATCGCGGTAAACGGGTGATATGGCTTCGATTTGCGGTTTTCGACGATCGAGCGGGAGTGGCGGAATTGGCAGACGCGCCAGATTCAGGTTCTGGTACTCGCAAGGGTGTGGAGGTTCAAGTCCTCTCTTCCGCAATGCATTGATAGTTAAGGGTTTGCGGCAAATCGTGCCGCAAACCCTCGCTCGTTTTCGGGTGAACCAGCAAGCGGGTGCAAATGTCCGGTCGGCTATCCCGCGGACTTGACGTTACTTTAGTCGAGACCTCCTTGACCTAGCACTAAGCCCACTTAAGATGGTAGAAACCCTTGGCCGTTAATGTTGGCAAAACCAGACGTGGAGCGCCGTTTAGGAGTACGCTATGCCGCTACAACTCCGGCTACATCCCGGTCAACTTTCCGATCTTGCAGTGATTCGCGATACGTCTCCCGAACTACTGACAGCGATTGCGGATCGTTTCCTAGTCGCAACACCTCGCCCAATGCGACCTAAAGACTTGCACCGGGAGATTACTCAGGTACTGGGAGATAATCCCAAGGTCGCTGGCCAGATCATGCGTCCTCTTCTTGCCCTTCAGGCAATCGTTCGTCAGAGGAATCTCAAAGTTGAGGAGGTTGTCGAGGCAGTTCGTCACGGACTGGAAACCTCAGAACCACGATGGGAGGCGGAGCAACTCAACAAATGGAAATCGGCTGAGCCATCGTTCAAACAGTTACTCCTCTCGCCGGTCGTTCGACTCGTCTCAACTACACTGGACCTGATGTATGAGTACGCGAACCTACTCCAAAATACGCGGATCGTGACTGACATTCGGCCGGTATTTAGTGAGGACGCAGATCATATTGAAGGTTCGGTTGTCTCGCACACTCTGCGTTTGCGCTATGATAGCACTGAAGGCGACCACAGTATCAGCATCGCGATAGACGAGGACGACATTCGCGAGTTGGAGCGACAGTGCAAACGGGCGTTGATAAAAGCTCAGACCGCACGAGTACTTATGGAGCAAAAAGGTATGGTCCCGACTGTCATTTCTGGAGATGGCAACAATGCAGAGGCATAATTTCCTAACCCATTGTTGGGACAATGCCCGCACTGTACGCAAGTGGAGCCACGATAGAGTCCACTGTGGGACTGACGGGGGGCGTTCCTCGTCGCCGGATTGGTTATCCTCGTGTACCAACACTGTTGACGATGTGCTGGCAACGGAGCGACAAGACCCTCTGCCGGTTGAGCAATTGACCAGCCAACCATCGGCAAAGTTGCTCTACCGTGCGTCTATGCGGGCCCAAGAGCGAGACCGATTGCAACAAACCTGGGGACGCATCCAGCAGATCGGTGAAAAGGAATATGAGATGTTGGTTGAGTGGCTGAAAACTCCGCTGGCAGAGTCTAGGACTGTACTTGAAGAGTTCTTCGGATTCGTGGACCAAATCGATGGGGATGTGGCTTATGTCACTCTGACAACCAGATCAGGGGAACAACTGTACGGTGAATACCCGGCATCCGAATTGAAGGCGAGTGGAATTCACGAACGACGTCGTTTTAAGTGTCGGACAATTGAATCGGGCGCGCAAGTTGAATTTGAACTGGAGCCAATCCCGGACGGGGAGGTTAGTGAAGAACGCGAACGTGCTATCCTCGAGAAAATCCAGAAGGCTCTAGGTGATAATGATGGCCCACAAGACGACTATTGATCAATCGGAGTCGTTGGAACTTCACGTCCTCGGTGCTGGCAAGGGTGAGAGTATCATCTTACGTTGTCCTGGAGGCGGGTGGGGTGTTATAGATTGCTATGCCTTATCCTTGGATGATCTTGCATCTAACCCTACGCTCCAATTCCTCAAGGAACGTGGGGTTTCCGTTCTGGAATTCCTTTGCCTCACGCACCCACATGATGATCACTTCCGTGGCATGAGCCAACTCCTCGAACAATTGGAAGTAAAGCACTTCTGGCGATTTGCGGGGCTTGCCGGGCGAGACCTTCAACGATTGGCGCTATTACTTTCGGTAGATGCCGAGCGGAGTGACGATACAGAACTCACTCACAATGCAGATGACTTCGTGAAAACCATGCGGTTAGTAAACGAGAAACGTAGTGCCAAACAACTCCGTCAAAAAACGGTGACAGGATACCAACAGTTATTCCCCGTACTGGCTGATGAGTCAGCTAGTTTTCAGATTTGGGGTTTTGCTCCCTCCGGGAATCAAGTGGCGAAGTACGAAGAATCACTCACGACTTGCTTTACTGATGATGGACGTTTCCGATCACCACTCCCACAGGCCCATCACAACTCAATATCCGTAGGGTTGATTATCCGATTCGGGGAGACACAGATAGTACTTGGGGGAGACATTGAGCGGGCGGGCTGGCAAGACGCCTTTGCTGAATTGCAGAAACACCACCTGTTCGCCGACGCTGTTAAGGTCAGCCATCATGGGTCAGTGACCGGCTATATTCCTAGCCTGTGGGAAACATTGGCAGGCAAGAAGAAGCCGATTGCTGTTATTGTACCTTATCGCCGTTTCCGATTGCCTAAACAAACAGCAATTGACCATATCAGACCGTATACCTCAAAGATCATGTTGACGTGCGAATTCGACGCCGACACAACCCCTGGACCAGCTAAGGCCCCGTTAAAAAGTCGTTTGTTTTTGCGCACGCGGCTCAAAGCGAGGCCGGCACCGCCAGAGACTGGGTGTGGTATTTGTACGCTGGTTTACGACCGTTTCGGCAATTGTGTCCTAAATGAATGCAGTTTTCCTGCCCACGAGCTTGTGGGGTAAACTTACAGACGGCATTCCACTTCCCCCGTGTTTCGGCTTCTCGCGACCCTGCCGACAACGACCGTAGCCCGCGCTCCATGAAACAGGCCCTCGCTACGATTCACCAGTCGGGCCTGCATCACCCTGATTCGCTGTTTGGAATCGCAACGGGAATTCGTCGTCGATCCTCGACAAGCCAGGAGCGGTTGCGTTGGGGCTGCCACGCGGAATTGTTACGATACAGTTAAGGGTTTGCGGCAAATCGTGCCGCAACCCTTTTTGAAGCGCATCATGCCACTACAAATTTTTGTCGATGCGGATGCTTGCCCGGTGAAAGAGGAAGCGATTCGCGTGGCGACGCGCTACGGATTGCCAATTACCTTGGTGAGCAACCAGGCGATGCGGACGTTCGTTGGGCCCAACGTTACGCAAGTTGCGGTCGGCACGGGGTTCGATGCCGCCGACGACTGGATCGTCGAGCGTGCGGATGCGGGCGATATCGTCATCACGTCGGATATCTTGTTGGCCGCACGATGTTTGGAAAAGAGTTGCCGTGCATTGAACTCGACGGGCGCGTTTTTCGATGCGGATAACATCGGTTCGGCATTAGCCATGCGCGAACTGAATGCCTACCTGCGCGAAGCGGGTGAGATCAAAGGATACAACGCGAGCTTCTCGAAGAAGGACCGTTCCCAATTCTTGCAATCGCTGGACCGACTCATTCAGAAAGCGAAGTGAGTGGTGACATATACTTCGAGCGGGGTGATTCGATACGTTTTGTTAGGAACCCGCGTGAAGGCACGACATTGCAGAAACGGTAGTAATCCCTCGCTAGCGCGCTAGCGCGTCGGGCTAACGGGAATGGATTGACTAACCGGTAACGTCTCATTTTCGACCGCGCGAAGTATAGCCGTAAGAAACGTCCCACGGCTATGTCGCAATAAATGATGGCGGACGAGTGCGAATTTTGCTGTGCGGCCTCCATTAGACTTCGACGGTAGCCGTTTCCGTCTTCGCTGCGGCTGCGAGTTCTTTCTTCGGACCGTTGCCGGGCAATTCGGTCGCGACCTCGACTTTGCGGTAGCCGAGCGAACGCAGCACTTCGAGGACTTCGCTCCAGGTTGGGAACGGACGGCGGTTTTCGCGCTTGTACCGGTCCATGGCGCGCATGAAGATGTTTTCTTCATCGTTGTAATCGCGTTCGCAGGTGGTTGGGTCGATCAGTCGGCGTCGCTCGGAGGTTCGCCGTTTCTCGGCCGCGTTGTTGGCGCGACGACGGTCGGTGGCGACCGGAATCGTTCGCTTGCGGCGATCTTGCGCGAAATCGTCGGCCAGTTCCGTGGAACTATCCGATGAGGAATCCAGTGCAGATTGGGCATTAGCACTCATGTTGGTCATGGTCTTCATCGCGAGCATCCCTTCAGCCAGTGGGGGTGGGCTGGGAAATGCCAGGCAGGTCTCGCCGAGTCGTTCGGCGATTCCATTTGCGATTCGCTTCGGGGATGGACAGTAACTTTAACCTAACTTGGTGAAACCGAGTGTCAATGATAATTTACGCCTGTTCCCGTTAGTCATCGCCAGAAATTTACACCCACCACAATTTTACGTTACAGCTTGACATTTCGCGCTATCAAGCGAAAGAAATCGGAATTGCGAACTCCTGCGGCGCGGGAAATCGTACGATCGGTCCAGCTCTCACGAGTCGTAAAACCGGCACGGACCGTACGGCCATCGCGTGGGGGAGGCCGGGCGTGATTCTGGAGGCGTAAATGTGAGGCAAATGGCTAATACGCCGCTCGTCTCTCGGAATTTCAAAAATTCCGAGAATTATCTCCCGCATTGGTCTTGCCGAATCGTTTGGTAACGTCTACTAAATGAGCAAGTAGAATTTGCGAACAAACTTGGGTCGCCCACACTCCTCGTTAGTGGCCCAACTTTCTCAGTTCGTTCGCGATTTTACCAACTCTCTCGTTGGCATTCTCAACTAATCATGGCATCATTGCGGTCGTTCCAATAGGACATTTTGTCCGTCCTCTTATTCCTTTTGTGGGGATTCCCAGATGTTTTCTCGCATCACGTTCCGAACGCATCGGCATCGCCGATCGGGTTTTACGCTCATCGAGCTTTTGGTGGTGATTGCGATCATCGCCATCTTGATCGGCTTACTGTTGCCGGCCGTGCAGAAGGTCCGCGAGGCCGCCGCCCGCAGCACGTGCCAGAACAACATGAAACAATTGGGCTTGGCAGCCCACAACTACCACAGCGCGCGGATGACGTTCCCGGCTGGAATGATCGGGCCGGTGAATCCGCTCGTGTCCGTCTCAGGAGACGCGGCCGGTCACGGTTCGCTGTTGGGGAATATCGTCGTTCTGCTTCCATACATGGAGCAAGACAACGTCTACCGGCTCGTGGATCCTGCGCTCACGACACCCTACGGACGAATGGACGATGCGGCGAATCGAAGCCCGTCAATGCCGTACTGGTTCGACAATCCGTATCCACCCACCGCCATCTACCAAGCGGGCAAACTCGCACAAATCAAGACGTTCCGCTGCCCATCGGACCCAAAGCAAGAACCCGACAATCGAGCATTCGGTACGAATGCCGCCAATCCCGGTGGCTTCGTCATCGGGGGGCTACTCATACGAAATCTCGCACCATCGACGGTCGTCACCTCCGGGTTTTATTACGAAGACTACGACGGCGTCGAAACGTTGATGCCGTTGGGCATCTCGAACTACATCGGTTGTGCGGGTCTGGGTCGCGGCGACCACCCAACGTGGTCGAAATACGAAGGTATCTTCGTCAACCGCAACCCCAAGGATGCCGTTAGCATCACCGATGGGACCAGCAATACCATCTTGTACTCCGAGGTCAGCGGTCGCTCGCATGCATCATACCCCGGTCGGAACAATGCATTCACGCACAGCATCGTCGGTGCTGGCAGCATCTCGACGGGTTATGGAACGGCAATTGGTAAAGATGCTTTCGTTTACCAAATGAGTAGCTATCACACCGGCGTCGTTCAAGTCACGATGGCCGACGGTTCGGTCAAAGGGATTCGCGGCAATATCCCACGTTCGACGACCGATTCGAGCTGGCTCGTGCTTCAGGCGCTCGGCGGTGCTCGCGATGGCGATGTTGCGGACTTCTCCAACGCATTGTTGAATTAAATCGAGCTTAAAATCCCGGAGTTGCCGAGTCTTACCGACTCGGCAACCGCGTTTCCATTCATCACTCTTGGGGTTTCCTACCGTGAAACGAACTGCATTGTTCATTGGGCTGCTGTTTGCAGGCGGACTATTCCTCTCCGGCTGCAAGGATTCCACCCCGCCGCGACCGGTCGAGGCACCACTCAAGGTCACGGAAGGCGTATCGAAAACGAAAAATAAGAACAAATCGATTGAGGCGTCGTTTGAAGACCCGCCGAAGCAGTAGTACGTCACCGATCGAGTGAATTCCAAACCGCAGGCACGGAAGTGTTTGCGGTTTTTTATTTGCAACAACTGATCCGGAGTGGATTCGCCTGCCGATAATCGATTCGCCGAACGGACCGAAACGGAGAGGGCGGAATGGCTCGCATCGAGTTGGCGAATCTGATCCGGATTTTCGACTTCTACCTCGCGCTGATGTTCCTGCTCGGACTGGTACGGCGTTGGACGGTCTATCGCGATACGTTTCTGCTCGTAGTTTCGCGCGGGCGTTGGCCGAAGCTCTTGGAGCGGATCCACGAACACAAGGGGCTTTTGCTCAATATCAGCACGATGCGACCGGCGGCGCTCGCGCTCGGGTTGATGCTGACGCAAATCGTCGCATCGCGAATGATCTGGCCGCAGGCGACACTCCGCGTTCGCGATATTTTCGAGCCGTGGTGGCAACTCGTACCCTTTTTCACGTCGCTCGTCCCGATGGTGGCGGTCGATATGTACTTCCTCATTCGCGTCGGGTCGATCGACCGCAACGAGACTGAAAAGTACCTCGATAAAGCCGAGAAATGGGCTGGCACCTGGAAAGCGAAGATGGTCCGCCTCGCGACGTTCGGGAAGTACGACCCCGACCATCTGGTGAACGAAGGCGTGAAGCAGGGCCTCGAAAAACTGGGCCGCACGATGAACACCTCGATGTGGTGGGTGTCCGCACAAGTGGCGTTACGAATGCTCTTCGGCCTCACCGTCTGGATCTTGTGGGCCTTTCGCGACCACATGTAGCGGTAATTTACTGTACACTGAGTGAATTCCGCGTTCGAGAATCGCGTCCCATGAGCGTTGGCTTCACACACGTCGTTCGCATTGGGCTACGGGCGCTCGCGGCGCACCGGTTGCGCTCGATGCTGACTGCGCTCGGCATCGTGCTGGGCGTGGCGTCGGTCATTATCATGTTGGCCGTCGGTGAGGCGGCGCGGTATCAGGCACTGAAACAACTCGAAGATCTCGGCGCGAATACGATTCTGTTGCGGAGCGTGAAGCCGCTCGAAGATTCGTCGGAGCTCAAAGGGGCCGACAGGTATGCCTTTGGGCTGACCTATCCGGACCTCAGTCGCATTCGCGAAACGATTCCTACGGTGACGGCAGCCACGCCGATGCGCGAGTTCCGCAAAACGATCCGCTACCGCGAACACAAACTCGAAGTGCGACTCGTTTCGGTCACGCCCGCATTCTTTATCCAGAACAACATCACGATCCTTCGCGGCCGAAAGATTGTCGCTTCGGATGAGGAAAAACTCGACAACGTCGCGGTGCTGGGTTCCTCTGCCGCCGATGCGTTATTCCCGACCGAAGACGCGGTCGGCCGCTCGGTGGGTATCGATGGGCTGGGCGAACCGATCACGTTCACGATCGTCGGCGTCACAGAAGACAAGAAACTCGCGGGGGGCGGTTTGAGTGGCGGCGATGCCGAGTTCGCGCGGGTGCTGTTCGTTCCGTTTGCGACGGATCGTGCGCGAATCGGTCGCGAACTCATCACCTTCAAGAATGGCTTCAACGTCGAACGTCTCGACATCAGCCAGATCACGGTGACGGTCGATTCGCTGGAGAATGTACCGCGGACGGCGAAGGCGATCCAGGCGATGATCGACCAGTTTCACCCGCAGAAAGACGTGCAGGCATTCGTGCCGCTCGAACTGATCCGCAAGGCAGAGGAAACGCAACGGCTGTTCACGCTCATCCTCGCTGCGATTGCCGGAATCTCGCTCGTCGTCGGTGGCATCGGCATCATGAACATCATGCTGGCAACCGTCACGGAAAGAACCCGCGAGATCGGCATCCGCCGGGCGCTCGGTGCGAAACAGTGGGATATCGCGCTCCAGTTTCTCGTGGAAACGCTCGTGCTCTCGTGCGGCGGCGGACTGTTCGGCGTCGCGCTCGGCGTCGGTCTTGCCTACGGCCTCCAGTCCGCCTTCGGCGTGCCGACGATGATCCGCACCTGGTCGCCGATCCTCGCCTTCAGCGTTTCCGTCCTCGTCGGCTTGATGTCCGGGCTATACCCCGCCAAACGTGCCGCCAGGCTCGATCCAATCGAGGCACTACGGCATAGTTAAGGCGAATTTGTGCACGGTTCAAACCGCGGTGGTTTTGGGTAGCAGGCGCGTCCTTCGTTCTTCATTCTCCGGTAGCCGCAGGTCTTCAGCCAGTTAAAGACCTGCGGCAACCTGAAAAGACAAGAAACGAAAGCGCCACCCCGGTTTAAACCATCCCAAGACCTCCGTACCCCATCGCGAGTCATCATGGACCACGACCAGCGATTCAAGGCGTTGATCCGCGAGTTCTTCCCGCAGTTCATGCAACTGTTTTTGCCCGTGTGGGCCGTGGAGTTCGATTTCACTACGACCGAATGGCTCGACAAGGAAATATTGCCCGACCCGCCCGAGGGCGAACGCCACATACTCGACCTCGTCGCGAAACTTCGCACCGCTGAGAATCTCACGTCTCGCACAACAGCGACCGCCGACGAATGGCTGGCGCTAGTCCACGTCGAAATCGAGTCCGAGGACCGAACGACGCGACTCAAACCGCGACTCCCACGGTACTATCACCACCTTCGCGACAAGCATAAATTGCCCGTTTTGCCGATCGTGTTGTACCTGAGCGTGGGTATGGAGGGCATCGGTCAGGACGAAGTCATCGAGTACTTCGGCACGATGGAAGTGATGCGATTTCGCTATTTGTACATTGGGCTGAAGTCGCTTAATGCGTTAGAATATGCTCGGGGGAGCAACTTGCTCGGCGTCGCGCTTTCCGCGTTAATGAAAGCCGAACCCGATCAGTGGCCGATGATCGCCGCAGATGCATTACTCAAAATCGCCGACGCGCCCGTGAACAGCCACCAGCGATTTTTACTCAGCGATTGTTTGCAAGCGTACCTAACGCTCGACGCAGCGAGCCGAGAGCGATATCAGGAAATCACCAAGGCCGAACCGTACTCGAGGATTCACGCGATGAACAAGACGCCATACGACCACGGTATCGAACGTGGTATCGAACAAGGTATCGAAAAGGGCCGCGAAGAAGGCCTCGAACGAGGTATCGAACGAGGCATTGAAAAAGGCATCGTAGTCGGCAAGGAGAAGGCCCTTCGAGATGTCGCAATCGCGTTATTGGAAAGCAAGTATCGGACAGTGCCCAAGCCCTATCTCGAGCGGATCGGCACGCTCGGTTCCGACGACCTGCTGGCACTTGTTGTCCGCATCCCAAACGCTGCGTCGATAGAATCGCTGTTTCCATCGACGTGAGACTCGTTGCCTACGATCTTATAAAATGTTCGCATCGCCTTGGGTCATACGTTAAGTTGGTATTACCTACCTCGAACTCTCTTCGGTTGATTTGTGATCGATACGCCGATTATCACTGCTCCGAAACGAACGACCACGAAGTGGGATCATGGCCTGCGCCGCGAGGCGCTGACGTCCACGATTCTTGCGGAGATTTTCAACGGCACGCTGGTGGCGGGTCAACGGCTCGTCGCACAAGATTTAGCCGAACGTCACGGCGTCAGCCAGACTCCCATTCGCGAAGCGTTGATTGCCCTGGCTGCGGTGGGCATGATCGACCTGTTGCCGAACCGCGGCGCGATCGTGCGGCGGGTCGGCGAACGCGAGGTGCGCGAAGTCTGCCAGGTGCGGCGGATTCTCGAATGCGAAGCGGTACGGATGGCGTGCGGAAAGATGACGCTGGAATCGCTCGATGGGATCGGCGAAGCGATCGACCGGATTCGGATCTGCTGCAACGAGCCGAACGCGGAACTCGTTCGGGTCGCACGGGTAGTCGATAGTCGCTTGCACGATGCGATCGCTGCGGCGTGTGGGAACGAACTGCTGGCACGCGAAATTGGCCGCCTGAAGCTGTTGTTCCGGGCGTTCCGCGATGGTTCGTGGGAACGGGTGGCCACTCAGAACGATTACTCGCGGCTCGCTATCGAAGCCGACGAACACATGCGGATACTCGACGCACTCAAGGCGAATGACGCAGCAGGGGCCGCCGATGCGATGGCGCAGCACATACAATCTGGCGAACGCTATTGGATTGGCGTAACCTTCGATCACACAACCGAAACTTCTTCACCGATAAAAAAGGGACACCGATGACACGTGTTCTCACTCTGATCGCGATTCTCGCTGGCGGATCGGCGATCCGCGCCGCCGATGGTAAGCTCGAATACAACCGCGACATTCGGCCGATTCTCGCCGAGAATTGCTTCGCCTGCCACGGGACGGATAGCGCCGCACGCAAGGCGAAGTTGCGGCTCGACGACCGCGCGGCAGCGATCGACAAAGAGGCGATTGTGCCGGGCAAACCCGACGAGAGCAAGCTCGTCGAACGGCTGTTTTTGCCCGACGACGAAAAGAAGCGGATGCCCCCGCCGAGTTCGCACAAGGAACTCAAGCCGCAACAGAAAGCGATGCTGAAGCAGTGGGTCGCCGAAGGCGCGGAGTACCAGCCGCACTGGGCGTTCATCGCGCCGAAGGTAGCTGGGGTGCCCGCCGTGAAAACCGCCGGTTGGGCGCGCACGCCGATCGATCACTTCGTGTTGGCCGAACTCGAAAAGCGCGGCCTGCAACCCGCCCCCGAAGCGGATCGCCGCACCATCGCACGGCGGTTGTCGCTGGACCTCGTCGGCTTGCCACCGGACCCGGCGGCGGTCGAGGAATTCGTCAACGACAAAGCCCCCGATTACTACGAACGCTACGTCGATAAGCTCATGACCTCCGTGCATTGGGGCGAACACCGCGGGCGTTACTGGCTCGATGCGGCCCGCTATGCGGACACGCACGGCATCCACTTCGACAACTCCCGCGAGATGTGGTCGTACCGCGACTGGGTGATTAATGCCTTCAATTCCAACATGAAATTCGATCAGTTCACGATCGAGCAACTGGCGGGCGACCTGCTGCCGAACGCGACCATCGATCAGAAAATCGCGACGGGGTTCAACCGTTGCAACATCACGACGAACGAAGGCGGCGCGATTGCCGAGGAATATCTCGTGCTGTACACGCGGGACCGGACCGAGACGGCGAACCAAGTGTGGATGGGCCTGACCGCCGGTTGCGCCGTCTGCCACGACCACAAGTTCGACCCGATCTCGCAGCGCGAATTTTACAGTATGTCCGCGTTCTTCAACAACACGACGCAAGCCGCGATGGACGGGAACATCCCCGACACGCCACCGATCATTCAGGTGCCGAACGCGGGCGATCAGAAGCGCTTCGCGGCGATCGGCAAAGACCTCGTTGCGGTCCGCGCGAAGATGCTCGACCGGAAGAAAACCGCGCGCGGTGACTTCGACACGTGGCTGAAAAATGTCAAACCTGCCGCAGTCGGTGCGATGGTACCAACGGAAGATTTGCAACTGCACGCGAAGCTGACCGAAGGCACCGGCAAGACGCTGAACCTGACCGTGAACGGCAAAAACAAGCCGGTTACACTCCCCGATGGTTTCGATTGGACGAAGGGCAAGAATGCGGCGAAGGCGTTTCAGATTCAACAAGGCGCGAGCGTCGAACTGCCCGAGGTCGGCGACTTCGACACGAAGCAAGGCTTCACCATCGGCGGTTGGGTGAAGATCACCAAACGCGGAACGATGGGGGCGATTGCCTCCAGAATGGACACGCCTGCACAGGGGCATCGCGGCTGGGATCTGTGGATGGAAGCCGACAAAGTCGGGATGCACCTGATCAACAACTTCCCCGCCGATGCGCTCAAAGTCGTGAGCCGCACACCGCTGAAACCGAACGAATGGACGCACGTGTTCGTCTCGTACGACGGCTCGGCGACACCCGAAGGCGTGAAGATTTACCACAACGGCGTGCTTCAGCCGACCGACACGCAATCGAACACGCTCAAGAGCACGATCCGCACGAAGGTGCCATTCCGCATTGGTCAACGAACCGATGGTGCGCGGGTGCAGAACGTCGGGATCGAAGACCTTCGGCTGTACGGCAAAACGCTGACGGGACCGGAAATCGCACGAATCGCCAAGACCGGTTACGCCACGGAACTGCTTGCGAAAGAGAAGCGCACGCCGAAGGAAACGGATGAACTTTACGATTGGTGGGTCGCCAGTACCGATGTCGCGTACCTCGCGATGAACGCCGACGAGGCGAAGTTGCAGCAAGAGGAGATCGATATTCGCTCGCGGGGAACGATCGCGCACATCTCCGCCGAGAAGGCGATGATGGCCGAGGCGTTCATTTTGAATCGCGGCGATTACGACAAGCGAAAAGACAAAGTCGCACCCGCCACACCGAGCGCATTGCCCGCATTCCCCGCGGAGTTGCCGAAGAATCGCCTCGGCTTCGCGAAGTGGCTGCTCCAGCCGAACCACCCGCTGACGAGTCGCGTCAACGTCAACCGCTTCTGGCAGGAACTTTACGGCACCGGCCTCGTGCGCACCTCCGGCGATTTCGGCGTCACCGGCGATGCCCCGACGCACCCCGAACTCCTCGATTGGCTGGCACTCGATTTCCAGTCAGACTGGGACATCAAGCGGTTCTTCAAACTGTTGGTGACATCGGCGGCGTACCGACAATCGGCTGTCACCACCAAGGAGAAACTCGAAAAGGATGCGAGCAATAAGTGGATCAGCCGCGGCCCGCGTTTCCGTCTGGATGCCGAAGCTGTGCGCGATTATGCACTCGCCGCGAGTGGGTTGCTCGTACGCAAGATCGGCGGCGCGAGCGTCAAGCCGTACCAGCCCGAAGGCGTCTGGGAAGCCGTCGCGATGATCGGCAGCAACACCCGCGATTACAAACGCGATAGCGGCGAAAAACTCTACCGCCGCAGCATGTACACGTTCTGGAAACGCGCCGCACCACCGGCTTCGATGGAGATTCTCAACGCGCCGAACCGCGAGACGTGTACCGTTAAGCGCGAACGCACGAACACGCCGTTGCAGGCACTCCTCACGCTGAACGACGTGCAGTTCGTCGAAGCCGCACGGGTACTTGCGGAGCACGCGCTGACCGCGGGCGATACCGACGAGAAGCGACTGGACTTCATCGCCAAACGGCTGTTGGCGCGTTCGCTGTTGCCCGCCGAAATGGGCATCGTGACCGAGTCGTTGAAGGAACTGCGTACGGAGTTTCAGGCGAAACCCGAGGAAGCGAAGAAGCTGATCGCCTACGGCGAAAGCAAGCCCAACGCGAAACTCGCACCTGCCGACCTCGCCGCCTACACGATGCTCTGCAACCAACTGCTGAACCTCGACGAAGTGTTGAACAAATGAGTATGCACAAGCGAATTCGCGGCTGGATATTGTTGATCGTGGCGATGCTGCTATTGGCATCGCTGGTCGGTTACAGCGTGAACGCTGTGATCCAGCCGCGCGGCTATCACTACGGGCGATGATGACGCTCTTCCGCTCTCCGAAGTCGCGGCACGGGAAATAATTCGTCACTACCGCTTGGCGTCGCCGAGCGAAGTTCATTAAATGTGAGTTCCGAAATATACGGTCGTGTGGTGGAGAGTACGGAATGCCGACGATTAATCAGCTGACGAAGAAGCCTCGACAACCGCAACGGTCGAAGTCGAAACACCCTGCCATGCTAGGCTGCCCGCAGAAGCGCGGCGTCTGTACGGTCGTGAAAACGATGACGCCGAAGAAGCCGAACTCGGCTCTGCGGAAGGTCGCACGGGTTCGATTGAGTACGGGCGTCGAAGTGACCGCGTACATCGGTGGCGAAGGCCACAACCTGCAAGAACACTCGATCGTGCTCGTTCGTGGGGGCCGCGTCCGCGACCTTCCCGGCGTGCGCTATCACATCGTCCGCGGCGTCCTCGACTGCCAAGGCGTGTCGGATCGTAAGCAAGCCCGCTCGAAATATGGATCGAAGAAGGAAAAATAACCGAGGTTTTGTCGTCGATCGCGTTTCGACAACACGCCGCCGGTAACAGGCACAATCCGTAAAGAGATAGACGAATGGCAAGTAAGGGTAGAACCGCTAGTTACGACAAGCTCGTGCCCGATATCCGCTTCAACTCGATCCTCATGAGCAAGTTTATCAACTGCCTCATGCGAGACGGTAAGAAGTCCACGGCCACGCGTGTCGTGTATCAGGCGATGGAACAAATCCAGAAGCGGATGCCCGACATCGAAACGATCGAAGTCTTCACGCAGGCTTTGAACAACATCAAGCCCGCACTCGAAGTGCGCTCCCGCCGGGTGGGCGGAGCCAACTATCAGGTGCCAATGCAAGTGAAGGCGAAACGCCAAGAATCGCTGGCGATCCGCTGGATCCTCGCCGCGATCCGAGCGAAAGCCGGTCGCCCGACGTACCTCCGCCTCGCCGATGAACTCATGGCCGCCTTCCGCCGAGAAGGCGAAGCGATGGCGAAACGCGAGCAAACCATCAAGATGGCCGAAGCCAACAAGGCGTTCAGCCACTTCGCTTGGTAGGCATCGAGTATCGAAACCGCGCAACCCCCGATCGTTATCGGGGGTTTTTGCGTTGTGTTACTCCAAACGGTCGACGATCTCTAAAATGATAGCGAAACGCGATTGATTTTCCCTCGCTTGCGCGTCGGGCTAACAAGACTAACAAGGCGCGGTCTGATACTTTTTGAGATTGTCTCCGATGGCTAAGTCCTCACCGACCGAAGAACTGAAACTCGTTCGCAACCTCGGCGTGATCGCGCACATCGATGCGGGGAAAACGACGACGAGCGAGCACCTGCTTTACTACGCCGGGGTGAAGCACAAACTCGGTGGCGTCGACGAGGGAACGACCGAAACCGACTACGACCCTGAAGAGCAAGAACGCGGCATCACGATCTACTCCGCGTGCATTCCGTTCCCGTGGAAAGGCTACAACGTCAACCTGATCGACACGCCGGGGCACGTCGATTTCACGGCGGAAGTCGAACGCAGTTTGCGCGTCCTCGATGGCGCGATCGTGGTTTTCGATGGCCAAAAAGGCGTCGAAGCCCAATCGGAAACGGTCTGGCGGCAGGCGAACAAGTACGGCGTGCCACGGCTCGTGTTCATCAACAAAATGGACGTCGTCGGCGCGAACTTCGCGCGCACCTTAGAGACGATTCACCAACGCTTGACGCCCGATTATGCGGCACACGGTCGGCCCACGCCGGTCGTGATCCCGATCGGGTACGGCTCCGCGAAAGACAGCCCCACGCCGTTTCGTGGCGTCATCGATCTCATCGAAAGCAAGGCCTACTTCTTCGATGCCGGCGACTACGGTAAAACCGTTCGCACCGCGGAAATCCCCGAAGAGTCGCTGGCCGAGTATCAGAAGTACCGGGCACTGTTATTCGATGTGCTCACCGAAAAGGACGAGCACGACCGCATCACGACGAACGTCCTGGAAGGGCAAGATCCCGACCCCGTGAAGGTCCGCGAACTCGTGCGCGAACAAACGCTGTTGGGGCGAATTTACCCCGTGCTCGCGGGGAGTGGCCGCGAGCATATCGGCATTCAACCGCTACTCGATGCGGTGCTGTATTACCTGCCCAGCCCGTTGGATCGCCCGCCAGTCGTGGGCACGAATCCGAAGGGCAAGAAGGAAGAGATCCGCAAGCCCGACCCGAAGGAGCCGTTCTGCGGCCTCGTTTTTAAGGCCGCGTGGCACCCGAACGGGCACCGCTTCTTCATCCGCGTTTACTCCGGCGTGCTGAAGCCGAACGCCCGGGCGTTCAATCCTGGCAAGGATATCAAGGAGAACATCGCGAAGCTGTATCACATTCACGCCGACCCGACCCGCGGGTTGGAGGAAGTCGAATCGGCACCGGCGGGGGACATTGTCGCCGTCATCGGCCTCAAGGATACGACGACGGGCGATACACTTTGCGAAACATCGCACCCGATCTTGCTCGAAGCGATTTCGTTTGCGGAGTCCGTCGTCAGCCAGTCGATCGAACCCGAAAGCGGCGCGGACAAGGACAAGTTGGCGAACGCGCTCCAGATGCTGCAACTCGAAGACCCGACGTTCAAAGTGAAAGTCGAGAAAGACACCGCACAAACGCTGATGAGCGGCATGGGCACGCTACACCTCGAAGTGAAGCGCCACCGCCTCGAACGCGATTTCCGCTTGAAAGTCCGCGTCGGCAAGCCCCGCGTCAGCTTCCGCGAGATGATGAAATCGGGCAAGACGGTCGAAGTCGAAGTCGATCGCATGGGCGACAAACAGGCGTTCGCGAAGCTCCGCGTGTCGTTCACGAACTTCAAATCCGACAAGCCAGTGATCGTCAACAACAGCGTCGCGTCGGACATTTTGCCCGCGTTGTTTGCCGCCGCCGCCGAGCGCGGTTTGTTCGACGCACTCCAAACGGGCGAACTCGGTTACCCGCTGATGAACGTCCAGGCGACGATTACCGATGCGAAGTTCGACCCGCAATGGAGCAGCGAAGATGCGTTTACGAAGGCCGCCGTACAGGCGTATCGCGAAGCGATGGACGGGAACATGCAACTGATGGAACCGCTCATGCGGGTAACCGTGACGACGCCGAACGACTTCATCGGCAACGTGATCGGCGATCTCAGTCAGCGCGGTGGCGAAATTTTGCGTTCCGAGTCCGAAGGCGGAAATCTCAGCGAAGTCGAGGCCCGCGTACCACTGCGGCAGTTGTTCGATTACGCCGACCGCGTCCGAAGCCTCAGCCAGGGCCGCGCCGCCAGCACGATCGAGCCACTCACCTACGCACCCGCCCCCGACGAAGTCCGCCGCGAGATGTTAGGGGGGTGAGTATTACCCGAGGTCGAATAGCAGCACCTCGCCGGCCTCGACTCCTTCAATTCTTATCGTCGGTTCGTCTTCGATCGCGAGCGCATCACCGGCGGACAGCACGTAGCCGTTCACGTTCACCGAACCATCAATGAGATGCAACCACGCACCGCGTTTCGGTGCGAGTGCGTACGTTCGCACATCGCCGGCGGATAACCGCGTTGCCAGCAACACCATATCTTGATGAACCGTCAACGAATCGTCGCGGCCATCGATCAAGGCGATCGTTCGCCAACGTCCGGTTTTGTCCTCGATAGTGAACAACTTTTGCTCGTACTCCGGAGTCCGCCCCTTGCGATCCGGCATCACCCAGATTTGCAGCAAGTGAACCGCTTCGGACTCGGACGGGTTGAATTCGCTGTGAATCACGCCCGTACCGGCGGTCATCTTTTGCCATTCGCCGGGGCGGATGGTGGTGCCGTTGCCCATACTGTCTCGGTGTGCGAGTTCGCCGGACAGTACGCAAGTTAAAATTTCCATGTCGCGATGCGGGTGCGAAGGGAACCCGCCGCCCACCGCGATGCGGTCGTCGTTGATGACGCGAAGCGTACGAAACGAATTATGGTTGCGATCGCGATAGTCGCCGAAAGAGAACGAATGACGGCTATCCAGCCAACCGAAGTCGGTGATGCCTCGCTCGTCTGCACGCCGGATGCGAATCACGATCGTCCCTCCATAATGTATATTCTCATGAAGATACACATTGCTGAGTGACGGCCTTACAGATCGGAACGGGTCACAGATGCCCCACCGGCCTCACAGAGGCCAGCTAATACATCAGAATGTAGTTGTGGTTGGTACAATCTCATTGAGGGGGCCAGGCTATGCCGTTACGCGACCACTTTCGACCACCCGTCAGTCGTCGGGTTACCTGGGAGGAAATCCATGGAGGTTGGCCTATGGTAATCGTCCAGCAATTGAAGAAGCAACTTCCGCCCGGATATGTATCGGCACCGAACGTACATCCGAGCGTGGCCGTCGAGACGGAGATACCGGATTACGACGAGTACGAAGTTCGCATTTACGACGCATCGCGCGACCGGACGCTGGTGGCGGTCATCGAGCTGGTTAGCCCCGCAAACAAGGATCGGCCCGAGAAGCGGAATGCCTTCGTAGCGAAGTGCGCCGCCCTGCTGCAAAAGGGCGTGGCGGTCAGCATCGTGGACGTGGTGACGACGCGGCAATTCAACTTGTACGCCGAACTGATGGCCTTCCTCGGCCATTCCGACTCAACGATGGGAACCGTGCCACCGCCCCTGTACGCTGCGTCGTGCCGGTGGATTCCGAAAGGGGATCGTGCGATCCTGGAAACCTGGTCGCATACGCTGACGGTCGGCCAACCACTCCCGACGCTACCGCTATGGCTGACGCCCGTTCGCGTCGTCCCTCTGGACCTGGAGCAGAGCTACGAAAAAGCCTGCGACGACCTGAGCGTCACGTGACACCGTGACGCAATTTAGGGGCCACAACCCCAGCTACAAGACCGGGATATCAACGCCACGAGCCGACCCGTTGGGGTCGGCTCGCGAAGATTCCGAGTCGAATCGGTTTACTTACGGCGTCGGAACGCACGCATCAGACCGACGAGCGGCAGGCCCAAACCGGCGAGCGCGAGCGTGGTCGGTTCGGGCACGAGGTTCGTACTACCGGGGGCCTTCGGCACATCGGTAGCGGTGATGTTTCGATCGATGAGGCCGTCCGACGTGCGGTTCGTGAGTGCCGTGAACGAAGCGGTGCTGACTTCGCTCAACGTCGAGTTGGCCCAGAAGTTACCGAGACCAATTTGGCCACTTGGGATCGTCTGTCCCTTGTAAGTCCACGACAGATTGAATGCTTCGGGGTCGTCTTTCGGACTCAGACGATCCGGTGTCGGGCCGACTTTGGACGCGCCGAACGTCCAGCCTTCGGGTGCGGATTCGCCGCCCGGCACGTAGCCGTGAAAGTCGTAGATGGTGAAGTAATTGCCGGACTGGAGTTTCATGTCGGTGGGCAGTACGATCGCGTACGTCCAGCGGAAGTTATCGGCTTCCGGCGTGACCGTCACCGCAATGGGTAGTAGGCCCGCATTCGCCGTCGCACCGGTTGCCACGGCCACCGCGGCTGCGGCCAATAAGCGCGTCATCCATTTTGCGCGAATCATCGTTTCGATCCTCCTGTATGTGAATCCGAGTCGCATTCGTTTCGCGGGTGGAACAGTAAGCGAGACGTTAAATCGTGTCAACCGCAGTTGGAAACTAGCTCGTGCGCTTGCGGCGGATGAGTCGAACCAAGCCCATGAGCGGTAGGCCCAAACCGGCGAGCGCGAGCGTTGTGGGTTCCGGCACGAGGTTCGGGTTCGGCGTCGATGTCGGCACGGGCACTACCGTGTCGGTGATGTTCGTATCGACGCGGCCATCGGCCGTACGGTGCGTGCGTGCGGTGAAGAACGAGTTCGTCGCATCGCCGAATTCCGAGACGGCCCAGAAGTTACCGAGGCCCGTCTGCCCGCTCGATAGCGTCGGGCCGGTGTATTTCCACGTTAAGTTCGGCAACGCGGCATTGTCGTTCGGGTTGACGCCATCGGGCACCGGGCCGACGTTCGCGCTCGAATACGTCCAACCATCGGGCTGGCTATTGCTCGGCGTAACCAAGCCCGCGAAGTCGTAGATCGTGAAGTAGTCGCCCGAACGCAATTGCGAATCGGTCGGTAGCACGATCGCGTACGTCCAACGGAATTTGTCGCCTTCGGTCGCGGTCGTCACGGTAACGGGCAACAAACCCGCACGTGCGGACTGACCGACGAGCGCCACCGCAATCACCGCGAGTAACCGAATCCACCGTCGCGTAAATCCTGTCATTTTCGATACTCCTTCGTTGAATTCCATTTGGCAATTCTGGGCGATTTGGGTGGGGAAGTTGCCGCAACTTCGTGCCACCCGTTTCGCCCAAATACCCGGCGGGAATGATTCCCCCACCAGCCGAGGCCGAACAGTTGCAGACTTATGGCGGTAACGAAGAAGGGTGTCAAGCCGGATTGATTCGCGAGAGAAATTGCCGTGGAAAGGTGTGGAAATGGCCGATACCGGGTCGAAGGCGTTGGACTATTTCCCGCGTTTCGCGCGTTCGCTCTTGTAGCGATTCGCCTCGTCGCGCACGGTTGCGTTGGCGTCCTCGGTCATCGCCTCGACGATCGCTGTGGCTTCGGCTGTCTCGATCTCCGCCGCTTTGTGAAGCACCGTGATTCGGATCGCGTAATCGGCATCGCCTGCGAATGTCCACAACGTGGAAAGCGCGTCTTTGTGTGGGTTCTTGCCAATCGCGTGAACGGCAAAACCGCGAACGCCCGCCGCAGACGATTCTTCGAGTTTCACCGTCGTGGCGCTGCCGCGCAGGTCGGCACTCGTCGTTTTTGTCATTGCGTTGAGTGCCTCGAACGCCTCATCGGTTCCGTAGTCCGCAAGCGCCTGGCACGCCGTCATCCGGGGTTCGTGGTGCGGCTGTTTAGAAAGTGCAATGTAGTAAGGTACGGTTCGCGGGTCGCGAATCGCTCTCAACATCTGCGTAGCCCGTTCGCGTTCGGGCGATTCGCGATCCACCGTCCATTTGCCGAGCTTCGCGATCAATACCCCGAATTGGCCCGCGTCCGCCGCAACGACTTGAATCTTCGTCGTGGCCGAGAAATCGAGTTCGTTCGCATTCGGGCCGAACGCATGGTTGTTGTCGTCGGGTACGACTTGCAATTTGCGGCGAATGACAATCGTATAGTCGCCCGTTTTCGCGAAGGTCGCCCAATGCGGGAGGAACAACCGAAATGTGTATTCTCCGTTCGCGGTCAACGGTTTTGAACTCGTGATGCCGCCCATGTCCATACCCGAATCGGGTTGCGGCACGGCTTTGCCATCGGGTCCGACGACGTCCACCTGAAACGAATTCGGGCGACCGAGCCGATTGCGATCGTTGCCACCCACCAGCACCCGCCAATTTTGGTCGGTCGGATTCGCAATCGTAAACTTCACATCGATCGGCTCGCCCAACATCATCACAGCCTGTACGGGCGCGGCCGTGGCTTTCAGTTTCGAGAGCATCACCTTCACCGATTCCGGCTTCTTCGCCGTTTTCAAGAACGCAAGGGCTTTCGCGTGCGCCGCAGTGCGCGAGGCCTCATCGGGGAAGGCGTGATTTTCGTGATGTATTGCCATGTTGGGAGCTTTCGCGCTTGTTCGTCGGCAGCTTTTGCAACGAAAAATTCAAAATCCGCCAGCGATTGCTTGTGCATCAGAAGCTGAACGGCAATCGACACATCGCGAACTTCCACGCTGACATCTCGACCATTTACCTGGGGACCACTCTCGACAAACGTCTTGTCATTTTGCAGTGCGACGATGTCTGGGAGGTAATCGAATGCTTCACACTCCCCGAGTATCGGTATCGCCATGACTCGACAAGTCGATGGAAGTTTCGGATTCCGAATGATCGACTTGGCCACGTCGAGCAGATCGCTTTTGTATCCGTTGAACCCTTGTAATCCCGATCGAACGGAACGCGGATTCCTGCGGACTGCGAGCGATGCAACGTACAGTTTCCAACCCGGCTTCTGCATTCGGTAACCGCGTTTCAGCGATTCGCCTTCGAGCGGTTTAGGTTGAGAAGAATCGAGTATGCCTACAGGCCACACTGAGCCTTGTTGTACCCAAGGCATCTGACAGAACGTGTGTAGCAAATCGGCTTCATACTCGAATTCTGGGTAGCTACCATCATACCGAAGTTTCACCGCGTCGCCGGTACCCTCATATGTTCCCATGTATGCGGCCAAGCTCGCTTCACCAACGAGTGTGCGATTGGACATCGCAATGGTGCTACTTTGCGATAACAATGTTCTCGGGTAAACTCGCGAACTGATCTTTCGTAACTCGACGCGATAGCGTTCGGCGGCGTCTTTCGGCTTTGCGTCGGCCATGTATGCCAGCGCGACGGCGGCCCCGTCTGCGCTCAGCATTTCCGCGAACAGTTCGCGGCTACCGCGGTTGTCGCCGATGAGTTTCGCCCAGCGAGTCCAGATCGCGTGATCGAACTTCGCCGTGAAATCTTTGTCCGCAAGGTACGCTTTCGCGAATGCCTCCGCATCGTCTTTGCCAATGCGGTCGATGAGGGTTTCGCAGCGCAACACGACTTCGGGGTCGCTACTCTGTAGCCCTGCTTTCAGTGCAGGCAACGCCGCCAATCCGAGTGCTCGCAGTTCTTTCTGTGCCGCTTCGCGCTCGGCAAATACGCCACTCCCGAGCTTGGGAACCAGCAGTTCAGCCATCGGCTGTGGAATTTCCGCTGGCTTTTCCGGTTCCAGCGTTACGGCTGCCCATTGAAGCCCTGTGATCGTCTCGTTGTATTCCCGCTTCACAATCGTCTTCGCGTTGGCTCCATCAGCGTCGCAAACAGTAATGCGGGTCGCCACCCATTGCGGTGCGGGACCGCCCGGAGGTGCGATGATCGGCGCGCCGCGCGGCTGGGGAATGGCCTCGTACCAGCAGATGGCGATCTTCGTACCATCGGGATTCCAGCACGCTTCGTGGAATGCCGATGCTTCCAGTTCTTTCGGCAGTCGGATCTGCGATTCTTTTCGCGTTGCCAAATCGAGCACGTACACACCTTTGACGGAAGCGTCTTTCACCGAACCGGTAACCCTCGTCAACAACACTCGCTTGCCGTCTGGGGAGAATCGAGCACCAATCGCAGGATAATGCTCGTCGGATACGATTTGGGGTTCGAGTGTGTCGAGCGGTGTTCGATACAAGGATTGTTTCATCGTGTCCAAGCGTAACGTGCGAGTGAGCAGAGCCTTTCCATTTGGCGAGATGTCGCAGATGATTTGTTCCGCCGGCAGTTTGACTTGCGTTTTCTTCTTCGCGGCGAAATCGAACGACCAACATTGCGATTGCACGAACTCGCCAGGTTTCTGCGATTCTTCGAGTTTGTCGGGGTCGACATGCGAGAAGTAAAGACGGCCATTCGGTGCCCACGAGAGAAATGCATTGTGTACGCCCTCGGCAATCGTCTGCACCTCCGGTGCTTTCGCCTCGAGATCGAAACAGCAAATATTCATTCCTACCCAGCCTGTATTCGGCTTCTGACCGACAAGAACGGGTTTCTGTTCAAGCATCTCGACGTATGCCATGCGTTTGCCATCGGGCGACAGTTTCGCCTCCCGGATGCTTCTTGACAGGTTGAGCACCCGGTACGAAGTACCGTCGGGTTTGACGATTTCGATTTGGTTCTTTGCACCGAACGACGAAAGAACGATTACCCCTTCCGAAGGCTTTACCTTCACCTTCGGCAACGGTGCGAAAATCGGCTGCTTCGGAATTTCGATCATCGTCGGGAACCAGCCGAGCAGGTTCGTCTGCTGCCCATAGTTCGGGATCGTGAGTAGTATCCGCGGATTTTTTGTGTCTGCGTCGTAAAGCGTCAACTGACTATCGCGCGAAACATTGTCCTTGAACTGGAAATTGAGTTTGGCCAGCCGATCTCCATTCGGTGACCACCAGAAGCCCGAGAGATCCGCGCCGTTATTCGATGAACTCAATTCCGTAACGGTAAAATCGGACGCATTCACCTTGTAGTTCGCGAATTTCACTTCTTCATCCGCCTTGGCGGGAAGCCGAAACCCGCTGCCGACCAGCGTCTTGCCATCCGGTGAAAAGCTCAGTCCGTAAAAGGTGTACTTATCGTTGACGGGTTTCAACTTGCCGTTATTCGAGAGCTTGTGCCTGCGGTAGTTCGGCAATTTTGGATCGCGACCCAGATTGTACTGAACCACCATCCAGCCCGATCCGTCGGGAAATGGATGCAAGACTTGGTGATCTTCGGGCAGGTCGAATTTGGTTTCCTTTTTGGATGCACGGTCGAACAGAACATTTGAAAATCGCAGTTTCTTTTCGGGATTGGCCTCATCCGATTGCTTGACCCTGGTTCGCATGATGCTTTTTGCATCTGGGGACAGGATAAATTCATCGTACTCCTGATACGCGAGTCCAGTGTCCGTTCCCTCGACGCTGTCGTTGACATCGCGCAAGTGCAGCGTCAGGCCGTCCGTCACGTTCTGTTCCGCGAGTTTGCCATTCTTGCCAGCAAACAGGATTTTCGTGCCCAGTGCCGTGAAGCCAAGGAAATGTTTGCCATCCTGGATCGCGATCGTTTTCGCTCCTTTGCCATCGGGCCGGTAGGCAGTCAGCGTGCTCGTTTTCTTGTGGAACATCCACAACAAGCCTTCATCTTTCTCCACCTTTGGCACGGGGGCGGCTTTCGCCTCCATGCTGGATTTTGGCACGAAGGTACTCATACCGATGAGCGCGGTCATCAATATGCACACGGTGGTGACGAGTTTGAATTTTGCGAGCAACATGGTACGCAACACTCCTGTAGCAATAAGGGAAACGGCGGTTGTGGCCGATGCAATTGCGGGCGGGATCGCGGCATTTGCGGAGATCGCCAGCGAGGACATTAACCCGGCAGAAAAGACGACGCCGCGCGCCTTCAACCGGGTTGCGAGTTGTTTGCGGGCAGCGGCCAGTCGGCTCGACAGCGTGCCTTCGGCAATGCCGAGTTGCCGCGCAGCCTCCGCGCGACCGACGCCATCGAGTTCGCACAACACGACGGCGGCGCGGTAGGCGTCCGAAAGGTTCGCGATCTCCTCATCGAGCATCGCGAGGACATCGCTATCGGCAGTGGTCGCAGGTGCGGCGGGGGAATCGGGGACGGTTTCGACGAGCGTTTCTTTGCGACGGCGGCTCACGGCGTACGCCTCCAAAGCGGCTTTGCGGGCCACACCATACAGGAACCCCCCGACCGCCGAACGCGGTTGAATCGTATGGGCTTTCTTCGCCAACACCACGAACGTGGCCTGATACGCATCTTCCGCCAACTGATGCTGCCCGAGCAGTCGCCGACAGACCGCAAACACCTTCGGCCCATGCCGTTGCACCAGCAACGCAAACGCCGCCTCATCGCGATTGGCGATGTAGTTTTCCAGTAGCTCCGCATCGGGTTGCACTTCGGCCAAACCGAGGCAAAGCCGGGCAATCACCCCACGGATCGCGACATTCGGCATCGGCACCTCTCCGCACGTCCCCCGGTCCCGTCGTCATCTTATCTGGGGGAAGCGGCACGGCGCGTCGGTGGAAAATGCGAAGAAGCAAACAAAGTCTCAGCGGATGGGCCGGATCGCTCGATGTGGAAATGAGATTAACCGACCGATTTACTTGGCCGTTGGGCGTAGCGATTGACATATTCCCGCGTCTTGAGTAGACTAGTCTGTGGAACAGACTAGTTTGCAATCATCGCCTGAGGACTTCCGATGCATGACGCCGCGACTACCGACGCGCTCCCGACGCCGGAACAAATGCGCAACTACTTCGCCGCTGCGAAGTCGGCCCAGAAAGCACGGCGGCTCCAGGATGCGTCGCGGGCGATCATCACTGGCAACATTGCGGCATTCATCTGCCTGGTGGAAACTGTTCTCGTCGTGCAACACGCGGGATGGACCCACAGTGCTGACGGTTCAGGCGACACGAGTAAGATGATCGTGGTCAACGTCGCAATTTACGGATTCATTGCTTGGTTTTTCCTATCGCTGCGTTGGTTGAAGCGGCAGCGATCGCGGAGTTCCGTTTATGTGCGGAACCAATTCGATTTGCAGCAGCCACCGTCTCGCCGGGTTCGTGCATTGGCGATGCTTGCTACTGTTTTTAGTTTCATCGGTTTTGGATTTTTATTTCATGTAGGCCGTCCGTCCCAGTCGGCGATCATCGCGGTCCTCAGCGTAGGACCACTTACCATGGTAGGTTTCTTCGTGCTCCGATTTGTGATGTTCCGTTTCTGGGAGGATCTCCTGTTCGCGGCGGCCGTGGCATTGGCGTATCTGCCGTTCCCATTCCAAGCCTGGCATTTGGCACCGATTTGTCTTGCGACGTTTCCGATGGTGATCGTGGGAACCGCTTGCTTGCACTTCCGTTGGGTTCGATGGCAACGCGAATCCGCTCTTCAGAATGCGGAATCCGCAAGCGAGGAGGTGCGATTGTGAGCGACGCTCAATCGATCGTTCTCGATCCCGTGATTCATGAAGCGGCCCGGTTGGTGATCGTGTCCGTGCTCAACGAATGCGGTGCCGCCAGCTTTAATTTCATGCTCGGCACCACGGGGTTGACGCGCGGAAACCTCTCGGCGCATATGGTTCGGCTGGTCGCGTCGGGTTACGTGGAAGAAAGTAAACAAATCGTCGATCGAAAAATGCTGACCGAATATCGCCTTACATCCGTCGGGCGCAAGGCATTCGCGAAGTATCGAGCGGAGTGGATGCGATTGACAACGGAGCCGAACAGACGGGCGACATGAATTGCTTCTCCGATCCTTCGCAGCTTGCGCGGTGGACGGTTTTCGGTTCTCCGATAAGATCGTCTACTAATGGTTTGCGCGGCGGGTCGAACTTCCGGTTCGGCTCTCGGCTCCTATTAAAATGGCTTCTGCCGAAGTCTAGGGTGCAGGTGGCTCTTGTTCCCGCCCGTTCGGGTCGTTCGACCCACGGGAGTTCGCAACCGATTTCCTTCTGGAAGGAGCCGGACCGCTATTCGGACCGGCCGACGCGATGCTCGATAACGTACGCAATATCGGAATTATGGCCCACGTGGACGCTGGGAAAACGACTACTACCGAGCGGATTCTGTACTACAGCGGCACCAAACACAAAGTCGGCGACGTCGACGACGGCGATACCACTACGGACTTCGACCCGCTCGAGCGCCAGAAGGGGATCACGATCAACTCGGCCGCCGTGTCGATCGACTGGGCCGACCGCGACGAAAACCCGATCTACATCAACATCATCGACACCCCCGGCCACGTCGACTTCACCGCTGAAGTCGAACGCTCGCTGCGCGTCCTCGACGGCGCGATCGGTGTGTTCTGCGCCAAGGGTGGCGTCGAAGTCCAGTCCGAGACCGTTTGGCGACAGGCCACCAAGTATAAGGTGCCGCGGTTGGCGTACGTCAACAAGCTCGACCGCATGGGCGCGAACTTCTGGGCCTGCGTCGAGCAGATGAAGACGAAGCTGCGTGCGAACCCCGTCGTCGTCACCATCCCGGCGGGTCAAGATGAAGCGCTCGAAGGCATCATCGACCTGATCAAGATGGAACTGATCACGCGCGACCTCACGGACAAAACGTTCCGCAAGTTCTTCACCGTCCCCGTACCGGAAAAGTATCTGGCCGAGGCACAGAAGCGACGCGAACAGATGCTCGATGGCATCTCGATCGCTTCGGATGAAGTCACGGAAGCCGTGCTCGAAGGCAGAGAAGTCTCGGATGATCTCATTCGCAAAGCACTCCGCAAGGGGACGCTCGATAACTTGTTCACGCCGGTCCACTGCGGTAGCTCGAAGCACTATCACGGCGTGCAGCATCTGCTCGACCTCGTCGTCGACTGTCTGCCGAACCCGACCGAGCGCCCGCCGATCGTGGCGACCCACCCGAAGACGAAAGAAGTCGTCATTCGTACGCCGGACCCGTCGCAGCCGTTGTCGGCACTGGCGTTCAAGACCGTTGCCGAAACGAACGGCGACCTCGTGTACATTCGCGTGTACTCCGGCGAACTGCGACCGGGCGAGAACTACCTGAACACCACCACGGGCAAGAAGGAACGGATCGCACGCTTCTACCGCATGATGGGCGACAAGCGGATTTCGCTCGACAAGGCAGGCCCCGGCGACATCGTCGCGGCGATGGGCCTCGCGGATACGTTCACCGGGAACACGCTCAGCGACCCGGATAGTCCCGTCGCGCTCGAAGCGATCCAGTTCCCGAAGCCGGTGATCGCGCAGGCACTGACGTTCTCGAAGTTGCTCGACGCGGGCAAGGTCGGCGAGGCACTCAACCGCCTCGTTCGCGACGACCCGACGTTGAAAACGCACACCGACGACGAAACCAAGGAAACCATCCTCAGCGGGATGGGCGAGCTTCACTTGGAAATTTCGATCGAGAAGCTGAAGCGCGCCGTCGGCATTCGACAGGAAGACTTGGACTCGGTGAAACTCGGTAAGCCGCGGGTGGCGTACCGCCAGTGCTTCGCACGCATGGTCGACTTCGAGTACAAGTTCCAGAAGCAGACCGGTGGCCGCGGCAAGTTCGCCGTGATCGCAGTGAAGTTCGCGCCGTTGAAGCCCGAAGAGGTCGAGCAAAAGATCAAGGAAATCGAGGAACTCAACGATCCGAAGATCAAGCCCGACCCGAACAACGTCTACTTCGTGAACAGCATCACGCAAGGGTCGATCGACAAGCAGTACATCCCGAGCGTGGAAGAAGGCCTCCGCGAAGCGGCGAAGAAGGGGTACAAGTACCCGTTCCCGTTCGTCGACTTGGAGTTTGAACTCCACTTCGGCAAGATGCACGACGTCGACTCGTCGCAAGATGCGTTCTACTTGTGCGCCCTCGAAGCGTTCCGCGAAGCCGAGACGAAGGCGGGCATTCAGTTGCTCGAGCCGATCATGAAGGTCGTGGTCGTGTCGCCGAAGGACTACCAGGGCCAGATTGCCGGTAACATCAGCAGTAAGCGTGGCGTGATCGAGGAAACCAGCGAAGACAACGGCGTCGCGCAGGTGATGGCGAAGATCCCGCTCGCGAACTTGTTCGGTTACACGAGCGACTTGCGAAGTGCCACGAAGGGCCAAGCGAGCTTCAGCATGGAGTTCAGCCATTACGCGGCGGTGTCGGTCGAACTCGCCGACATCCCGAAGGATCAAGTGAAGAAGTAATCGCCGACGAAAACCCCGAACCCCGGCGACATCGCCGGGGTTTATTCGTTGACACACACTCTCGCGAGAATGCCATGCCCCGTCCCGTGCCGATGTTGCCCACGAACGCCTTGCCATCGCCGCGATCGAGTGCGACGGTGAAACGCCCAGGAACAGTGAAAAGCCCAGGGACAGTGAAAAGCCCAGGGACCATCATCCCTGGGCTTTGAGATTATTGAGGGGCAGTGCTGCCAACTGGCTGTTTCGGCGGGTGGAAGAAGAGCAATAATAGCACCGAACCGACGAGCGCGGCGATCATCGAGACCTGAAACACTGCCGGGTAATTGAGCACGTCTTTGCCGAGTGCGTCTTTGGTTGTGTTTTGCGTCTTGAGGATGCCGCAAGCGAAATTCGCGACGAACGGCCCGACGCCCAGGATCAACACGTTAAACAGCCCCTGAGCACTACTTCTCACATCCTTCGGGAAAAACTCATCGACGAAGATGTAAACCGTGGCGAAGAAGAAGGCGTAGCAGATGCCGTGAATCACGTTGACGAGAATGGCGGGGACTTGCTCGGGATAGAACGCAAACACGGCGAATCGGACGGCATGGCCGAGTACGCCGACGATCATCGTCGTCCGCCAGCCGAAGTTTTTGAGGACGTAGCCGAGGAACAGCATCGTGATGATTTCCGCCAATTGGCCGATCTTCATAACGGGCCCGACCCAGTTCGCGCCGATGTCCACGACGCCGCCGTCGGCCGTCGGCCCGAGGAAGGTGAACGTCCAGTAGAAGAAGCTCTGGTGTACGGCGGCATCGATGAATGTCACGAGGAACAGCACGGCCACGAACGGGTTTTTCAGCAGCTTCATCGCCTTGAGCCACGCCAACGAATCTTCGCCTTCGACCGCCGGTTTGGGCGGCGTGTGCGGCAGGGTCAGGCTGAACGCGGCCAGTACTAGCGAGGCGACCCCCGCGACGAGGAAGATCGACCGCTTGAGGTCCATCGCGTCGGCCCCTTTGACCGAAGTGCCAAGCGCCTTGCCGACCCAATCGAAGAAGGGAAGCGAGTTGTACGCAGGCACTTTTGCCCAGTCGATCAGGATGAAAATGAACGGCCAACTCGCTGCGATCCAGCCGATGGTACCCCAAAGGCGAATCGGACCGAACTGCGTCGAAGGGCTGCGGAGGTTCGCGAAGGCGATCGAATTTGTGATCGACACGGTCGGCACGTAAAAGATGGAGTGGAGCAACATCAGGAAAAAGAACGGCCAGAACACCGCGTTCGCCGCCGCCTCGGTGACTTTCCCTGCCGCGTCGGTTTCCGGCTTCACGAAGTACAAGCCGAGGATCGCCAGCCCGCCGATGAGGTGACTGAAGGCCAGGAACTTCTCGGCGGCGAACTTGCGGTCGGCAAATTGCGTACTGAAGAATAACGCGACCAGGGCACCGACGTTGAACGCGCCGAAGATCAGCGGGAGTTGCCAGTCGCCGTTAAAACCGAGTTTCGGGATGTAATCGAACCCGAGTTCGAACCACGCCCCCCAGATGAAGAACTGCAAGAACATCATGGTGCAGAGTTTTCTGCGCACGCTGTTCTCGCCGGGTCGTTGAGCTATCGTGAGATCGCCAGGCATGTCGGCTCCATTCGCATTCGCGGTCGTGACTCACTCCGGTAATCTGCGAATGTAAAAGCCCTCTCGCGGTAAGGCAACAACAAAAGGTCAGAACGGTGAAGATACCCGGAAATGCAATCGGCCCGCGAGGGTAACCTCGCGGGCCGATTGTTGCGTGTGCGTTTCGCGATCTCAACGCCAGCGGACGACGAACTTGTCGTTACCGAGGATTTCGACTTCTTTGTGGCGGATGTTGTGAATTTCCAAATTGTCCAGCAAGTCTTCGACGTGCGACAGGTTCGAGAGTTCGACCGTCTGCCAGTCGCCGGCGAGCGTGTTGTCCATCGCTGAGATTGGCATCGTCTCCGAGGTCGGGTCGGTGACGGTCGGCGTGCAGAACGGGTTGACCATTGCCGGGCTGAGTACCGATTCGCGAGTCGCAACGACGCACAGGATGGCGAGCGATGCGAGGGTCAAAGCGATTGTCAGGGAAAGTATCGTCAAGCTGAGCATCGTTCTGCTCCATGCGGTGGTGACAAGTTAAGTAGTTAACTCTGCCCAATGCTAGAACGGAGTCCAGGAACTGCGCGAAGAATTTGTCGAAATAGTCCCGCAGTTTCGCCTGGGTTTTCCAGCCTACACTGAATCGTCCGGTGCTACCCAAATGCGCGATTGAAGGTTTTGCGCCGGTTAGACAAATTGAAGGCACAACATCATATACCTCACCATTCCTAGCACGCTTACAAAAATGAAAGCCAATCTGCTGTGGAAATCGCTCCACTAACAGATTGGCAATAGTTTTGAATGCGGGGCGGGAACGATTGTATCAGTTCTTCGCTTGCCCCGTAATCAAGTCGTTGATTCGCTTCGCGAAACCGACGGGGTCCAGGATCTTCGAGCCTTCGGCAATCACAGCCTGATCGAGCAACAACCGTGCGAACGATTCGACTCTCGGGTCGTCGGGGTTCGCGGTATGAATCTCCCGTAGCGATTTCACGGCGTCGTGCTCGGGGTTCAACTCCAGAATACGCTTGTTCTCGGCCGGTTGTTCGCCGTATTTTCGCATCAGCCGTTCCATGTTCGCGGTCATGCCGCCCGCCTGCGCCACGAGGCACGCCGCACTCTCGGTGAGCCGCTTCGTCAGGCGCACATCGGAAGTCTCGGCGATCTTCATCTTCAGGGCGCTCATCAGATTCGCGAACGACTCGGCTACTTCCGCCGGGATGTCGTCGCCGGTTTCCTTCAACTCGCCGCGGTCGGCGGCTTGCAGTTTCTTTCCCTTGTACTCGCCGAATTGCGGGATCACGAACTCGTCGATCGGCTCGCTCATCAAGAGGACGTCGTAGCCTTTGGCCTTGAAGGTTTCGAGGTACGGCGAACGGCGTAGCAGTTCGGGGTTCTCGCCCGTCAGGAAGAAGATTTGCGGTTGGCCTTCGGGCATCTTCGCCACGTAGTCCGCGAACGTCGTGTACGAACCGGCCTCGGTATTCATCGACTCGTACAGCAACAGGTCGGCCACCTTATCGCGGTTGCCCCAGTCGCGGGCCAGGCCTTCCTTCAACATCGAACCGAGGCCACGGTAGAACGTCACGTACTTTTCGTAATCCATGTTCTTCAGGCCATCGAGGCCCGACAGCACGTTCCGCACGACGTTCTTGCGAATGGTTTCGAGGTGCGGATTCTGCTGGAGCAGTTCGCGAGACACGTTCAGCGGCAAGTCGGCGGCATCGACCACGCCCGACACGAACCGCAAGTACGGCGGCAGGAGTTCCTCGCACTTGTCCATAATCAGCACGCGCTGCACGTACAGCCGCAGCCCCGCTTTCGGCTCCTGCCAGTCGTACGAAAACGGCTTCTGCGCCGGTATGAAGCAGAGTGCCTTGAACTCGGTACTGCCTTCGATGCTGAAGTGCATTACCTTTGCGGGGGCGACGTTGTCGCTGCTGACTTGCTTGTAGAATTCGTCGTACTCTTCGGGCTTCACTTCGTTCTTCGGACGCAGCCAGATCGCCTTGCGATTGTTGATCGTTTCCTCGTGCGTTTCGGTTTTCCCTTCGATTTCCTCGGTCGAATCCATCACCACCGGGTGCTCGATGAAGTCCGAGAATTTCCGCACGAGCTGCTTGAGCTTGTACGGGTCGAGGAACATCTGCGCGTCTTCTTTGAGCGTCAGGATGACTTCGGTGCCGCGCGTCGCTTTCTCGACGGTTTCGATTGTGAAACTGCCTTGACCATCGGATACCCACTTGCTGCCCTCGCTGGGGTTGCCGAATGTGCGGGTAATGACGGTGACGGTGTCGGCGACCATGAACGCCGAGTAAAAGCCGACGCCGAACTGGCCGATCAGCCCCGGCGCATCGGATTGCTGTTTCTGCTTGATCGCATCGAGGAACGCCTTCGTGCCAGACTTCGCGATGGTGCCGAGGTGATCGATGACTTGTTCGCGCGACATACCGATGCCGTTGTCCGAGATCGTCAGCGTTTTCGCGTCTTCGTCGGCAGCGATTCGGATCTTCCAATCTTTGTTGTCTTCGAGTTTATCGGCGTTTTCGAGCGAATCGAACAGACACTTATTGATCGCGTCGCTGGCGTTACTGACGAGTTCGCGGAGGAAAATCTCGCGGTCCGAATACAGCGAGTGCGTGATGAGATGGAGCAGTTGCTTCAACTCGGCCTTAAATTCGAGCGTTTCAGCCATGTTGCGATTCCCAGGTGGTCATAGAGTGCGGTCTACTGGCAACTATTGTTTTGCGGAACCGCGAACGTGTGGCAACACCACGCGAAAGATCGTTTCCGCGCCGCGTCGTTCCCATGTCAGCGTGCCGTCGTGTACCTCCGCCGCTTGGCGGGCGACAGCAAGGCCGAGGCCGATGCCTTGCTCCTTGCCCGTTACGAATGGCTCGAACAGCTTCGCGGCAATGTCCGCACGCGGGCCGGGGCCATCGTCGCGGACTTCGATTCGGTGATGGCCGTCGCCGCCAATTGCGGAAGTAATCGCGACGTTCCCGCCACTCCCCGTCGCTTCGATCGCATTCGCGATCAGGTTCCCAAACAGATGCCCGAGCACGTTCGGATCGCCCGCAATCACCGCCGGAAATGTCGGGCGTTCCCAGGTTATCGTCGTGCCGAGGTGCTGCGATTGCGGCCCGACGAGCCGCACGGTCTGTTCGAGAATCGCGTGCAAATCGCACGGCTCTGCGGTCGCCTGTGCGGGTTTGCCGAGGTTCAAGAATTGCCGCAAATTGAACTCGATTCGCGCGAGTTGGCGAAGTGCCACGTGCAGCGGTTCGTCGGTGCGTTGGCTCGTGTCGCCGAGGTAAAGCTCGATCGCCAGCTTCGCACCGGTGGCGGCATTCCGTAGCTGATGCGCCAACCCGCCCGAGAACTGCCCGAGCACGCGGAGGCGTTCGGTCGTCTGCGTTTGTTCGCGGTAATCGGCCAATCGCCGCGCCATTTCGTTCACCGATTGGCAGAGATCGCGCAGTTCATCGTCGGTCTTCGGCAACGGCATCGGCGCGAACGCCCCGGCGGCAATATCCCGCGTGCGCTGTTCGAGGTCGCGGACGCGGGTGACGAGTCGCCGCGATGTCAGCATCGTCAGCCCGACGACGACGAGACCGCCGACGCCGCCGAGCCAAAGCGCAGGCCGTACCGCATCGCCGACCGCCGTACGCCGCAACGCATCGGGGTAAAAAATCCAGAGCGTGCCGCCTTCGTTCGGGTGCGGCGCGCGAAGTTGCACCTTCTCCGCCAGGAACTCCGAATCGCCGATTTGCAACGGCACGGCGAGGTTCGTCGGCAGTGGGATGTTCGCATCGGGGAACGTGCTCAGCCGCTCGCCGGTGCGATTGACGAGCACGAACTCGACGCCCGATAGGCCCTTCATTTGGTTCAGCACGGCATCGGTCAGCGGGAACGTCGGCGGGCCGCTCAGGGTGCGAGCGATGGCGCGGATTTGCGCCGCGATCTGGCGTTCGACGGTGTGCGCGGCCACGCCGACCGCCCACCAAGTGACGGCGGCAATGCCCACCAACAAGACCGCCGGTGGCAACAGCAGTCGAACGCGAAGACCGATCCGCATCGTGTTGCTCGCAGACGCATTTTATGTTGGAATGAGCGTTATCGCGACCGATGCAACCGAGGGTGATGTATGAGATTCTTCATCGCATGGGGCTTCTGGGCGATCTCGCTCGCATCGGCGATGGCTGCGGATCCGCCGAATGTTTTACTCGTAATGACCGACGATCAAGGCTTCGGCGACCTCGGCTGCCACGGCAACCCCGTCGTGCAAACGCCGCACCTCGACGCCTTCGCGAAAGAGTCGGTGTGGCTCAAAAACTTCTCCGTGTCGCCCGTTTGTTCGCCGACGCGATCGTCGCTGCTTACGGGAAAGTACAACTATCGCACGGGCGTCGTCGACACATACCTCGGGCGCTCGCTGATGCGGCCCGACGTGCGAACGCTGCCGGAGATGTTAGCCGCTTCGGGATATCGCACCGGGTTGTTCGGCAAATGGCACCTCGGCGACAACTACCCGCTGCGTCCCGAAGATCGCGGCTTTCAACGGACGCTCTGGTGTCAGGGCGGTGGCATCGCGCAACCATCGGACCCACCGGAGGGCGGTTCGTACTTCGATCCGATTCTGCGCAAGAACGGCCAGGAGTTTCGCGCCAAAGGCTACTGCACCGACGTCTTCACCGATGGGGCCATCGACTTCATTCAGAAGGCGGACGCCACGAAGCCGTTCTTCGCGTATGTGGCGTACAACGCCCCGCACGGGCCGTATCAGGTCGATGCGAAACTGGCGGCAACGTACGCTAAACGCGACCTCACCCCGGCGGGGTTTCCGAAGATCGGCCAGCCGTGGGCGGGGCCGAAAGTCGCAGTCGATGAGATTGCCAAAGCCTACGCGATGATCGAAAACATCGACGCGAACTTTGGTCGCATGATGAAGGCGCTCGCCGACCGTAACCTCGCCGACAACACGCTCGTGATCTTCCTGACCGACAACGGGCCAGGTGGCATTCGCTTCAATTCGGGCCTGCGGAACCGAAAGGGCACGGTCTACGAAGGCGGTATCCGCGTGCCGTGTTACGTGCGTTGGCCGAAGATGCTTCCTGCTGGTTCCAGCGTTGTCGAGCAAACTGCGCACATCGATCTCACGCCGACGATTCTCGAAGCGACGAAATCGGCGATACCCAGCGACGTCGATGGCCGCAGCCTGTTACCGCTACTTCGCGGCGATGCGAAAGTGTGGCCCGAACGCACGCTTTACTTCCAGTGGCACCGCGGCGACGTACCGGAGAAGTTTCGTGCGTTCGCGGCAAAAGGGCCGAAATACAAACTCGTTCAAGCGCTCGGTGCGGGGGACGGTATCGGGAAGTGGCAGCCGAAGTACGAGCTGTTCGATATTTCAAACGATCCCTTCGAGCAGCACGATCTCGCGGCCAAGATGCCCGCAGAAGTCGAGAAATTGAAAGCGGGTTATGCTCGTTGGTTCGACGACGTGACGCAACTCGGCTTTCGACCGGCGCGGATGAGTATCGGCCACGAGAAGGAAAACCCGAGCCGCCTGAGCCGCCAGGATTGGCGCGGGCCGAACGCCGGTTGGAAGCCCGAGAGCCAAGGACAATGGCACGCCACGATCGCCGTAGCCGGAGAGTATCGCGTCACGATTCGCTCGAAGTCGCCATTCACCGGCTATCAGTTTGTGTGCGGTGACACGAAAGTGGATAAGGCGAATGTTGTGAACGCGAACATCACAACGATCAATGTGCCACTGACGGCCGGCGATGCAATCGTCGAAGCCACCGTCGATACCAAGGGCGTTACACGCGGTGCCGACTACGTGGAATTCGAGCGCATCGTCAAACCGTAAACGCCCATGGTCGGTCGTCCATGGGCGTTCGCTGTCGAAACTACTTGATCTCTTTCACTTCGATTTTGCGGAAGGTCATGATCGACCCCGGATCGTGGCCTTGCAGTGCGAAGTGGCCCTTCTTGTAGGTCTTGTCGGGGTCTTCCCAGGCATCGAGTGTGACTTTGCCATTCACCTTGATCGTGATTTTCGCGCCGATGGCGATCACTTCTTGCGTGAAGAATTCGTCGGGCTTATGCGCGGCGGTGTTCATCACGGTGATCTCTTTCTTGTACTTCGCAAGGCTACCGGCGGGGTAGAGGCTGCCGGTTTTCACTTGGTCGGTGTGCGTCGCGTTGATCTGCGTTTCGTAACCTTTCGGGAAGCCGGGGCCGAACGCGGTGCGGAAATACTGCCCGCTGTTGCCCTTGTCGTTGATCTTCACTTCGACGCGAAAGTGGAAGTTTTCGTAGTCGCCGCGCTCGCTGAAGATATGGCTCGCAGGGCCGCCGCCGATGATGACACCGTCCTCGACTCGCCAAAGTGTTACTTCTTTACCGGCCTTCGTTTTGCCGATAAAGGCAACGACCTTCCCATCGACCATCTTGCTCTCGACGCTCGCGAACTCGCCGCTCGGCGGTTCGGGAATCTTCCAGCCCGTCAGGTCTTTGCCGTTGAACAACGCGACGTAGCCATCGTTGTCTTTTTTGTCTTCGGCACAAATATTCGCAGTCGGCGACGCGACAGTCGCTGCAACCGCTACTATCAGTAGCCATTTCTGGGGGGATGTCATGAACGAGCCTCCGGGAATGCAGAGAGAGAGCACGGTAAACCGCGCTCCGGACTTTAACGTCCGTTCTGGAATCGTACGGAATACTATGTCCGCAATCCATCAGCGATAGTCTTCGTCCGCACGATCGTTACACATTCCCATAAAAACGGCGCAGTTATTGCAAAGTTTTTCTTGTCAATCGCGAACGGCTTTCTTATCTTCACTGAGGTCTGGGTAGCCTGAGACAATGGGGCAGCCTGGAACAATACTGTCAGTCAGGGAAGATGGACAACCAATTGGCGTTGCCCTCATGCCTCATTCCGGGGTTGGGGCCAGTTAGTCTTCCACTATTTGGAGTTTTTGAGATGAAGCGTCGTGTACTCGTTGCTGCGGTGATCGGTTCCGCTGCATGGATGGCAACATCCTCTACCCAAGTCCAGGCATTCGGCGGTAAGTTCCGCAGCGGTAGCCACGGCGCTGCCGCCTCGTGTGCCGCCCCCGTCGCCGCCGCTTGCGGCGATTCGGTTGCACATGCAGCGACGGCCAGCGATGCCTGCGCCGCACCCGTTGCCGTGGCCGCACCTGCGATGACCACGCAAACGGTCACCAAGTATCGCGCCGAAGCCCGCACCCGTCAGGTGCCCGTTACGGTCCTGAAGCAAGTCGCGAAGGAAGAGTCGTACACCTACGACGTGCAAGTTCCCGTCGTGACCAAGCAAAAGTCGACCGTCACGGAATACGTGCAGAAGTCCCGCCAAGAGACTTACAACTACACCGTCAACGAAATCCAGAACACCATGGAAGCCCGTCAGGTGACGAGCTACCAGCAGCAAGCTTCGCAACAAGAGTACTCGTACACGGTGATGAAGCAAGTCACCGAAATGCAAAAGCAGATGGTCACGGAGTACGTCACGAGCACCGTTGCGCAAACGTACACCTACAACGAAATGGTTCCGGTTACGACCAACCAAACGCGAACGGTTACGGAATACGTCTGCCAGCCACAAACGCAAACGTACACCTATAACGAGATGGTTCCGGTTACGACCAACCAAACGCGAACGGTTACGGAATACGTCTGCCAGCCACAAGCTCAGACCTACACGTACAACGAGTCCGTCCCCGTTACGACGATGACCGCCCAAACCCGCAACTTCACGGTTTGCGTTCCACAGACCTACACCGAGAACGTCGCCGTCACCAAGACCGTGATGGTCCCCGTCGTGACCGACCCATGCGGTACGGCACCGACGGCTTGTGCCCCGGCTTCGTGTTCGCCATGCGGTAGCAGCAAAAAAGGCCTGCTCCATCGTCATGCCGGTCGCTCCGATGCCTCCGCTTCTTACGCAGCACCGACATCGTCGATGGCTTGCCAAACGGTTACGGAAATGCACGCGGTCACAAAGACCGTCATGCATCGCGAAATGCGATCCGAGACGATCAACGTCCCGGTTACCAGCTACCAGTCGATTGCTAAGACCGGCACCCGCACCGTCAACGTCATGGTTCCCGTCACCAAGCAAGTCACTACGCCAGTGACGACCTACCAGACCGTCACCAAGACCGGCACCCGCACCGTCAACGTGAACATTGCAGTGACCAAGCAAGTCACCGTCCCGGTGACGACTTACCAAACCGTCGCAAAGACGGGCACCCGCACTGTCAACGTCTGCAACCCTGTGACCAAGGAAGTTAGCGTTGCCGTCATGAAGTGCGTTCCCGTGACCGAAAAGGCCACGAAGACGGTCTACACGACGGTCCCCGTCGTCACAACGGTTCAAGTGTCCGTTGCGAAGTGCGTTCCCGTAACGAAGACGGCTACTAAGACCGTCTGCGAAACGGTTCCCGTCACGAAGGAAGTCGAACACGACGTGACCAGCTACAAGACCGAAAAGAAGACCGGTACCAAGACCGTGATGTCGACCGTGAGCGTCACGGAAATGCGGACCGAGAACTACACGGAAAACGTGGCCTACACGGAAACCGTGCAAATGGCCGCCGCCGGTTGTGGCGAAGCCGCTGCCTCGGTGTCGTACGCATCGCCAGACGCAGCCGCGAGCACGTGCGGTAGCGCACGCGGTGGCCTGCTCAAGGGCCTGTTCGGCAAGCTCCGCGGCGGCTGCGGTGCGAGCAAAGGCTGTAACTAATCGCGATTGAGGCCTACGCCAAAACGGGCTGCGACACACGTCGCAGCCCGTTTTTTTATGCGCGACGCGTGCGACGAGTGTTATGCTAAAACATTGCATCGCCCACACCTAGCGGAGAGACAACATGGCACTCGGCGACTTTACCCGCCATCAGCAAGGGATCATCAAGCGGTACTACGCCAGCAGCGATTCGATCTTGCTTCAAAAGCTGGGCGAGCAAGTGACGGAGTTGTACTTGGCCGAAGGTAAGAAGAAGGAAAAAATGTGGGTAACAGTGGCGGCATCGATGTTGAAACTCGGCGTGCCACAGAGTCGGATCGATCATATCGTACAACAAAGCGACCCGAAGCTCGTCGCTAACATCGTGACAGAACTCCAAAGCAAAAGCTAAACCGAAGAGGTTCCTATGGCAGAACATGGCGAATGGGGTCTCAAAGGTGGAACTCTCAGCGATGTGACCGCCAAGAAGGAATACGGGGTGAGTCGCGACTTCATCGTGGCCGGCATTCGAGCCGGCAAACTCGAATATCGCAACGGTGCCATGCATGGAAGCCCGTACATCCGGATCTTGCGAGGCCAACTCGAAAAGTACATTACCGAGGAATTCGGCTCGCAACATTTAAGCAGCAAGAAAAAATCGACCGAACTGCGAAAGATCAAATCCGAGATCGGCAGTCTCAAGAGGAAGCTGACAATCCTCCAGGCGCGAAAAGCCGAACTCGAGGCCGGAACGCCTTCCGGCGTTTAGCCGCGCCGCGAAGGCTCTGCGTAGCGAAGCGCGGGGCCACACTCGCGAGATTCACGTTGCGATCCGATACGCCGTGCCGTGCTTCGGCAGAATTGTGAAGGTTCCTGCGAGTGTTACCGTACTCCATCGACGACGAGATCACTGATCCGTTGACGTGTACCGTCGAGGTGACAATCGACTTTGGCAGCAACAAGCGGTGGCTCTTCTTCGCCACCCCGCAGCAACTCGCGTCAGTCGGAGATTGGGTACCGGGCACGCGGGTCCGCCTACATTTGGGCGAGCGGCATATGATCGTAGTCAGCGAGCTATCCGCTGCGATCATCGACGTGGTGCTGCGGGAGTTGCACGCGGCCGGGGAGTTAGAGAGCCGAACACTGCTACTTGAGTAGAAACCGCTTTCTTCGTTTAGCCGCGCCGCGCAGGCTCTGCGAAGCGCGGATTGGACCTCCCCACGGTTGGCGGGCGCGGAGTTAAGGGTGTATTCTCCAGCAGGAGGGTTTACACATGGCGACGACGCGACGGATTTTCACTCGGGAATT